>NZ_CP114058.1:3711436-4020723 GCF_026967475.1 Rouxiella chamberiensis | reverse complement strand
TCGAACTGGCTTTGCAGCGCCGTGCGATAATCGCTTTGCCTTTTCAGACTCAGCTCGCGTTGCTGGTTAAGTTGCCGATGAAAGAAACCGGCCAGCAGCAATGCCGCTGCTATCGCCGCCATCCCGAGCATAAAAACGCGTGTCCATAATCGATAACGCCGCTGGCGCTGCCTTTCACGCCATGGCAGAAGATTTACGCGCAGCATCAGTTATCAGCCGCGCGCACTGCCAGACCGGCGGCAATGGCAAAGGCACCCGGATTCACGGGCAGCGGCGGCGACACCTGTTGAAACGCGTCAAACGCAGACCATCTGCGCATCCCGTCGGGCAAGGGATCATCGCCTGTGCTGGTGAAATAGAGCTCGTCATTGCAGAGTTTCCGATGGCGATAAAGGGTGGCTAGCTTTTCGCGAAGCCGGGCAGGCTCGTCAATGTCTTCATCTTCCAGCAACCCGAACTGAAACGGCAGGCCGTGCGGCGCGACCCACAGCCAGTGTTGCTCGAGACGATGCAGCAGCAAGGATTCGGCCGGCACGCCCGCCGCACTGGCCGCCGCCTGAATCGCGCAGGGCGTAAGTTCGACCGTCTCGGGAAACAGCTTCGCCTGTTTCAGACAATGCTGCCAGGAGTCCAGCTCTTCGCGCCTTGCCGCCGTTACAATCAACTCGGTCGAAGCCGCGGATTCACAGCGGTAGTCGAGCGTTAGAGACTCTACCGCCAGCGGGAGTTGTTTGGCGGCGGAGGTGCGGATGAAGGCGTCGCGGTGAGGTTCCTGCAGCCGGATGTCGGGTGTCGGCAGACGAATCTGAATTATCCGCTCGGCAGGAAGACAGATACGCAGAGAAAAAGTGCCCGGCAAACGGCGTCGCCAACGCGATAAAATGACGATTAATTGTTCAGTCTCATGTAATATTCCTTGCCGCATGACCTCCTGCGGCAACGGCTGCTGCCACCAGTGGCGCAACTGCCATCCGTTACGTCGTTTCTGAACGCCGATAGCTCTGGCACAGCCGTTTTGAATATCCAGACCCACTTGCCACGTTAAGTGTCGCATTGTATTACACTTCCTTGTCGGTAAAAGGATACCCAGCGAGTTCGGTGGGCATATCGCCGAGGCAGACTTGCTTTTATACTCTGCCTTCGACTACCGTACTGCGCGCGCGGCTGTTTATAAACTGCCCAAATGTCATTGAATGGGAAATATCAGGTGAAGTTCGTAAAGTATTTATTGATCCTTGTAGTGTGTTGCATTGTGCTGGGAGCCACCTCGATATATGGACTCTACAAATATATCGAACCACAGCTGCCGGACGTCGCGACGTTAAAAGACGTGCGCTTGCAAATACCTATGCAGGTTTACAGCGCCGACGGCGAATTAATCGCCCAGTACGGTGAAAAGCGTCGTATTCCTCTGAAACTCGACCAGATCCCGCCGGAGCTGGTGCATGCGTTTATCGCCACCGAGGACAGCCGCTTCTATGAGCATCACGGTATCGACCCGGTCGGTATTTTCCGTGCGGCTTCGGTTGCCATGCTGTCCGGCCGTGCAACGCAGGGGGCGAGTACCATCACCCAGCAGCTGGCGAGAAACTTCTTCCTGAGTCCAGAGCGCACACTGACGCGAAAGATTAAAGAAGCGTTCCTGGCTATCCGCATCGAACAGATGATGACCAAAGACGAGATCCTCGAGCTTTATCTCAACAAGATCTATCTGGGTTATCGCGCCTATGGCGTGGGTTCTGCGGCGCAGGTCTATTTCGGCAAAAACGTCGACCAACTGACGCTGAGTGAAATGGCCGTGATTGCCGGTCTGCCGAAAGCGCCGTCGACCTTTAACCCGCTGTACTCGCACGATCGCGCGCTTGCCCGTCGCAACGTGGTACTGGCACGTCTGCTGGATGAAAAATACATCACTCAGGCGCAGTACGACGACGCGCGTCAGCAGCCGCTGGTGGCGAACTACCATCCGCCGGAAATCGCTTTCTCCGCGCCTTATCTCACCGAGATGGTGCGTCAGGAAATGGTGAAACGTTATGGCGACAACGCCTACAACGATGGCTATAAGGTCTATACCACCGTGACCCGCAAAACCCAGTTGGCGGCACAGGATGCCCTGCGCAACAACGTGATGGCCTACGACATGCGTCATGGCTACCGGGGTCCGTCGAACCAGCTGTGGAAAGTGGGCGAGATGGCGTGGGATCAAAAGAAAATCGTTGCCTCGCTGAAAACGCTGCCCGTCTATGGACCGCTGTTCCCGGCCGTTGTTACGCAGATCGATAACACGCAGGCCACGGCTACCATGGCCAACGGCGACAACATCAGCATGCCGTTTAGCGGCATGAGCTGGGCCCGCGCCTTCCGTTCCGATGTCAGTCAGGGCCCGAATCCCAAGAAAGTGGGCGACGTGGTGCAGCCGGGTCAGCAGATCTGGGTGCGTAAAGTCGGCAATGACTGGTGGCTGGCGCAGGTGCCGGACGTCAACTCGGCGATTGTTTCTCTGAATAACGTTACCGGCGCAGTCGAAGCGCTGGTCGGCGGTTTCGACTTCAACCAGAGCAAGTTCAACCGCGCAACGCAGGCGCTGCGTCAGGTCGGTTCGAACATCAAGCCATTCCTGTATACCGCCGCGATGGACAAGGGACTGACGCTGGCGTCAATCCTGAATGACGTGCCAATCACCCGCTGGGATGCAGGCGCAGGCACCGAATGGCGTCCGAAAAACTCACCGGCAACCTATGACGGCCCCATTCGTTTGCGTCAGGGTCTCGGACAGTCGAAGAACGTGGTCATGGTACGTGCGATGCGCGCGATGGGCGTCGACTATGCCGCCGATTATCTGCAACGTTTCGGCTTCCCGCCTGAAAACATTGTGCATTCGGAATCACTGGCGCTGGGTTCGGCCTCCTTCACGCCCATGCAGCTGGTGCGTGGCTATGCTGCGCTGACCAACGGTGGCTACCTGATTGACCCTTACTTTATTGCCAAAATCACCGATGATTTCGGCAAGACCGTGTTTGAAGCCAAACCGCGAATCGCCTGTGAAACCTGCGACATTCCGGTGATTTACGGTAACTCGCAGAAGACGGCAGTGCTGTCGGACGACAATGTCGAAAACGTTGCGGTGTCGAGTGAAGCGAAAAATGACACCGTGCCGAAGCCTCAGCTTGAGCAGGTGACGCCAAATCAGGTGCAGAGCGACAGTGAGCAGCAGTATGCGCCACACGTCATCAGCACCCAGCTGTCGTTCCTGATTCACGATGCGCTGAACAGCAACATCTACGGCGAACCCGGCTGGATGGGCACGGCCTGGCGTGCGGGCCGCGACCTGAAACGCCGTGATATCGGCGGCAAGACCGGCACCACAAACAGCTCGAAAGACGCGTGGTTCTCCGGATACGGTCCGGGTGTGGTCACTTCCGTGTATATCGGCTTTGACGATCACCGCCGTGATTTGGGGCGCACTACGGCCTCGGGCGAAATTGACGATCAGCTCTCCGGCTACGAAGGCGGCGCGAAGAGCGCGCAACCGGCATGGGACGAGTATATGAAAACCATTCTCGACGGCGTGCCGGAGCAGATGCTCAGCCCTCCTCCGGGCATTGTGACCGTCAATATCGACAAGCGCAGCGGCAAGCTGGCTGACGGTTCCGGCGGCAGTCGTGCGGAATACTTCATCGATGGCACGCAGCCGACCGAGCACGCCGTGCACGATGTCGGAACTACCATCATGGATACCGACGGTCAGTCGAAAGAGCTGTTCTAACGCATCCCAGGCTTTTTAACGCCTCATAAAAAAGCCGGACTGAAGATGATTCAGTCCGGCTTTTTCTATTGAGGAATCTGTGTTTTGGGAATCGGAGCGCTTGGCGTCTGTCTTCGGCGCAAATTATCTTGCCTGGCGGGTCAGGAAATCGTGGGCCAGAAACAGCGCGCTAACGTTTCTTGCTTCGTTGAAATCGGGCTGCTGCAAGAGCTCCATCATGCGCGAGATGGGCCAGCGGGTTTGCGGCAGAGGCTCTGGCTCGTCGCCTACCAGACTTTTGGGATAAAGCGATTTGGCGATAACGATATTCATGCGGCTCGAAAAGTACGAAGGCGCCATTGTCAGTTTGGCCAGCACGTCAAAATGCTGCGCGCCATAGCCGACCTCTTCCATCAGCTCGCGGTTTGCGGCTTCGAGAACGCTCTCGCCCGGATCGATAAGCCCCTTGGGAAAGCCCAGCTCATAGCCTTCAATCCCGACCGCGTATTCATGAATCAGCAGCAGATCGTCGCCGATAATCGGCACAATCATCACGGCTTCCCGGTCTGAAGGACGCATTCGTTCATACACGCGCTGTTCGCCGTTGCTGAACGTCAGGTCGACAGACTCGATAGTAAACAAACGGGAGCGAGCTACAGTTTCAACTTTCAGGATCTTAGGTTTTTGCAGATGCTTATCCATATCGTCCCCAATGATAATATCCCCCTCGCTGCGACCAAACCTGACTACAGCCAGCCTTTACTGCCGAACACTTGATAACCCTATAATGCGTTAATGCTCACCCGTATCGCAATCTTTGAAGGTGATTATTCGTCACCCCTGCCTTTTTTGGCGAAATAGCGTAATATCTGGCCGCTTTCGGATGGCCTTTGGGTGATAACAAAAGTTGGCATATTTAAAAATAGGATTATGCCGATACCCTGTCGAGGGAGAATATTGTTATTATTTACAGTGGTATGAACCGATTCGTTCATCCGAATAGTATATTGATTACAATAATAAAACTTCTTCCTGATAAAAAGATACGTTCTAACTATTTTGAACCTTAAATTTCATATTTTTATTATGTGTAGAATTTTCAATCAGATGGCCTAACACATCTGAATCTGAACGGGGATAGGATGAGTACAGTCGTCGAGACGCTGATTTTATTGTGCGCAGTTTTGCTTATCGCGGGCTTTGGCCTGAGATTTGCGTTGCAACGCCGACGATTGGCTTCCTCCAGCATGCATTTCTCGAAACCGAATCAGCGCAAATTAACTCAGCAGGAGCGCGATGCCGTAGAGAAATACTTCCGCCAGAACGATCCGCTTAGCCAGACGCCCATGACGCACCGCAGCAATCTCGTTTTGCAGCGCGACAAGCTGGCGTTGACCGCCAAAAGCGAAAATGTCTACTCCGTGACCCGCGCCATTACCCGCTACGGCCTCGCCAGCGACGATCCCAATAAATGGCGTTATTTCCTCGAAACCACCGAAATTCATTTGCCTTTGTTCTGGGAGCAGTTCATCGCCCAGGAAAATCATGTCGAGCTTATCAAGACGCAAACGATCCCGTTGGTGATTTCACTGAACGGACATTCGCTGGTCGACCATATTTACGACCGCGCTTCGGTGACCTCGGCCGTGATTGCCACGCCGCCGCAAAACGCCTCGATTCGTCCTGAAGAGAACGATCACGTCGAATTGCTCAGTGTCCGTCACGAAACGCGGGAAGAACATCAGCTGACCCAATCGCGCGGATTACGGGAAGCTTTTGCGCTTTCCCTTATCCTTATCCTGATTTTCGCGACATTAGTGGGTCCTCCCGCCATCCTGCCGTGGATGAGCGCCGTCATCGTGCTGCTCGCCCTATGGGTTGGCTGGCGCATGATGTCTGAAAAGCTTGGCCGAAACCGCAAAGAGATCCACTGCCTGCGCGGCATGCCGAAACGCTGGGGTTTGTTTGGCGAGTCGAAGCAGGGCGATATCAGCAATATTTCACTCGGCGTTGTCGACCTGGTCTATCCGCCGCACTGGCAGCCTTTTATCAGCCGCGAACTGGGTCAGAAAACCGACATCGACGTTTACCTGAACAGCCAGGTCGTGCGTCAGGGCCGCTATCTTTCCCTGCACGACGAAGTGAAGCACTTCCCGTTGCAGCGCTGGGGCAGAAACCTGATTTACACCTTGGTGTCGCTGATTTTACTGCTGGTGATGCTGACCTACATTCCGCTAAGTCTGCCGCTCAAGCTAAGCGTTGCCTGGTTGCAGGGTGCGCAGAGTACGCAGGTCAACAGCGTGGCGGCTCTTGAAAAAACGCCGCTGCGCGTGGGCGATACGCTAAAGGTGCAGGGTAATGGCATGTGCTACGTCCCTCCCCGCCTGAGCGCGGCAAACAGTTCGCCGTTTATGCCTTTTGACTGCTCCGCCGTCTATTGGAACGAAGCGGCCCCGCTGCCGATGCCGGAATCCGAGACTATCGAAGCAGCCGATGACCTCTTGGCGACGGTGCGCACGCAGCTGCATCCGGGCAGCAATGGCGTCGAGCAGACGCTGAACCCGCAGCTGGCGACGGCCATCGAAAAATCGGGCATGATCCTGCTGGATGATTTTTCGGATATCGTGCTGAAAACCGAAGCGCTATGCAGCAACAGTGAAGATTGTGTGAGATTGAAGAATGCACTGGTGAACCTGGGCAACGCCGATAACTGGGTGACGCTTGTAAAACGCGCCAAATCGGGCGCCCTTAAAGGCATGAATGTGCTGCTGCGCCCGGTCAGTGCCGATTCGCTCAACGAACTGGTCAATACGGCGACCACCGCCTTCTATTCGCACGAAACCCTGCGCGCCGCCGAAGCGCTCAACAGCCCGCCGCCGGGCGGATTCCTTATCAGTAATGACGAAGGCAAGCAGCTGGTTCCCGAGGTCAAACCGCCGGTGTCGCTGCTGGCCTATAATCCGCTCGAACAGTGGAAACAGCTGCAAACGCTGTCATCCATGCTGCTGCACACCCCCTTCTCGGCGCAGGGCATCATTACCAACATCAGCATCGATGCCAACGGCACGCGGCATATTTCGCTGCACAGCGAACCGGATATCTCGACGCTGTGGCGTTATCTCGGCACCACCATCTTGCTGGTTATCGTGGTCGCCACGCTTATCGTCAACGTGGCGCTGTTGATTAAACGTCGACTCAATGACAAGCTGCGGATGGAAAAAATCCTGGCTTATTACAGTAACTGTTTTAATCCGACACTGATTACCCCGACGCCGCACACGCTCGACTAAGTGCGTCGTCGAATACCGAGTATACTTGCATGACGCTGGACCTGAACTGGAAAGACATCGACACCGTTCTGCTCGACATGGACGGAACGCTGCTGGATTTAGCCTTCGACAGCCGTTTCTGGCTCGAGCAGGTTCCGCTGGCCCTCAGCGAGAAACAGCAGATCTCGATGGCCGAGGCGAAACAGCATATCCATCAGGAATATCTGGCCGTACAGCACACAATGAACTGGTACTGCTTCGACTATTGGAGTAAAAAGCTCGACCTGGATATTTACCGGATGACCACGGAGAGTGGCAGCAATGCGCGTCTGCGCGACGACACCGGCCCGTTTTTACAGGCGTTGCGTCAAAGTGGCCGCCGAACCATCTTGCTGACAAACGCCCATCCGCATAGCCTGGCCGTAAAAATCGAGCACACCGGTTTAGACCAGCACCTTGATTTATTACTTTCCACCCACACATTTGGTTATCCGAAAGAAGATCAGCGCCTCTGGGCTGCCGTACAGCAGCAAACCGGTTTTGATCCGGCAAGAACGCTTTTCGTGGACGACGGCGAACCTATTCTCGATGCAGCGAAAACCTACGGGATCCGCTACTGTCTCGGAATAGAAAATCCCGACTCCACGATGGCGGCAAAGTCATTTCAGGGCCATCCTTCAATCAGTGACTACCGCAGTCTGTTACCTCTAGGTTAACCGCCGCGGCCTCAGCCGATGATGTCCCTGCCGAAACGGGAGGAGTCATGAAGGGAAAAGCACCAGAAAAGGAAGATAACGCCGTTCGTCTCGACAAATGGCTATGGGCTGCGCGTTTCTATAAAACACGCGCGCTGGCCCGCGAGATGATCGAAGGCGGTAAGGTTCATTACAACGGCCAGCGGGGAAACCCAGCAAGCTGGTTGAGCTTAACGCCGAAATCAAGCTGCGTCAGGGTAACGACGAGAAAGTCGTCATTGTTCTGGATGTCACCGATCAACGGCGCAGCGCAGAACAGGCACAGCAGCTTTATCGGGAAACGGAAACCAGCGTGGCGAATCGAGAGAAAATCTCGCAGGCCCGCAAGATGAATGCCCTGACGATGCCACATCCCGATCGGCGGCCCGACAAGAAAGAGCGGCGCAGCCTGATAAAATTTAAATACAGCGATTCTGAATAGCCCCTTCACGCGTCATTGGTGGCAGAACAGCCAAAGGCCGCGGGAATCGCCAAATTAGGAATGAATATGTCTACCCAAGATCAATTACATCGTTATTTATTTAATCATCACGCCGTGCGCGGTGAACTGGTTTCACTGAGCGACACCTTCCAGCAGATAGTGGCAGGCCATGATTATCCGGCCGAAGTGCAGAATCTGCTGGGCGAAATGCTGGTGGCTACCAGCCTGTTGACGGCCACCCTGAAATTCGACGGCGATATCACGGTGCAGGTTCAGGGCGACGGTCCTCTGAAGCTGGCCGTTATCAACGGCAATAACCTTCAGGAGATGCGCGGTGTTGCGCGTTTGCAGGGTGAGATTGCCCCCGACAGTACGCTTAAGCAGATGCTTGGCAACGGTTATATGGTGATCACCATTTCGCCGACCGAAGGCGAGCGCTATCAGGGCGTTGTGGGTCTGGAAGGCGAAACGCTGGCCGAATGTCTGGAAGACTACTTCATGCGCTCCGAACAGCTGCCAACCCGCATCTTCATTCGCACCGGCGAGTCCGAAGGCAAGGCGGCCGCAGGCGGGATGCTGCTTCAGGTTCTGCCTGCGCAGGAAACCGATGCGGAAGAGTTCAGTCACCTGGCGCAACTGACCACGACCATCAAGGCGGAAGAGCTGTTCACCCTGCCGGCGAACGAAGTACTTTATCGTCTGTATCACCAGGAAGAGGTCACGCTGTATGAGCCGCAGGACGTGTGCTTCAAGTGCACCTGCTCCCGTCAGCGCTGCGCCGATGCCTTGCTGACGCTGCCTGATGCCGAAATTCTGGAAATGCTTGAAGAAGATAAGGAAATTGACATGCACTGCGACTATTGCGGCAGTCATTATCTCTTCGATGCGATGGACATGGTGTCTATCCGTTCCGGTGCCAACAGCACTAATGACAGCATCCACTAAGTTTTTGCCGCATAAAAATCCAGCAAAGGAGCAGTTTATTAGCTGCTCCTGTTACACCACCTTGTGCTCTACTTCGCAAATCTACCAAAAATGTCCCAATAGCTTCATTTATTTGGTTACGGCCGTGTAAAACGACTATTGTTCTCCCTACAATATCGCGCAGACAGACGATGTATATAAGGAGCAGGGATATGTCTACTACACCATTTTCGGCCGACGAGCTCACCCAATACGGGATCTCGCAGGCAAGTGAAATTATTTATAATCCGAGTTACGAGCTGTTGTATCAGGAAGAGCAGGCTTCCGGTCTTGAAGGATTTGAACGCGGTCAGTTGACCGAGCTTGGCGCCATCAACGTGGACACCGGCATTTTCACCGGCCGTTCGCCGAAAGACAAATACATCGTCCGCGACGACACAACGCGCGACACCGTGTGGTGGTCAGATCAGGGCAAAGGCAAAAACGACAACAAACCGCTGAGTCAGGAAACCTGGCTTGAGCTGAAAAAGCTGGTCGGCGAGCAGCTGTCGGGCAAACGTTTGTTCGTGGTCGATACCTTCTGCGGCACCAATGAAAATTCCCGTCTCAAAGTGCGTTTCGTCACGGAAGTGGCGTGGCAGGCACACTTTGTCAAAAACATGTTTATTCGCCCTACCGACGAAGAGCTGGTGGATTTCAAACCCGATTTCGTGGTGCTCAACGGCGCGAAGTGCAGCAATCCCAACTGGCAGGAACAGGGTCTGAACTCTGAAAACTTCATCGCATTCAACCTGACCGAGAACGTGCAGCTGATTGGCGGCACCTGGTACGGCGGCGAAATGAAAAAAGGGATGTTCGCGGTGATGAACTATCTGCTGCCGCTCAACGACATTGCTTCCATGCACTGCTCGGCCAACGTCGGCGAGAAAGGGGATGTCGCAGTGTTCTTCGGCCTTTCGGGCACCGGTAAAACAACACTTTCCACCGATCCTAAACGCAAGCTTATCGGTGACGACGAGCACGGCTGGGACGACGAAGGCGTGTTTAACTTCGAAGGCGGTTGCTACGCGAAAACCATCAATCTGAGTCAGGAAGCCGAACCCGATATCTTTGGTGCCATTCGCCGTGATGCCCTGCTGGAAAACGTCGCAGTGGATGCCGAAGGTAAAATCGATTTCAACGACGGCTCAAAAACCGAAAACACTCGTGTGACCTACCCTATCTATCACATCGACAATATCGTCAAGCCGGTGTCGAAAGCGGGTCATGCCACCAAGGTAATCTTCCTGACGGCCGATGCCTACGGCGTACTGCCGCCGGTTTCCTGCCTGAATGACGAACAGACGCAATACTATTTCCTGTCCGGTTTTACCGCCAAACTGGCCGGTACCGAGCGCGGTGTAACCCAGCCGACGCCAACCTTCTCCGCCTGTTTCGGCGCCGCTTTCCTCACCCTGCATCCTACGCAGTATGCAGAAGTGCTGGAAAAACGCATGAAAGCTTCCGGTGCGAAGGCCTATCTGGTCAATACCGGCTGGAACGGCACCGGTAAACGTATTTCACTGAAAAATACCCGCGCGATTATCGACTCCATCCTGAGCGGTGAAATCGACAATCAGCCGACGACACAGCTGCCAATCTTTGATCTGGCCGTACCGCAGACGTTGCCGGGTGTAGATACGCAGATTCTTGATCCGCGTGCCACCTACCCGAGCGCCGACGAATGGCAGACCAAGGCGGAGGCGCTGGCGACGCTGTTCGTCGAGAACTTCAGCAAATATACCGACACCGATACCGGCGCTGCGCTGGAAAGTGCCGGGCCCAAGCTGTAATGGCAACGCTGACAATCCGCAACCTTGATGACGAGGTCAAAGATTTGCTGCGGCTGTCGGCGGCTAAAAACGGGCATTCCATGGAAGAAGAGGCCCGAACCATTCTTCGGCAGGCGCTGCAAGGCAGCCCGCCAAGCTATGGTTTGGGCAGTCGCCTGCAACAGCGATTCTCGCAAAGCGGAGGCGTCGATCTCGCGCTTCCTCCGCGTGGCGAGCGCTCCCCTGCGTCGGAAGAAAAGCCGTGATTGTGCTCGACACCTCGGTCATTGCCGAGTTAGTGCGGCCAAAACCGCACAAGCCGTTGCTGGAATGGCTGGATGCCCAGGATGCACAGCAGCTGTTTTTGACCGCCCTTTCTGTCGCCGAACTTTTCACGGGTATTGAAGCGCTGGCAGAAGGTCCGCAAAAAACCAGATTTCAACGTTATTGCTTGAAACGCTGAATCAGGATTTTGCAGGCCGACTGCTGGCCTTTGACGCACACAGCGCGCTGATTTATGCCCGGCTCTTTGCCGAGAATCAACATGCTCCCGCTCCGCTCAATCAAACTGACCTGCAAAACGTCGCCATCTGCCAGCAGCATCAGGCTCGCCTCGCGACCCAGGATCTTGCCCGCTTCGCATCGACAGGTCTCAGCCTGATTAACCCCTGGGAAAACCGGGGCAGTCCGCGATGGAGAGAAGACTCGGCAGAGTATTTCATCATGAGTCGGAAATCCTGACGCCTTTGCTCGCTTCAAATGCAAAGGGCAGGCACGTTTAACGGTGCCTGCCCTTTTTGCTTTCAACCCAACGCGTAATCTCTTTCGCTAACTGATTTCACTGTTTTTGACCGGATTCGTCGTCGCCGTCGTCGCCTCTTTTACCGAGTGCGGCAGATAAGCCCTAAACCTGAGCCCGCCGCGCGGACTCTTGCCGATATCAAGCGATCCGGCGTGCGCATCGATGATACGCTGCACGATAGCCAGCCCAAGGCCGGTACCGCTGATGGTACGCGCGCTGTCGCCACGAACGAACGGCTGGAACAGGTGCGCCAGCTGGTCCGGTTCAATGCCGGGACCGTCGTCTTCAACCTGGAACCAGCTACGGTTCAACTCGTGACCGCTGCTGACTTTTATCCAGCCATTACCGTAACGCGCCGCATTGACTACCATATTCACCGCAGCACGCTTGATGGACAGCGGATGCACATTTACCAGCACCTCGCCTTCGACCAAATCGGTCTCTATCTCGCGCTCATACCCGCTTTCTGCGGCCACCACTTCGCCAAGAATCGAGTTGAGATCGCAGATTTCAGTCTGCATCTCCTGACCGGTACGCAGATAATCAATAAATTGCTCGATGATGGCATTGCTCTCTTCGATGTCTTTATTGATGGACTCCGCGAGGTAGCCGTCTTCGCTACTCATCATCTCGGTGGCGAGACGAATGCGCGTCAGCGGCGTACGCAGGTCATGACTGACACCCGCCATCAGCAGCGTGCGGTCATCAGCCAGCTGTTTTACGCCCGACGCCATCTGATTGAATGCCCGCGTTACCGAACGGACTTCGGAGGCGCCATATTCGCGTAAAGGCGGCGGAATAATGCCCTTTCCGACTTGCAGCGCGGCGTGCTCCAGCTCCACAAGGGGTCGGTTCTGGATACGGATAAACAGCCATGCGCCGCCTATCGCCAGCAACATAATCGCCAAGGTATAACGGAACAGCGGCGAGAAATCGCCTTGATGAATTTCGGTAAGCGGCACGCGTACCCAGATGTCGGGAGACAACCAGGTCTTGAGCCAGACGACAGGGGTATTCTTGTTGACTTCGACACGGACGTCGGTCGGACCGCCAAGCTGCTGAGCCATTTGCTGGCTCAGAAACTCGTAGTGCTGCGCCCAGCGTAACCCGCTCTCTTCGGCAGCAGAGTTGGTGTACAGCGAGATGCCCAGCTCACGATAGATTTCGCGGCGAAACGCCGGCGGCACTTCCAGCAGTGTGCCATCCTCAAGTTGCAGCTTGTCGGTCATCAGCATACGCACTTCGTAGGCCAGGACTTTATTGAACTGCTGCAAACTTGGCAGAATGGCGAAGTTCAGCACTACCAGATAGGTCGTCACCAGGCTGACAAACAGCAGGGTGACGATTAACAGCAAGGTACGGGCAAAGGAGCTACGCGGTGAGAAGCGTATTTTCCTCATGCCTTACTGCCGTCCGGGACAAAGACGTAGCCAAGACCCCAAACGGTCTGGATATAACGCGGATGCGCCGGATCTTCTTCCACCATACGGCGAAGACGCGAAATCTGCACATCAATGGAACGCTCCATCGCCGAGTATTCACGGCCACGCGCCAGATTCATCAGCTTGTCGCGGGACAGCGGCTCGCGAGGATGGCTCACCAGCGCTTTCAGCACCGCAAATTCACCGCTGGTCAACGGCATAGGCTCGTCTTCACGGAACATTTCGCGGGTGCCGAGATTCAGTTTGAATTTTCCAAACGAAATCACCGCTTCTTCCTGGGAAGGTGCGCCTGGCAGTTCATTCGCCTGACGACGCAGCACGGCACGGATGCGGGCCAGCAATTCACGCGGGTTGAACGGTTTTGGAATGTAGTCGTCGGCACCGATTTCCAGGCCCACGATACGGTCAACTTCTTCACCCTTGGCGGTCACCATGATGATCGGCATAGGGTTGCTTTGACTGCGCAGACGGCGGCAGATAGACAGCCCGTCTTCGCCCGGCAGCATCAGGTCAAGCACCATCAAATGGAAGGATTCACGCGTCAATAAACGGTCCATTTGTTCAGCATTGGCAACGCTTCTTACCTGGAAGCCCTGCTCGGTCAGATAGCGTTCTAAAAGTGCGCGTAGACGCATATCGTCATCAACTACCAGAATCTTGTGATTCTCTTGCATTTTATTACTCCCAAAGGCGCTAATACCCGAAGCTCGTATTGTAAAAAAGCTACGGCTAACAGACAGCTTTTAATGGTATATATTCTAGTCGAAATTGTAACAATGCTTATGCTTTGCCCAATTTATCAATAATTTTTGGTGATTTCAGCCGATCTTACAGCAAAAGCTACGCCCTTTCGGGGTCTGTTCATATCTTTATGCTTTTTACATTTTTTGGGCGACGCTTCCCATATTGATAAGGGGCGGGAATCGGCTATTCCTTGATGTTCCGCGCTGAGTTATTCTGCCCTCATGCTTTATCTCCACCGACCAAAACGAAGAAGCCGATGAAAACCAAGCTGATTACGCGCGAAGGCTACCAGAAACTCAAACAGGAACTCGACTTTCTCTGGCGCGAAGATCGCCCCGAAGTCACGAAAAAAGTCACGTGGGCAGCGAGCCTCGGCGACAGAAGTGAAAATGCCGATTACCAGTACAATAAAAAGCGCCTGCGCGAGATTGACCGCCGTATCCGCTATCTCACCAAATGCATGGAAGAGCTGCGGATTGTCGATTATTCGCCGCAGCAAGACGGCAAGGTGTTTTTCGGCGCACAGGTCGAGATAGAAAACGAAGAAGGCCAGACGCTGAGTTTTCGCATTGTCGGTTATGACGAGATTTTCGGCCGCAAGGATTACATCTCCATCGACTCGCCGATGGCACGCGCCCTGCTGAAAAAAGAGGTCGGCGACAGCGCCATCGTCAATACGCCGGTCGGCGACGCCGTCTGGTATGTCAACGAGATAACCTACCCTGCCGCCGGGTAACCTTCCATCTATCTCAAAACGCCAGCGTCGGCATGGAGATGACTGGCATTTTCAGCGTTCAAAACGTATAACTGTCCCCCTGTTTTCACCTAAAAATTCTCTATAACTATGAATGATCAACTGAGCCGCATCATCGCGACAGAATTGCAGGTACGCCCCGAGCAGGTTGCTTCGGTCGTCCGCTTACTGGATGAAGGTAATACCGTGCCGTTTATCGCGCGGTATCGTAAGGAAGTCACCGGCGGGTTGGATGATACCCAACTGCGTCAGTTGGACACCCGTCTTGGTTATTTGCGTGAACTTGAAGACCGCCGCCAGACTATCCTCAAGTCCATCGAGGAACAGGGCAAGCTAAGCGACGATCTTGCAAACGCCATCAACGGTACGCTGAGCAAGACCGAACTGGAAGACCTTTATCTGCCGTTCAAACCCAAGCGCCGCACGCGTGGGCAGATTGCGATTGAAGCCGGTCTCGAGCCGCTGGCCGACCTGCTGTGGCACAATGCCGACCAGGTGCCGGAAGACGCGGCCGCCCCTATATTGATGCCGATAAAGGCGTTGCCGATACCAAAGCCGCGCTCGATGGCGCGCGCTATATCCTGATGGAGCGTTTTGCCGAAGACGCGACACTGCTGGCCAAAGTCCGCGACTATCTGTGGAAAAATGCTCACCTGACCTCACGCATGGTCGAAGGCAAAGAGCAGGACGGCGCGAAGTTCCGTGACTATTTCGATCACCATGAACCGATTTCACAGGTGCCGTCGCACCGCGCGCTGGCGATGTTCCGCGGCCGCAACGAAGGCGTGCTGCAACTGGCGCTGAATGCCGATCCCCAATTCGACGAACCGCCGCGCGAGAGTTACGCCGAGCAGATAATCATCGACCATCTTGGGCTAAAACTGAACAACGCACCTGCCGACGTCTGGCGTCGCGCGGTCGTGAACTGGACCTGGCGCATCAAGGTGTTGATGCACCTTGAAACCGAGCTGATGAGCACCGTGCGCGAGCGCGCCGAAGATGAGGCCATCAACGTCTTTGCACGTAACATGCACGACCTGCTGATGGCCGCACCGGCCGGCATGCGGGCAACCATGGGTCTCGATCCGGGTCTGCGCACCGGGGTGAAGGTGGCGGTTGTCGACAACACCGGCAAGCTGGTCGGCATCGACACCGTGTATCCACACACCGGTCAGGCGGCGAAAGCGGCGCAGCAGGTTGCCGCACTGTGCATCAAGCACAACGTCGAGCTGGTCGCTATCGGCAACGGTACGGCTTCACGCGAAACCGAACGCTTCTTTATTGAACTGCAAAAGCAGTTCCCGCAGGTTACCGCGCAGAAAGTGATCGTCAGCGAAGCGGGCGCGTCTGTCTATTCGGCTTCCGAGCTGGCGGCGCTTGAGTTCCCTGACCTTGACGTCTCGATTCGCGGTGCCGTCTCCATCGCTCGCCGTTTGCAGGATCCTTTGGCGGAACTGGTGAAGATCGACCCGAAATCCATCGGCGTGGGTCAGTATCAGCACGACGTCAGCCAGAGTCTGCTGGCGAAGAAGCTGGACGCGGTCGTGGAAGACTGTGTGAACGCCGTTGGCGTAGACCTGAACACCGCCTCAGTGCCACTGTTGACTCGCGTTGCCGGATTAACCCGCATGATGGCGCAGAATATCGTTAACTGGCGTGATGAAAACGGCCAGTTCCGCAATCGTGAACAACTGCTGAAAGTCAGCCGTCTCGGCCCGAAAGCGTTCGAGCAGTGCGCGGGCTTCCTGCGCATCAATCACGGCGACAACCCGCTGGATGCCTCGACGGTTCACCCTGAAACCTATCCGGTAGTGCAGCGCATTCTGGCCGCGACCGAAATGGCGCTGAAAGACTTGATAGGCGACGCCAACGTGCTGCGCGGCCTGAAAGTCAGCGAGTTTGCCGACGCGCGTTTCGGCGTACCTACCGTGACCGACATCATCAAGGCGCTGGAGAAACCCGGGCACGATCCGCGTCCCGAGTTCAAGACCGCAACCTTTGCCGAAGGCGTCGAAACCATGAACG
The DNA here is from genome assembly GCF_026967475.1 of Rouxiella chamberiensis. NCBI lineage: Bacteria > Pseudomonadati > Pseudomonadota > Gammaproteobacteria > Enterobacterales > Yersiniaceae > Rouxiella > Rouxiella chamberiensis. The sequence continues at coordinate 4,004,031 of NZ_CP114058.1, read as the reverse complement.
ACCTGACGCCGGGTATGGTGCTGGAAGGCACGGTCACCAATGTCACCAACTTTGGTGCCTTTGTGGATATCGGCGTGCATCAGGATGGTCTGGTGCATATCTCGTCGCTGGCCAACAAGTTTGTCGAAGACCCGCATACCGTGGTGAAAACCGGCGATATCGTCAAGGTCAAAGTGATGGAAGTGGATCTCCAACGCAAGCGTATCGCGCTGACCATGCGGCTTGACGAGCAACCGGGCGAAGCCCCTGCGCGTCGAAGCAGCGCACCGTCAGCTCCGGCTGCCGGTAAAGGCCGTGACGCCCAGAAACGCGCCGCACCGGCCGCACCGGGTCGTGGCAACAGCAGTGCGGGTAACAATGCGATGGCCGATGCGCTCGCCGCGGCGGTTCGGCAAGAAAAAGTAAATCTCGCAGGGCGACACAGACCCTTTCTCCTGTATCGGCCCGATGCCGGGCAGCGAGGAGAGCATTACCGTTGCCTCGTTTAATTCGAATCATCGTCTGGACACAGGCGGTGATTTTTTTGCTTAAATTCCTTAATTTTTCCTGATTACTCGCCGAAATCTGCGCTGCGTCAATAATCTCTCCTCTTTCACGACTAGGATAGTCACCTCTCGAAACTACCCACACTATCACGCGAAAATCCGGCGGGAATGATTATTATTAACCTTATTATTCAATAAGTTAATAAGATTATTTTTTGCAGCCAGGTAGCCGGTGCCATCAGCAAGAGGATTCACCATGCAGTTTCTGACTCGGCGTAGCTACAAAATCATCGGTTTCTCCCGCGATATCAGCCCGAGTTATCGGCAAAAACTGCTGTCGCTCGGCATGTTGCCGGGCGCGGTGTTTAACGTTATGCGCGTGGCCCCGTTTGGCGATCCCCTGCATATCGAAACCTGCCGCACGCAGCTTGCCCTGCGAAAAAAGACCTGCTTTTCCTGAACCTCGAGCTGCAATCGCCGGGCAATGCTTCCACCCAGGGGCAGCCATCATGACTCTGTCGATGAAAACGCGTGGCCTCAAGCCGCTCACTGTGGGGCTGATTGGCAATCCGAATTCCGGCAAAACGACCCTGTTCAATCGTCTGACAGGCTTACAGCAGCGGGTCGGCAACTGGTCTGGAGTCACCGTCGAGCGCAAGGAGGGCCACTTTTCTACCGGCGCACATCGTGTGAAGCTGGTGGATCTGCCGGGCACCTATTCGCTGACCACGTTATCCCGCGAAACCTCGCTCGATGAGCAAATCGCCTGCCGCTATATTCTCGGCGACGACGCGGACATGCTTATCAATGTTATCGATGCCTCCAACCTCGAGCGCAATCTCTATCTCACGCTGCAACTGCTTGACCTGGGCGTGCCGTGCATCGTGGTACTGAACATGCTCGATATCGCCGCCTCGCGGCATATTAGTCTGGATATTCCAGAGCTTGCCCTGCAACTGGGGTGCCCGGTGATATCGCTGGTGGCGACCCGCGCCAAAGGGATCAATGCGCTGAAAAACGCCATCGACTCGCTGCCCGAGCCGCAACCCCTGCAACGCATCAATTATCCCCCGCGTTGATGCACGGCATGGTTGAACTCGCCGAAGCCATGCCCGAGCACCTTTCGAGACAGCGCCGCGACTGGCTGGCGATTCACATGCTCGAGGGCGACATTTTCAGCGCCGACCATGCCGGAAAGGCGCGTGACGGGTTGGCGCATGTGCAGGGCAAGCTGGCAGACAGCGGCATGTTTGACCTGCCACTGATTATCGCCGAAGCGCGTTTCACGGCCATCGTCACCCTGTGCGACGGCGTCAGTAAAACCCGGGACAGCACGCCGCATCGACTGACACAGAAACTGGACAGCATCGTCCTCAACCGCTTTCTCGGCATCCCCTTCTTTCTGCTGGTGATGTATCTGATGTTCGTGCTGGCCATAAATCTCGGCGGCGCGCTGAAACCCCTGTTTGAAATCGGTTCAACCACGATTTTTGTCGAGGGGATCCAGTGGCTGGGTTTCATGCTGCACTTTCCACTCTGGCTGACGCTGTTTCTGGCGCAGGGCGTGGGAGGCGGCATCTGCACGGTGATGCCGTTGATTCCGCAAATCGGCATGATGTATCTGTTTCTCGCGTTTCTTGAAGATTCCGGTTACATGGCGCGCGCCGCGTTTGTGGTGGACCGCTTAATGCAAACGCTGGGTCTGCCCGGCAAATCCTTTGTGCCGCTGGTAGTCGGTTTTGGCTGTAACGTGCCGTCGATCATGGGCGCAAGAACGCTCGAAGCGCCACGCGAAAGGTTGATTACCGTAATGATGGCGCCGTTTATGTCCTGCGGGGCAAGACTGGCTATTTTTGCGGTGTCTTCGGCGGCGTTTTTTGGTCGGCAGGGCGCGAGCATCGTGTTTTCGCTCTATCTGCTGGGCATTGTGGTCGCGGTGCTGACGGGGCTGCTCATGAAACATACGGTCGTGCGGGGTGAAGCATCGCCCTTTATCATGGAACTGCCGGTTTATCATGTTCCTCAGTGCAAAACCTTGCTGTTGCAGACCTGGCAGCGGTTGAAAGGTTTCATCCTGCGCGCGGGCCGCGTCATCGTGATTGCCTGCGTGCTGATTGGCGCGCTCAACAGTTTTTCACTCAAAGGCGACATCGCCACAAACATCAATGATTCGGCGCTGGCGAGCGTAAGCCGCGTATTGACTCCGCTGCTTTCCCCCTCGGCGTGCATCACGATAACTGGCAGGCTACGGTCGGCTTGATAACGGGCGCAATGGCGAAAGAAGTCGTTGTCGGCACCTTGAACACGCTGTACACCGCCGAACAACTCAAACAACGCCCTTTCAATCCGGCCGAATATCACCCTCTCGCCGCCCTTCGTGGCGCGGTAACGGCAACGAGTGACAGCCTGCTTGCCACCTTTAGCCTGCGCGTGCTCGCCAATCCCATCCTCGCCAGCAAGGGCGAGGGAGAAATGGCGGTCGGCGCAATGGGGGTAATGAGTGAAAAATTCGGCACGGCGATTTCAGCCTACAGCTACCTTATTTTCGTGCTGCTTTACGTGCCCTGCGTTTCGGTCATGGGCGCCATCGCACGGGAAACCCATCGCCGCTGGATGATATTTTCGATTTTATGGGGATTGAATGTGGCGTATTCGCTGGCGACGCTGTTTTATCAAACGGCAACGTTCTCAAGCCATCCGCAGCAAAGCCTGATAACCCTGGGCGGAGTCTTGCTGGTTAATGCGCTGATCCTTATGGGCCTTCGCGGTTCGCGCAGCCGCGTTTTGTCAGACTTGATGATGGTGTCGCAAGACGGGTTATCAAAGGGGCCGATATCGGCAGGAGGATGCAAGGGCTGTGCGGCGGGCAAGAAGTGTGGAATATCCTGAGAGATAACAACGCGATGAAATGAGGGTAACCTTGCGGGCTACCCTCACCTTCAGGCATGGCGCTTTATTTGAAAGCTTCGGCAGTTGCGCTGATTTTGTTGTCGTTATTAGCTTCGATGACAACGTAATATTTACCGCCCTTCTCTTCCACCAGCTTGTTGATGGCGCGTTTGGCATCCATCGGCGCGGTTTGTTCATTAGAGATAGAAACGGTGCCCAGACTGGTATAGTTGTGTTTTTTCGCTTCTTCTCGACTAATTTCCTTGGCCGCCATGGCGCCCGCAGAGAAAGTGCTGACTAACAAAGCCGCGACAACCATTTTTTTGTAGTTCATGACATTACCTCTTTTATGCGTGATTTATTGTAATAGCAGTCAAGATAGCTAACGCCGGATTGTTGCGTCGGTAGTGAACTTCCTGCTCAAATACCGCAATGTTTCCCAGAGACGCAAACCTTCGACCTAGTCTGATTTATCAGGCTTATCGGTCTACAGGCGTTACCTTATTGAGTATTAATCACCCTTGGGAATAATCCATTAAAGAGGTTGAAAGCCGCCAATTAACCTTCATTTTGTGATGCCACTCACTTTTTATTTACCGGTCAAAATATACTTACATCAAATCATGGGCGCCGAGGAAATCTTCTATCAGTGAGCAGAACGCATCGGGATGGGAAATAAAGGGCGCATGAGAGGATTTGGCAATAATCGCCGAGCGCGAACCGCGGCCATTTCTCATCCAGCATCGGCACAATCTTGCGCGGCACCAAGCCATCCAGCGCGCCATAAAGACGCAGTAACGGCAGCGTCAGTGTTTGCATAGACTGCGTTAAATCCACATGATTGAGAATATCCAGGCCCCCACTTAGCACCTCGACCGGCGGAATCGCCAAATCCAGCACCATCGACTTCAACATTCTCGCATCCTGCCGCGCGCTTTCACTGCCCAGAGTTTGCAGCGCCAGAAAACGCTCGACGGTACGCTGAAAGTCTTCGCTCAGTTGATGCTGAAAGCCCTGTAACACGTCAGGGCGAATGCCCGGCCAATCGTCATGCGCGGCAAAACACGGAGAAGAGGCAACGGTGATGAGCGCCTCGACCCGCTGCGGCGCGACAAGTGCCGCCTGACTGGCCACCAGCCCGCCGAGCGACCAACCCATCCACACGGCTTTTTCGGGTGCCTGCGCCAGCACAACCTCTGTCATTTCCGGCAACGACAGCGCGCCAAAATCCTGACTGCGGCCATAACCCGGCAGGTCGAGCAGATGCAGACGAAAATGCGGCGTCCATCGCTCGGCAATGTAACGCCACACCTCGGCGTTCAGTCCCCATCCATGAAGCAGCACAATATCGCGCGATCCTTCACCTAAAGTCTGCCAATAGAGGCGTTTCATCATGTAATGTCCATGTTGGTTATCGTTTATTTCCCTTCCCGGCACGGGATGCCGTGAGGTCTTTTCAGAAGGAGCGTTACCTTGTTGGCCGCCATTTTACCTGCGCACTCTACGCCATGTTAACCATCGCGAGCCGTTGCTGGCTGTGTCAGCAGGCATTGCGTCTTGCCCGGCACGGCCTGTGCAGTCTGTGTCTTCGCCATCTCGCGCCTATTCCTCCCTGCTGTCCGCGCTGCGGATTGCCGAGCCAGAGTCATGCTTTACCCTGCGGCCGCTGTCTGTACAAGCCACCGCCGTGGCAGGCATTGATCTTCGCGGGGGTATATCAACCCCCTCTTAGTGACCTGTTGTTAAGGCTCAAGTTTTCTTCGTCACCGGAGCTTGCCGAGCCGCTGGCGAGGCTGCTCCTGCTGCGCTGGCTGGCGCGTTATCGCGAGGGCAGCGTGGTAAGGCCGCACATCCTGCTTTCCATTCCGCTGCATCGACGACGCTATCGTTCGCGAGGCTATAATCAGGCCGAATTGCTGGCGCGTCCTCTGGCTCGCTGGCTGGGTTGCGACTATCTGCCCTTTGCCCTTGAAAGAACGCGCGCCACGCCACCGCAGCAACGGCTTTCCGAAACGCTGAGAAAGCGCAATCTGCGGCAGGCGTTTCGCTGTACGCAAACGTTGAAAGATAAACATATTGCGTTGATTGATGACGTGGTCACAACCGGCAGCACAATTAGCGAAGTCAGTAAGGTGTTGAATAAAAAGAACATTGCCTCGTTACAGATTTGGTGTATTTGTCGCACCTTGTAGTCAGTCTGTTAAAGGGCGTATTATAACCAACTGGAGAAGTCAACTATTGAGCCAATGCCATGATCATTATTACCGATGCTGCCCAAGAGCACTTTGCCAAACTGCTGGCAAATCAGGAAGCAGGCACCCAGATCCGCGTATTTGTGATTAACCCAGGTACGCCTACTGCGGAATGCGGTGTTTCCTACTGTCCACCGGATGCCGTGGAAGCCACGGACACCGAGCTGAAATTCGAGAAGCTGTCGGCTTTCGTCGACGAGCTGAGCGCGCCTTATCTGCAAGATGCAGAAATCGACTTCGTGACCGACCAGCTCGGCTCACAGCTGACGCTGAAGGCGCCGAACGCCAAAATGCGTAAAGTGTCCGACGATGCCCCGCTGATGGAGCGCGTCGAGTACCTTTTGCAGGCACAGATTAACCCGCAGCTTGCCAGCCACGGCGGCCGCGTGTCACTGATGGAAATCACCGACGAAGGCATGGCTATCCTGCAATTCGGCGGCGGCTGCAACGGTTGTTCAATGATTGATGTGACGTTGAAAGACGGCATCGAGAAAGAGCTGCTGCAAGCCTTCCCTGAACTGAAAGGCGTGCGTGACCTGACCGAACACCAGCGCGGCGAGCACTCCTTCTACTAAATTGCCTTCCTAACCTCGTCAGTTTCACGACCTGGTTTTAAAGCCACTGCGCCGTCCCGTCGGCACAGTGGCTCTCTTCCCTACTCCTTGCACGCCTTCCTGCGCTTATCCAGATCCTTCAACACCTGATTGATTCTCTCATCGCCAAACATTACGTTCAGCGGCTGACTCAGCTTGCGTCGCCAGTTGGGGTATTCTTTATCGGTACCGGGCACGTTAACCGGCGTATTCATGTCCAGCCAGTCTTCCGGCTGAAGCCCCAGCAAGGCGCTGGCGCTGGCGGCCAGATAACGCTGCAACCCCAGATTCAGGACAGGATTCATCTCCATTCCCTCGGCCTCAACAGGAAAATCTGTGGGCACGCAGTGCTCGCGATGCAGCGCGTCGAGCAGCGCCTGCCGCGTTTTGGCGCGGTCTTCCCCCAAATCCGCCAGCACCTTGGCATCAGGATAAATGCCCAGCGTTTCACCCAGCGTTAAATCGTCTGCCTGCCAATAACCGCGCAGCGTCGGCAGGTCGTGCGTGGTGATGGTCGCCATCGCCTGCTCCACGTAATCCTCCGGCGCGACAAACACCCGTTTTTTATCGTGCTCGAAATACAGCACTTTATAGGAATAAACGCCGCTGTCCCGCAGGCTGGCGACAATCTCCTTCGGCACAATTCCGAGATCTTCGCCGATGACCATGCACTGATGGCGATGACTCTCCAGCGCCAGCACGGCGAGCAGGTCGTCGAGCGGATAACTGACATACGCGCCTTTGTCTGCGTTTTCACCTTTCGGGACCCACCACAGGCGAAGCAGACTCATTACATGGTCGATGCGCAATGCGCCGCAACTGCTCATGTTGGCACGCAGCATATCGATAAACGGCTGATAGGCTCTGGATTTCATGATATTGGGGTCCATGGGCGGCAATCCCCAGTTCTGCCCCTGCGGCCCTAACTTGTCGGGCGGTGCGCCGACTGTCGCGCCAACACAATACAGTGCGCGATTGCACCAGGTTTCCGCGCCGCCTTCGGCCACGCCTACCGCCAAATCCCGATACAGGCCGAGCGGCATGCCCCGATCGACGCCTGTCTGATAGCATTGCGCAAACTGGTCATGTGCCAACCACTGCAACCAGAGATAGAATTCCACCTCGGCGGCATGTTGTTGGCAAAACTCGGCCACTTCGGCGCTTTGCGGATCCTGATACGCCTCGGGCCACGCGGGCCATCCCCATTGATCGGCTGCCGATCGGCTGAAAAAGACGTGCAGCGCATCGAAAATCGCCTGCTGCTTCAGGCTCTCTCCGCCCAGCAGGGCAAAACTGCGGAAATCCCGTTTGCGCTGGCTGGCTTCCGGTATTTGCCGAAAGGTCTGCCATGCCATGTCGAGTGCAGGCAGTTTCAGCGCCATCACCTGTTCATAGCTGACATAATCCAGCGCGCGCGCCTCGGCGAGTGCCTGCTGCGTGGCGGGTAACGCCCACCAGCGCTGCGCCTGTTCACTTTCCTGAAATTCCTGTACGGCATTGACGTCAATATACGTCACATTTAACCAGCGGCGAGAAGAGGGACTGTAAGGGCTGGCGCTCTGCGGATTGGCGGGATACAGCGCGTGAATAGGATTCAGCCCGACAAAGGCTCCGCCGCGTTCGCCCAGCGCCTTGACCATCTGTTTTAAATCGCCAAAATCACCTACGCCCCAGTTGGTGTCGGAACGCAAGGTGTAAAGCTGCACGCACGCGCCCCACAGTTTCTGTTTTTCAAGCAGCGCCTGAGGTTCATAACAACGTGCAGGAGCGACAATGATTCGACAGCCCCAGCTTTTCTGCTGCCAGAAAAGGGTAAGATGATGATAGCCTTGACTAATCTCTGCCGCGAGCGTCAGCGGTGCACCAAATTTTCCGCGCCCTTCCGCGCTGTCGCCGTTTTCCAGCGCCAGTTGCCAATGAAACTCGCCCTCGCCGCGCGGTTCAAGCACCAGCGGTTGACCCACGATAAACACTTTTACCGGCGGCAGCGGGCCGGGATCGGGTTCGTCGTCGGCGCGGCCCATCGCGTCGAGCAGCGCCCGTAAGGTCGCCTCCGAAACCTGCTGTTCTTCATCGTCCATATTGATAAAGCGGCTGGAAATGCCCGCTCGTTTTGCTGCCTGTTCGAGTTGCTCGCCCTGCATACCTGCTCCTTAACGCGTGGCCTGCCAAATTCGCTGTTGATAATCACCAATCGAACGGTCGGAACTGAACATGCCGACGCGTGCGGTGTTGAGCAATGTGCGTCGGGTCCATTCTTCGCGATCGCGATAGAGCGTGTCGATTTTTTGCTGCGCTTCGCAGTACTGCGCGAAGTCGGCCAGCACAAGATAGGGATCGCCGCCGTCAAGCAGGCTGTCCAACAGTGGAGCAAACGCGGTTTTGTCGCCGTTGCTGTAATAGCCGCTGGCCAGTTCATCGATAACCGCCTTGAGTTTCTTGTCTTTCCTGAGCAGCGTTTTCGGCTTGTAGCCTTTTTTCTGTAGCGCTTTCACCTCATCCACGGTAAGCCCGAAGATAACGATATTTTCTTCGCCAACCTGTTCGGCAATTTCGACGTTTGCGCCGTCAAGCGTGCCCACGGTGAGCGCGCCATTAAGCGCCAGCTTCATATTGCCCGTGCCCGATGCTTCTTTGCCCGCCATCGAAATCTGCTCGGAGACATCGGCGGCCGGAATCATCAGTTCGGCCACCGAAATCCGGTAATCGGGAATGAACACGACCTTGATACGGTCGGCGACCAGCGGATCGTTGTTGATCTTCTCTGCCACCTGATTGATCGCAAAAATGATGTTTTTCGCCAGATAGTAGCCCGGAGCGGCTTTTGCGCCGAAGAGAAATACCCGCGGAACCCTGTCCAGCCCGGGGTTGGCGCGAATCTGCTGATAGAGATAAATAATGTGCAGCAAATTCAGATGCTGACGTTTGTACTCATGCAGGCGTTTTATCATTACGTCGAAGATGGCGTCGGGATTCAGGGTGATGCCAAGATGTTGATGAACGTATTCGGCCAGTCTGGATTTGTTGTCGTGCTTTATCTGCCGATAGCGCTTGCAGAATGCCTTGTCTTTTACATAAGGCTCGAGTCCCTTCAGCGCATCAAGATTGGTGACCCATTCGGTATTCAGCGTCTGGTCAATCAGTGCGGAAAGCGCGGGATTGCACTGCTTGAGCCAGCGCCTTGGCGTAATGCCGTTGGTCACGTTGTGAAACTTTTCCGGCCATAGCGCGTAATATTCCGGGAACAGGTCTTTAATCACCAGATCCGAATGCAGCACAGCCACGCCGTTCACGGCAAAGCCTGCCACTACGCACAGGTTCGCCATTCGCACCCGCTTGTCATAATGGACGGCGAGTTTGGCCCACACGGCTTCATCGCCCGGCCAGCGTTGCTCGACCCGCTTCTTAAAGTTGGCATTAATCTGTTTGATAATGGCAAAGTGGCGCGGCAGCAGGCTGCGAACCAGTTTCTCGTCCCAGGTTTCCAGCGCTTCCGGCATTAATGTGTGGTTGGTGTAGGCAAACGTGCGGCGGGTGATGTGCCAGGCCTCGTCCCAGTCAAGCTGATGTTCGTCAGTCAAGATGCGCAGCATCTCGGGAATGGCGATGGTCGGATGGGTATCGTTGAGCTGGATAACCTCGTAATCGGGCAGCTCGCGAAGAGGCCGCCCCAGAAAATGATGGCGACGAAGAATATCTGCAATCGAGCAGGCACACTGGAAATACTGCTGCATCAGGCGCAGGCGTTTGCCTTCTTCATGATTATCATTCGGGTACAGCACTTTAGTCAGCTTTGCGGCGTCGATGCCCTGCTGTTCCGCCTGCAGGAATTTACCGTCATTGAATTTTTGCAGATCAAAAGGATGAACGTGAGTGGCTTCCCACAGCCGCAGCGGTTGGGAAACGCCGTTGCGATAGCCGATAACGGGCAGATCCCACGCCTCGCCGCGCAGCGAAAACTCCGGTTTCCAGTACGATTTCCCGTCTTCGTCCTTGACGATTTTGCCGCCGATCCCCACTTTCACCGCCAGCGCGCTGTTGTGGCGAAACCACGGATATTGCGCGCGATACCAATCATCCGGCGCTTCATGCTGTTTGCCGTTCACGAAACTCTGGCGAAAAAGCCCGTACTGATAATTGAGCCCATAACCCATCGCCGGTTGGCCGACGGAGGCCATCGAGTCAAGATAACAGGCGGCAAGACGCCCCAATCCGCCGTTGCCCAGTGCGGGATCCACCTCTTCTTCGAGCAAATCTGCCAGATTGAGGTCGAACGTTTCGAGAATTTTTGCGACCTTGTCGTACCAGCCGAGATTAATCAGGTTATTGCCGGTCAGACGCCCGACCAGAAATTCCATGGAAATATAGTTAACGTGTCTTTTTGCCTTGGCATTGCCTTTACCGCTGTCCGGCTGCGGTGGAAGCTGCTCGGCAACGGCGGCGCTGACGGCGTGCCACCACTGGTGTCGGGTCATATCCTTTGCCGCAGTCAATCCAAAAGCTTGCCACTGGCGGGTCAAAGCCGCCAAAAAACTGTCCTGTTTAAACGTCTGTTTTGGCATAGGGCTATTGCTTTCCTTTAAGTGAAACTGATTCGAATGCTGGGGGCAGCAAGGCGATTCCAATCGAGCGAGATAAATTCTGGGGAGGTGGAATGTTTCTCTGACACTTATCTTTAACACTTATATATATAAACCCAATATGGCAAAATTGCTCACCGGTTGAGCGGCTAAAAATCCAGACATCGCCTTGGTTTAAGCGAATTTCACGCGGTAATTGGTTACACTGGCCGTAAAATTTATTAACTGACGCATCCCGTCATCACGAGGCAAAGCAGCATGGAACAGTTTGAAGCAATCAGCGTTGAGCAGGCCCGCAACCGCCTGAACGAAGGCACGGGCGTGATGGTAGACATCCGCGATATTCAGAGCTTTAACAACGCCCATGCGCCCGGCGCGTTCCATTTGAGCAATGACAGTATCGGCACCTTTATGCAGCAGACCCCGTCGAGCACGCCGGTGATGGTCATGTGCTACCACGGCATCAGCAGCCGCAATGCGGCGCAATATCTGCTGACGCAGGGATTCGATGCGGTGTACAGCGTAGACGGCGGTTTCGAAGCCTGGTCAAAAACCTTTCCGCAGGATGTCGAAGCCTGATTGACCCAGCCTGGCTTTTTACTTTTACACGAGACGATTAGCGGACCCGCAGAACACTATGATAAGAATTATCAGCCTGTCCAACCCCGCATTGCGCAGGCGTTTGTCGATTACATGGCCACCCTCGGGGTTCAGTTGCAGGTAAAGCATGACGGACAGGACGTCCAGCTCTGGCTTGAAGACGAGTCCAAACTGGACAAGGTCGAACCCGAGCTGAACCTGTTTCTGAAAGATCCCCTACATGCGCGCTATCAGGCGGCGAGCTGGCACACCGGCAGCACGCAGTCCAGTTTGCGCTACGAGCATTACTCTTACTGGCAGCGCATTCGCAGTCAGGCGGGGCCGTTGACGAGTGCGGTCATGATCCTGTGCATTGCGGTGTACATCCTCCAGCAGATTTACGGCGACCCAACGGTCATGGGCTGGCTTGCGTGGCCGGTCGACAGCAGTCAGTTTATCGAGCTTTGGCGCTGGTTTACGCCGGCTTTCCTGCACTTCTCCCTTCTGCATATTCTGTTTAATCTTATGTGGTGGTGGTATCTCGGCGGACCGGTCGAGAAACGGCTGGGCAGCGGCAAACTCTTTACCATTGCGCTTATCTCCGCCTTGCTCAGCGGTTGGGGACAATCTATCTTCAGCGGTATCTACTTTGGCGGCTTGTCGGGCGTGGTGTACGCGTTGATGGGTTATGTCTGGCTCACCGGCGAACTCAAGCCGGAGCGCGGGCTCTCGCTGCCGCGCGGGTTGATGGTCTTTTCCATCGCCTGGCTGGTGCTCGGCTACTTTAATGTGATGGGGCTCGCCATTGCCAATGCTGCACATGTCTTTGGACTGGTCGTCGGCCTTATCATGGCCTTTTGCGATACGCGCACGCCGCGCACGAAACGCAGTTAGGGGATTTGGGTGAAACAAACACAACGTCATGACGCCATTGTCGAATTGGTGCGTCAGCAGAGTTACGTCAGTACCGAGGAACTGGTCGAGCATTTTGCCGTCAGTCCGCAGACCATTCGTCGCGACCTCAATGATCTGGCGGAACAGAACAAGATACACCGTCATCACGGTGGGGCCGCGCTGCCTTCCAGTTCCGTGAATGCCGCCTATAACGACCGCAAAGTGATGTGGTCGGATCAAAAGGCGCGTATTGCCGCGCGCGTTGCGGGGCAGATCCCCGATGGCTCGACGCTGTTTATCGACATCGGCACTACGCCCGAAGCCGTGGCGCACGCGCTGATCAACCATAACGATCTGCGTATCGTGACCAATAATTTAAACGTCGCGACCCTGCTTTCGCCAAAAGAGGATTTCCGTATTCTGCTGGCAGGCGGCGAAGTGCGAAGCCGCGACGGCGGGATTATGGGCGAAGCCACGCTGGATTTTATCTCTCGGTTCCGTCTGGATTACGGCATTCTGGGCATCAGCGGTATCGATATGGACGGCTCGCTGCTCGAGTTTGACTATCACGAAGCGCGCATCAAACGGGCGATAATCGATAATTCGCGTAATGTCATGCTCGTCACCGATCACTCCAAATTTGGCCGTAACGCCATGGTCAATCTCGGCAATATGAGCCTGATAGACTACATGTTTACCGACCAGCAACCGCCGGAAAGCGTAATGGCGCTCATCAAGAAGTTCGACGTGCATCTCGAGCTCTGCTAGGCCAGCAAACTTCCACACCCGGAAAACACCCCCCGTTTTCCGGTTTTATCAAAAGGAATAGGCGGCTGTCGAAAGCGGCAAAGATGACACTCAAGATATTTCTCCCGTCCGCTGTCAATAATCTGCTTTTTAATCCGCATGCTCTACGAGTTAACTATTTAAGTTCTCAATCTCCCCTCCCGCTTTTCGCAATGTTTTCTTTATCTCATTCTGTGGGCGTGCCTCACGCAGTAACGGGAAGACCTCTCTTCTACACAATGCTAAACGCGCAATAACGAAAAATCGGTTTAAAAATTCCACTTTTGGAAGATGATTGCCTGTTAAATCAGGGTCAAAATGTTACCTGCATCACGCATGAATGTTTTTATTTGGTTAACTCTTGGCTTGTTTGTTGGTTTTCGACTACAATCATGAGCGAAAACGAACATTAAAGAGCTATTACGAACATCTGGAGGAAGATGACGTGGAAACCAAAGACTTGATCGTAATCGGTGGCGGCATCAACGGCACCGGTATCGCTGCGGATGCGGCTGGCCGTGGGCTGTCCGTACTGCTGCTTGAAGCGCAAGATTTGGCCTGCGCGACCTCTTCGGCCAGTTCAAAACTGATCCACGGCGGCTTGCGCTATCTGGAACACTATGAATTCCGTCTGGTCAGTGAAGCGCTGGCCGAGCGTGAAGTGTTGCTCAAACTGGCACCCCATATTGCCTTCCCGATGCGTTTCCGCCTGCCGCACCAGTCACACTTGCGTCCGGCGTGGATGATCCGCACCGGTTTGTTCCTTTACGACCATTTGGGCAAGCGTACCAGCCTGCCCGCCAGTAAAGGCCTCAAGTTTGGCGAGAATTCGGCACTGAAACCTGAAATCAAACGCGGTTTCGAATATTCCGACTGCTGGGTCGATGATGCCCGCCTAGTTGTGCTTAATGCGCAGGAAGTCGAAGAGCGCGGCGGCGAAGTCCGTACCCGCACTCGCGTAACGCGTGCATGGCGTGAAAACGGCCTGTGGATGGTTGAAGCGCAGGAAATCGATACCGGCAAGACTTTTACCTTCCGCGCCAAAGGCCTGGTCAATGCAGCCGGTCCGTGGGTGAAAGAATTCTTCGATGACGGCCTGAAACTGAAATCGCCGTACGGTATTCGTCTGATCAAAGGCAGTCATATTGTGGTGCCGCGCGGTTCACAGCGAGCCGCAATCTTACATTCTGCAAAACGAAGACAACCGCATTGTCTTTGTGATCCCGTGGATGGACGAGTTTTCCATTATCGGGACCACCGACGTGGAATATCAGGGCGACCCGAAAAACGTCAAAATCGATGACGACGAAATCAACTATTTGCTGAAAATCTACAACAGCTACTTCAAAAAGCAGCTGACCAGCGAAGACATTGTCTGGACCTACTCCGGTGTGCGTCCACTGTGCGATGACGAGTCGGATTCGGCGCAGAAGATTACCCGCGACTACACGCTCGACGTGCATGACGATCAGGGCAAAGCGCCGCTGCTGTCTATCTTCGGCGGCAAACTGACCACCTATCGCAAGTTGGCCGAGCACGCACTGGAAAAACTGTCTAAATACTATCCGAATGCGGGTCCGGCGTGGACCAAAAATGGTGTCTTGCCGGGCGGTGATTTCAAGGGCGATCGCGATACCTACGCCGCCGAGTTGAGCCGTCGTTACAGCTGGTTGCCGCAAGCGCAGGCACGCCGCTATGCACGCACCTACGGCAGTCACTCGGAGCAGATCCTCTCCGGCGCGACCAGCCTGCAATCGCTGGGTGAGCATTTCGGCCATAACTTCTATGAAGCCGAACTGCGCTATCTGGTCGAGAAAGAGTGGGTTGTGGAGCTGGATGATGCTATCTGGCGTCGTACCAAGCTCGGCATGTGGTTGACGAAACCCGAGCAGGCACGTGTGGCCGAGTGGTTGAAGGAACATCGGCAGGAACGTAAAGGGCTGTCTCTGGCGTCCTGATCCGCGGCATGTTTTGCTCTGAAACCCGTAAGTCGTTCGAATCAGTGAAACCTCTCCCATCCGTGGAGAGGTTTTTTTGCACTTTGCAGAGGGATGTTTTAAAGCCGGACGGGTTTGATATTCCAGATTTTTTCGGCGTATTCGCTGATGGTTCTGTCAGACGAGAAATACCCCATATTGGCGATATTCAGCAGGGCGCGACGTGACCATTCGTCCGGCTGTTTATAGAGTTCGTCCACTTTATCCTGCGTATCCACATAGCTGCGATAATCCGCCAGCAGCTGATAGTGATCGCCAAGATTGACCAGGCTGTCGAACAGGTTGTGATAGCGTCTAGGATCCTCCGGGCTGAACACACCCGTTGCTATCTGCGTCAACACCTTGTGCAATTCTGGATCCTTGTCGTAATACTCATGCGCGTTGTAGCCGTTTTTACGCAGCGCCTCGACTTCGGGCGTCGTATTGCCGAAGATAAAGATATTTTCCTCGCCTACATGCTCCAGCATCTCGACGTTGGCACCGTCCAGCGTGCCGATAGTCAGCGCACCGTTCAGGGCAAACTTCATGTTACTGGTGCCCGATGCTTCCGTTCCTGCCAGTGAGATCTGTTCGGAAAGATCCGCCGCCGGAATAATAAGCTGCGCCAGACTCACACTGTAGTTTGGAATAAACACTACTTTCAGTTTGTGCTGCATGCGGGGATCGTTGTTGATCACGTCGGCGACGTCGTTGATCAGATGGATTATCTGTTTCGCCGCGTAATAGGCCGAGGCCGCCTTGCCGGCAAAGATAACCGTGCGCGGCACCACGTTGGCGTCGGGTTCGTCAATGATGCGGTTATAACGGGTAATCACGTGTAACACGTTGAGCAACTGGCGTTTATATTCGTGAATGCGCTTTATCTGCACGTCGAACAGACTGTGCGGATCGATAACCACGTTCAGCTTTTCGCCGACATAGGCCGCGAGACGCTTTTTGTTTTCGTATTTGGCCTTTTGCAGCGCCTTGAGGAAGCTGGGATAGTCGATATCCTGCTTCAGTTCGGCAAGCTGACTGAGATCGGTACGCCAGGTGTGGCCGATAGCGTCGTCCAGCAGCGCGGCCAGCGGCTTGTTGGCCAGACCCAGCCAGCGGCGCGGCGTCACGCCGTTGGTCATGTTCAGGAAGCGGTCAGGATAGATTTTGGCAAAGTCGGCAAACAGCGACTGCACCATCAAATCAGAGTGCAGCGCCGAGACGCCGTTGACTTTATGGCTGGCAATCACCGCCAGCCACGCCATACGCACCTTGCGTCCGTTGTACTCGTCTATAATCGAGACGCGGGATTTCAGGGCATCGTCGCCCGGGAACACCTCTTCGACGTGGTTGAGGAAGTGTTCATTGATTTCGAAAATAATCTGCAGATGACGCGGCAGGATCTTGCCGAGCATATCTACCGGCCAGGTTTCCAGCGCCTCCGTCATCAGCGTGTGGTTGGTGTAGGAGAACACGCGGCTCACCGTGTCCCATGCCGACAGCCAACTCACCTTGTGTTCATCCACCAGCAGACGCATCAGTTCGGGAATGGACAAGACCGGGTGCGTATCGTTGAGGTGAATGGAAATCTTGTCGGCCAGATTATTGAACGTTTTGTGGGTGTTGTAGTGACGGACCAGAATGTCCTGCACCGTCGCCGACACCAGAAAATATTCCTGCCGTAACCGCAGCTCGCGGCCCGAATAGGTCGAGTCGTCGGGATACAGCACGCGCGACACGTTTTCGGAATGGTTTTTGTCTTCCACGGCGGCAAAATAGTCGCCCTGATTAAACTTGCCGAGGTTGATTTCGTTACTGGCCTGCGCGCCCCACAACCGCAGCGTGTTGGTGGCATCGGTATCAAAGCCGGGAATGACCTGATCATAGGCGACCGCGACCACCTCTTCCGTCTCCAGCCAGCGGGTTTTCGAGCCTTCATGCTGCAATCTGCCGCCGAATCTGACCTTGTAGCGGGTATTATAACGCTGGAACTCCCAGGGATTGCCGTATTCCAGCCAGTAATCCGGCGATTCGCGCTGTTCGCCGTTTACGATATTCTGCGCGAACATGCCGTACTCATAACGAATACCGTAACCGCGTCCCGGCAGCGCCAGCGTCGCCAGCGAGTCGAGGAAACAGGCAGCCAGACGCCCAAGGCCGCCGTTACCAAGCCCCGGATCATTCTCTTCACCAATCAACTCTTCGAGGTCCAGCCCCATTTCGTCGAGCGCCTGCTTGATATCATCGTAGATACCCATTGAAAGCAGCGCGTTCGACAGGGTCCGCCCGATTAAAAATTCCATCGACAGGTAGTACACCTGTCGCACATCCTGTGAAAGCTGCGCGCGATTGGAACGCAACCAGCGCTCGACCATGCGATCGCGTACCGCAAACAATGTGGCGTTCAGCCAGTCATGCTGGTTGGCAACGGACGGATCCTTTCCAAGAATAAACATCAGCTTATAGGCAATGGAATGCTTAAGCGCCTCAACGCTGACGGTCGGCGAGGTATAGTTAATCGGTAAAGTCATAGCGTTACGTTCCCAATTCAAGGTGGTTCAGAGACGTTGATAGAGACTTTTATACGCCTGTGCGGCCACTTTCCAGCTGAAGTCGATACCCATGGCATGCTGCTGCACATGTTTCCAGTGCTTGGGACGTGTCCACAGCACAAAGGCTCGTCGAATCGCGCCGCCCAGCGCCTTGCCGGTGCTGTCTTCAAATACAAACCCGCTGGCAGTGCCGTCGGCCAGATTTTCCAGCGAGCAGTCGGTAACGGAGTCCGCCAGTCCTCCGGTGCGGCGGACCAGCGGCAGCGTGCCGTATTTCAGGCCATACAGCTGAGTCAGGCCGCAAGGCTCGAAGCGGCTCGGCACCATGATGACGTCGGCACCGGCAATAATGCGGTGCGAGAAGGCTTCGTGATAACCCAGCTGCACGCCGACCTGACCCGGATGCTCGGCGGCAACGGCCAGAAACGCCTGTTGCAGCACGGCGTCACCTGCGCCCAGCACCGCCAGTTGCCCGCCCTGCTCCAGCAGTTCCGGCAGACCTTCGAGTACCAGGTCCAGCCCTTTCTGGCTGGTCAGGCGGCTGACGACGGCAAACACCAGACGCGAGCTGTCGACATCCAGCCCCATCGCGCGCTGTAAATAGGTTTTGTTGATGGCTTTGGCGCGCAGATCTTCCGCGCTGTAGCGCGCAGAAAGCAGCACGTCATTGCTCGGCTCCCAGATTGCCTCGTCGACGCCGTTGAGTATCCCGGTCAACTTGCCTTCGCTCTGTCGTTCGAGCAGCAAGGATTCCATGCCATAGCCAAACGCCGGCTGGGTTATCTCTTTGGCATACGTCGGGCTGACCGTGGTCACGTGATCGGAGTAGAACAGTCCGGCCTTGAGGAACGAGATCTGCCCATAGAATTCCAGCCCGTGCATCTGGAAGAATTCCTGGGGAATTTGCAGCTGCTGCAGGTGCTGCGCATAGAACAGCCCCTGGAACGCCAGATTGTGAACGGTAAAGACCGTTTTTGCGGGACGTCCGCGCGCCACGATATAGGCAGAGGCCAGACCCGCGTGCCAGTCGTGCGAATGCACAACTTCGGGCCGCCAGAACCCGTCCAGACCGCAGGCCAGCTCACAGGCTATCCAGCCCAGCAGCGCGAAACGCAGATGGTTGTCCACGTAGGCGTTGGAAGACTGATCGTGATACGGACTGCCCGGACGATTATAAAGTTCAGGCGTATCGATGACGTAAATCCCGACGCCCTCAAACAGCGCGTAGCGGAGATCGACATGACCGGCAAAGGTATCAATCGACGCAACCAGCTGCGTATCCCCGATGCCCTTTTTGACATCCGGGAAGCCCGGAATCAGTACGCGAACGTCATCACCCTCGGCGATTTGCGCCGCAGGCAGTGCGCCGGCCACATCGGCCAGCCCGCCCGTTTTCAACAGAGGAAACAGCTCGGAACAAACATGTAAAACCTGCATTCTCGCTCCTGAATTTTCATCGCGCCAGACACCTCGAATGGCGCGAACTGAAATAAGTGAATAACTCCATCGGATGGCCGGCTTTATAGTTTCGCCAGCATGCTGCGGGTCACCAGGACAATCCCGCTCTCCGATCGATAAAAACGCTTGCTGTCTTCCTCTGCATTCTCTCCAATCACCATGCCTTCGGGGATATGGCAAGCCCTGTCTATCACACAGCGACGCAAACGGCAGGAGCGGCCGACATTGACATCAGGTAATAGGATGCTTGAGTCGATATTGCAAAATGAATTAATGCGCACGCGTGGAAATAGCACCGAATGCACCACCACAGAGCCCGATACGATACAGCCGCCCGACACCAGCGAGTTCATGGTCATGCCATGACTTCCGGATCGATCCTGCACAAACTTGGCAGGTGGCAGCGGTTCCATGTGGGTTCTAATCGGCCAGTTGGTGTCGTACATATCCAGTTCCGGCGTTACCGAGGCCAGGTCCAGATTGGCCCGCCAGTAGGCGTCAATCGTACCCACATCGCGCCAGTAAGGCGGCAACTCGCTGTTCGAGGTGACACAGGACAACTGGAACGGATGCGCCCACGCCACGCCCTGCCGCGTAATCTCGGGGATCAGATCCTTGCCGAAATCGTGACTGGACTTGTCGTTGGCCATATCTTCTTCCAGCAGTCTGAAGAGATACTCCGCATTGAAAATATAGACCCCCATGCTCGCCATTGCCTTATCGGGCTGACCGGGAATGCAGGGCGGATCCTTGGGTTTTTCCAGAAACGACTTGATCTGGTAGTCGGCGGTGATGTCGATCACACCAAATTCGGTCGCTTCTTCTATCGGGACTTCAAGACAGGCCACCGTGCACTCGCCGCCTTTTTCGACGTGATCGATAAGCATGCGCGAGTAATCCATCTTGTAGATATGATCCCCCGCGAGGATCACCACATACTCCGCGTTATAGCGACGAATGATATCCAGATTCTGATACACCGCATCGGCGGTCCCCTTGTACCAGTTTTCGGTGGTCATGCGCTGCTGGGCGGGAAGCAGGTCGACAAACTCGTTCATCTCTTCATTGAGAAAAGACCACCCGCGCTGAATATGCTGTACCAGCGTGTGCGACTGGTACTGGGTTATCACGCCTATCCGGCGGATCCCCGAGTTGAGACAGTTCGATAACGCAAAATCGATAATGCGAAACTTGCCGCCAAAATGAACAGCCGGTTTGGCACGGGTATTGGTCAAATCCTTGAGACGTGATCCTCTCCCCCTGCCAGGATCAGCGCTACCGATTTGAGAGGCAGTTGCCTCGCCAACATCATGCGGTCATTGAATTCTAACGTAGCCATAGCTGAACCCTTCCTGATGCCCTGCTAACCTTGGGTCAATACGCAGAGCGTTTTAGCCGTCACTCGCCAAGACGAGCCTTCCCTGACGTTTTGCTGTTCATTGTCAAAAGGCGCAACACACTGCCAGCGGCCCTCTGGTAATGTCATTTCAACGTCATTTAGTGATGAATTGACCACCAGTAACCAGCGATCGGATAAACGAATTTGCAGACACTGCTGTCCGCAGAGTTCCCAGTTTTTTTATTCATCGGCTCACCCGAGCCGTCCAGCCATTGCACATCGTCTGACGTTTCCTGCCACCACTGATTGTTCATCAAGGCCGGAATTTTTTCGCAGGGCAGAGAGCGCGCTGACGTACTCGACGAGAGACGTGTCGGCACTCTGCCAGTCAAGCCAGGTCAGGGCATTGTCCTGACAGTAGGCATTATTGTTGCCCTGCTGCGAATGACCGAATTCGTCACCCGCCAGCAGCATCGGCGTGCCCTGCGATAAAAACAGGGTGGCGAGCAGCGCGCGCTGGCTAAGACGGCGCTGCATCGCCACGGCGTCGGAGACATTCAGTCCCTCTTCGCCATGATTCTGACTGTAGTTGTTGTCATGCCCGTCGCGATTATGTTCGCCATTGGCAAAATTATGTTTGCGGCTAAAACTGAGCAGATCGCGAAGCGTAAAGCCGTCGTGCGCGGTCAACATATTGATGGCGGCGCAAGGCAGGCGGCCATCGTGTCTGAACAAGTCTGCCGAAGCGGCAAAACGCTGCGCAAAGCCGCCGAGCGAGAGATCACCCAGCAGCCAGAATTTGCGCATGTCATCGCGAAAGCGATCGCTCCATTCGGCGAAAGGTGCCGGGAAATTCCCGACCTGATACCCGTTTTCGCCGATGTCCCAGGGTTCGGCAATCAGCTTGCAGCCGCTTAACAGCGGGTCGGCATTGATGGCGAGGAAAAGCGGCGACACTTTGCTGTAGGCTGGCGTTTCGGCCAAGCAGGGTGCCGAGATCGAATCGAAAACCGTCAACGTGAAACTCCTCGACCCAATGGCGCAGGCTGGCTATCGTCCAGTCGACAATGTCCTTGTCCACCAGCCGCATCGCATTGCCGCAACCGGTCATGTTGTTGTCGCTGCCGTCGTCGTTGAGCCAGTACCAGGAACGGTTATCCAGCCCGCGCAGCGACACCGTCGGGCCTTCGATGTCCAGCTCGGCGGTGTGATTGAACACGACGTCGAGCAGCACTTCGATGCCCGCCCGATGCAGCGCCCTGATGGCGGTTTTAAACTCGCGGGCGGCACTCACGCCGTCGAGCTCGCTGGCATAGCCAGGCTCCAGCGCCCACGGCGCCAGCACGTTGTAACCCCAGTAATTACTCAGGCCGAGCCGTTGCAGGCGCGGTTCATCGGCATGATGCTGCACTGGCAGAAGTTCCAGCGCAGTAATGCCGAGTTTCTTTAAATAGGCAATCATGACCGGATGGCCGAGTGCGGCATAGGTGCCGCGAATATCTTCGGGAATATCCGGATGCAGCTGGGTCAGACCCCGTATATGCGCCTCATAAATTACCGTTTCGCCCCAGGGAATCTGCGGCGCAACGTCGTTTTGCCAGTCAAATTCCTCATGGGTGACAATCGATTTGGGCACCGCTTTGGCACTGTCGCGCGGGTCCGGTTTGTCGATACCGCCGTTTAACCGCGGATCGTTGCGCAGTTGGCCCTCAAGCGCGCGGGCGCTCGGGTCGATAAGCAGTTTGGCTGGATTAAAACGCAACCCCTTGGCCGGGTTGAATTTGCCGTGAGCGCGGAACCCATAGCGCTGGCCCACTTTGCCGCCCGGCAGATAGCCGTGCCACAGGTTGCCGGTTCGCGCGGGCAGAATATGACGTTTTTCATTGCCCGACGCATCGAACAGGCACAGTTCAATCTTTTCAGCACCGGCCGAAAACAGGCAGAAATTGACGCCTTTTCCGTCAAAAAGTGCGCCAAATGGCGTGGCTTTACCGGGCTGAAGCGTGGTCATTACCAGTCCTCCCGTCGCAGGTAAATCGTGGCCAATGGCGGAATGACCAGCGAAATGGAGTGCTCGCGGTGATGACTCGGCTGCGGCTCGGTTTGCACTTCGCCCTGATTACCCACGTTGCTGCCGCAGTAATACTGCGAATCGGTATTGAGGATTTCCTGATAACGCCCCGGACGGTCCACGCCAATGCGATAGTCCTGACGCGGCACCGGCGTGAAGTTGCTGACCACGATAACTTCATTGCCGCTCTCGTCGCGGCGAGCAAAGGCAAAAATCGAGTTCTCATGGTCGTCTACCACCAGCCACTCGAAACCGCGCGGGTTATAGTCCAGCTCGTACAGCGCCGACTGCTCCTGATAACAGTGATTGAGGTCGCGCACCACGTGCTGCACACCGCGATGCCAGCCGGTAGGGTCATCAAGAAGATGCCAGTCGAGACTCTGGTTGAAGTTCCATTCGCGGCCCTGCGCAAACTCGCAGCCCATAAACAGCAGTTTTTTACCCGGATGCGCCCACATAAAGCCGTAATAGGCGCGCAGGTTGGCAAATTTCTGCCACGCGTCGCCGGGCATTTTGTGAATCAGCGAGCCTTTGCCGTGCACCACTTCGTCGTGGGAAAGCGGCAGCATGAAGTTTTCGGTGTAGGCGTAGGCCATGCCGAACGTCAGCAGATTGTGATGATATTTGCGATGCACCGGATCAAGCTGCATGTAGCGCAGCGTGTCGTTCATCCAGCCCATGTTCCACTTGTAGTGGAAACCCAGCCCGTTGGCTTCCGGCGGCAGGGTCACGCCCGGATAGTCGGTGGACTCTTCGGCGAGGGTGACAGCGCCGCCCAGTTCGCGGCCGATGGTCTGGTTGGTATAGCTCAGGAAGGCGATGGCTTCGAGATTCTCGCGTCCGCCGTAATAGTTCGGGATCCATTCGCCCTGTTTGCGGCTGTAGTCGCGATAGATCATCGAGGCGACGGCATCGACACGCAGGCCATCGATGCCGTAACGTTCAATCCAGTAAAACCCGTTTCCCGCCAGATAGTTGCGTACTTCATGACGGCCATAGTTATAGATGAGCGTGTTCCAGTCCTGATGATAACCTTCGCGCGGATCGGCATATTCATACAGCGCAGTGCCGTCAAACTCGGCCAGCCCGTAGGCATCGCTCGGGAAGTGGCCGGGCACCCAATCCAGAATCACGTTCAGACCGGCGTCGTGCGCCGCATCGATAAAGGCCTTGAACTCTGTCGGCGAACCATAGCGGCGCGTTGGCGCGTACATGCCCAGTGGCTGATAACCCCAGCTGCCGTCGAACGGGTGTTCGTTGATAGGCATCAGCTCGATATGCGTGAAACCCATCCATTTGACGTAAGAGACCAGTTGCTCGGCCAATTCGCCGTAGCTTAGCCAGAAATTGTCATCGGTATGGCGACGCCATGAGCCAAGGTGCACTTCATAAACGGAAACCGGCTGATTCAGGGCGTTGGCTTTTTTCGCGCCGGAGAATGGGCAACGGGCGCAGGCAGGTGGCGAATAACCGACGCGGTATCCGGGCGCATCTGCGCCTCGAAGGCGTAGGGATCCGCGCGCAGGCTCATATTGCCGTGGCAGTCGATAATCTCGAACTTGTAGAGTTGGCCTTCTTTCACGGCCGGAATGAACAGCTCCCACATGCCGTTTTCACGGCGCAGACGCATAGGGTGGCGACGGCCGTCCCAGAAGTTGAATTCGCCGACGACGGAAATACGGGTCGCGTTGGGCGCCCAGACGGCAAAGCTTACCCCTTCCACGCCATCGAGTGTAATCGGGTGTGCGCCCAGCTTTTCGTACGGGCGCAGGTGCGTGCCTTCAGACAGCAGCCAGACGTCAAGCTCCTGCAACAGCGTGCCGAAACAGTAGGCATCGTCGATAATATAGGTGTCATCGCCCCAGCGAACTTCCAGCTGGTAGCGGAAAAATTTCCTGCGGCGGCCCATCAGGCCGACGAAAAAGCCGCGAGTGTCGGCGCGACGCAGTTCCGCGACCCGACTCTGCTTTTGGGTATCAATGACCCAAACCTGATCGGCATCCGGTAAAAGAGCACGCACTTCCAATCCTGCGGCGACTTGATGCATCCCTAACAATGAAAAGGGATCCGCATAGCGGCCGGAGATAATTTGGTTAATGACGTGCTGGTCGGGAAGTACTGGCATGGTGTTTCATCCTGTGATTAATTCATCAACAAAACCAATAGCGATCATTGTGTCGGCCCGATCGTGTTTTCCTTTAGCGTCGTGCTTTCATCCTGAAAATAAGCCCATTTGCCAGATTAAACCCGTGAAAATTACCCTTCTCCTTAATATGCTCAGTTTCGGCCAACAATGTCTGCTCTCATTCACAATTTTTAAAAAAACAGACAAATGCCATACTCAAATTCTTAAGCAGCTTCTACTAAGCATAGCCAAAGCTTTCCAACTGCAACGCATGAATTTCAACAAATTTTTATCAAAAACATCACACTGCCAATCGTCTAAAAAACAGACTAAAACACAGCCTTGCGGCAATAAAAAAGGGACACCCCCGGGCATCCCTTTTTCTGGTACTGATTTAAATTTACAGCAGAATACGCAGCATACGGCGCAGCGGTTCGGCAGCGCCCCAGAGAAGCTGGTCGCCGACGGTGAAGGCCGACAGGTATTCTGGTCCCATATTCAGCTTGCGAAGACGGCCGACCGGCGTATTCAGCGTGCCGGTCACGGCAGCGGGAGTCAGCTCGCGCATTGACAGCTCGCGGTCGTTCGGGATCACGCGAACCCAGTCGTTGTGCGTCGCCAGAATCTGTTCGATTTCTGGAATCGAGACGTCTTTTTTCAGTTTCAGGGTAAACGCCTGGCTGTGGCAGCGCAGTGCGCCGATACGTACGCAGAGGCCGTCAACCGGAATAATGTTGGAGGTGCGCAGGATCTTGTTGGTTTCGGCCTGCCCTTTCCACTCTTCCTTGGTCTGACCGTTGTCGAGTTGTTTGTCGATCCACGGGATCAGGCCGCCTGCCAGCGGAACGCCGAAGTTGTCGGTCGGCAAGGTGCCGCCGCGCGTCAGTTCAGTGACCTTGCGCTCGATGTCCAGAATGGCGGAAGCCGGGCTTTCAAGCTCTTTGGCTACAGCGTTGTGCAGCATGCCCATTTGGGTCAGCAGTTCGCGCATGTGACGCGCACCGCCGCCGGAAGCCGCCTGATAGGTTGCAACCGATGCCCATTCGACAAGATCGTTTGCGAACAGGCCGCCCAGCGACATCAGCATCAGACTGACGGTACAGTTACCGCCGACGAAGGTTTTGATGCCTTTGTCGATGCCTTCCTGAATCACGGCCTTGTTGACCGGATCAAGAATGATGATGGCATCGTCTTTCATTCTCAGCGAAGACGCGGCGTCAATCCAGTAGCCCTTCCAGCCGGTAGCGCGCAGCTTCGGATAGATTTCATTGGTATAGTCCCCGCCCTGACAGGTGATGATGATGTCCAGCGCGGCAAGCGCATCGACATCAAAGGCATCCTGCAGCGTGCCCTGATGACCGGCAAAGACCGGCGACGGCTGACCGTGCTGCGAGGTTGAGAAGAATACCGGACGAATGGCGTCGAAATCGCGCTCTTCTGCCATGCGTTGCATAAGCACAGAACCGACCATACCGCGCCAACCGATGAAACCTACATTTTTCATAATTACTGTCCTGCCCTGAGGGTAATAACTGCATGTATTGCGCGTCTGCACCTTTTTGGCTCATTTTTCCGCATTTGAAGAGGAAAAGTGCAGCCTGCTGCCCCGTAAGCGCGCGAGTGTATACCTTACAAAATGTACGCCGGGTGGCAAGTGAATTTAATCGATACCAGCCGCTTTGTTAGCAGCGCTGCTTATATTGAGGGATGAGGGCGGGCAAAATACCCCTCCTCCGCGTCGAAGCGCAGAGGAGGGTAGTTACTCAAGATAAAACACGGGTTTCAGTGCCTGACTGACCGGGCTGTTATCCGGATTGGACGGCATCAGTTCGCTCATCGAAGCCCACCAGCGTTGGCAGACTTCGGTTTGCGCCACGGCGTCCCAGCGCGCCTGCGATTCGATTTCCACCACGGCAAACAGCAAATCTCGGGTGTCATCCAGAAAAATGCTGTAGTGATGCGCGCCGTGCGCTTTCAGCGTCTGTTCAAGCTCGGGCCAGATAGGCGCATGCCGCCGCGCATACTCTTCATGCGCGTGCGGATGAACCTGCATGACGAAGGCTTTACGCAACATGGCGTTTATCCAGATGCAGCGCCTCGGGCCACGGCGTTACGCCAAAACGTTTGCCGAGCGCGATAAGCTCCTGTGTGGAAATGGTCTGCTTCATCCCGCCCATCGAGATGACTTTTACCAGCACTTCCGAGGACTTTTCGGCGGTGTCTATCAGACCAAACGTCTCGTCCAGCGTAGGGCCTGCACCAAAAATGCCGTGGAACGGCCATAGCACCAGACTGTGCGATTTCATCTGCTCCGCGGTTTTCTCGCCGATGCCGTCGGTGCCCGGAACCATCCACGGCACAATCCCCACGCCGTCCGGGAACACCACCAGACATTCAGTGCTGCCTTCCCACAGTTGGCGGGTGAAACGGGCGGCGTCCAGCTCAAGCACATAGCTCAGGGCAATAAAGTTGGTCGCGTGACAATGCATGATCACGCGGTCGCTGCCGTTGGTCAGCTGTTTGCGCACGCAGTGCGACTGGAAATGCGAGGCCAGTTCGGACGTTGGCACGCCGCCGTTCACCAGCCCCCAGTGAATTTGATACGACAATCCGTCCGCGCTGACTTTCAGCAACACCAGACTGTCGGCCGGATCCAGCTGCACGTTGCGGAAAAACTTGCCGGAGCCGGTAACCAGAAACCAGCAGTTGCCCAGCGCGGGCGCAGGCTGGGTAAGTTCGATGCGGCGCGGTTCGGCAACAAAATCGGCCTGGAACGGTGCCACTTCCTCTTCGAGAAGACGCAGGCTGATATTGCCGCCGTTGCGTTCGTCCCACCCCTTCAACCACATATCGCCGGTGGCCTTCACCATTCCCTGCACAAACCACGAAGAAAGAATGCTTTGCATGATAAATCCTTAACGTTGACGGAGTATTTGTTGTTCGTAACGGCGCACATCGGTTATCCAGCCTGCATCGGCGGGCACGTCGTTGCGCAGACAATAGGTTTCCCACACCGCCTGCCACGGCAGCGATTTCTGTTCTTCGAGCAGCGCCAGACGCAGGGTGTAGTCGCCTTCGTTTTCGGCCTTGCGCAGTTGATCGACAGGTTCCAGCAGCGCGCGCAGCAGCGCTTTTTTGGCGTTGCGCGTACCGATGACCCAGGCGGCAATGCGGTTAATCGAGGCATCGAAGAAGTCGAGGCCGATATGGACCTTGTCGAACAGCTGGTTTCGAACTATTTCGTTGGCGATGGCCTGGGTTTCGTCATCCAGAATGACCACGTGATCGCTGTCCCAGCGCACCGGACGGCTGACGTGCAGCAGCAGACGCGGAACATAAAGCATCGCGGTGGAAATCTTGTCGGAAATGACTTCGGTCGGATGGAAATGGCCGGCATCGAGCGTGAGCGCGGTCTGGCGGCTGGCGGCGTAGCCCAGGAAAAATTCGTTGGACCCGACGGTGTAGCTTTCCGCGCCGATGCCGAACAGCTTGCT
Source organism: Rouxiella chamberiensis (assembly GCF_026967475.1). Taxonomy (NCBI): domain Bacteria; kingdom Pseudomonadati; phylum Pseudomonadota; class Gammaproteobacteria; order Enterobacterales; family Yersiniaceae; genus Rouxiella; species Rouxiella chamberiensis. Next base: position 3,975,961 of record NZ_CP114058.1, on the reverse strand, counting down.
TTCGACCGCATCGATGTGCTGCGCCGGATCCAGTTTCTCTTTGATTATCTCGTCGAGGGAATTCATCAGGCGCTGGCGCGGACCCAAACGGTCAACGGTCAGGTCTTTCATGCCGTCCGGCACCCAGATATTCATCACCGACGGCGTGCCGAGCTGTTCGCCGAACGAGGCGGAAACCTTGCGGCTGGCCTTGCAGTGCTCAATCCAGAACTGGCGGATTTCCGCGCTGGCGCTGGAAAGCGTAAACCCGTCGGCGCTGTGTTCATGGGAGAAACAGGTCGGGTTGAAGTCCAGCCCGATGCCGTCTTTTTGGCCCATTCGACCCAGTTGCTAAAATGTTTCGGCTCGATATCCGTGCGCTCGACCGGCGAATCACTTTCAAGGTAGATAGCGTGCAGGTTGAGACGTTTGGGACCGGGGATAAGCGACATCGCCTTGTCCAGATCGGCGCGCAGTTCAACGGCGTTGGTGGCACGACCGGGATAATTGCCGGTCGCCTGAATACCGCCGGTCAGCGCGCCCTGCGGATTCTCGAAACCGCGTACATCATCGCCCTGCCAGCAGTGCATCGAGATTGGCAGAGTGTCGAGTTTTGCCAGCGCGGCATCGACATCCACGCCCACGGCGGCAAAGCGTTGTTTTGCCAGTTCAAATGCCTGGTCGATAAGCTTGGTCATAAGCAGAATTCCTTTTGGGTTGGCTCAGCGCCTGAAAACGCGGCCAGTGGGCAGCGAAGACGCTATCGGAATGCGGATAGATTTGATGTGGCGGAAAATGTTCGGCAACGTGCTGGCGGAAGGCGCCGACGTCTTGAATGTCGCCCAGCGCGATAAGCTGACAGCCAATATTGCCGAGCGTCGATGCTTCAATGGGACCGGCCATCACCGGCAGATTGCAGGCGTTGGCGCACAGCTGATTGAGGAAATGGTTCTGGCAGCCGCCGCCGACGATATGCAGCTGGGTAAAGGGTCTGCCGCGCACGATGGCCAGCTCGTCAAGCACCTGACGATAAAGCAGCGCCAGACTGTCGAAGATGCAGCGCGCCAGTTCGGCGGCCGTCTGCGGCTGAGGCATGGCATTTTCGACACAGGCGTCCTGAATCTCGCGCACCATGCTGGAAGGGTTGATAAAGCGGTCGTCGTTGGGATTGACGAGCCAGCGGCAGGCGGGTTGCCGAGAAGCCTCGTCGATAAGCGGACAGAAATCGTCGATGTGCAACTCGTCGCACACGCGCTGCAACAGCCATAGACCCATGATGTTTTTCAGCACCCGATAGCGGCCTTCTGCACCGCCTTCATTGGTGATATTGGCCTCGAGCGCCGCGCGGCCGGTAAAGGGTGCGGGGCTTTCGAAGCCCATCAGCGACCAGGTGCCCGAAGAGAGATAGGCCGCATCGGCTTCCGCGAGCGGCGTACCGAGCACCGCGCTCGCGGTGTCGTGAGTGGCGACGGCAATCACGGGCACTGCCTTGCCGTGCGCGTTGGTCCAGCTTCCTACGGTGTGGCCAGGCTGTGACGGGCGGCCAAACCACGCCGCTTTCGCCCCCGCCCAATGCAGCAGTTTGCTGTCCCATTCGCCGCTTTCGATATTCAGCATCTGGGTGGTCGTGGCGTTGGTGTATTCCCAGCACAGCTCGCCGGTCAGACGATAATGCAGATAATCGGGGATTTGCAGCACGTGCGCGATAGCGTCAACCAGCTCGGGCTGGTGCTGAGTCACGGCACGCATTTGATACAGGCTGTTGAACGGCAGAAACTGAATGCCGGTCTGTTTGTAAATCGCCTCGCGGCTCAGTTCGGCCTGCGCCTTTGCCATTACACCATGCGTGCGCCTGTCGCGATAAGAGACAGCGGGTGCCAGACGCTGTCCATCGGCATCCAGTAACACAAAATCGACACCCCAGGTATCGATGCCGAGACTGTCCAGCGTGATACCTTCGTCGTCCAGCTGCTGCAAACCGGCCCGAATGGCCTGCTCCAGCGCGTCAACATCCCAGCATTCATGTTCATCGATATGTACCAGATGATTGGCAAAACGGCTGACTTCGCGCAGCGTCAGCAGGCCCTGTTCGAGGTCGGAGCGGGCCAGCATGATGCGGCCACTGGAGGCCCCAAGGTCAATAGCAACAATATGGCGAAGGGTCATTGGATTTCTTCCCGGCTGATGAATGACACCAGTCTAAAATCCGCCAGATTTCCCGCCTTTTCGTAACTGCCAATGCACAACACAGGCTGGCAATTGCGCAAAGATAGCCTTGAAGCAGCTCACACTTTTTTCTTTTGCTCCGGCCCCGGCAAGCTGTGACGCTTGCCGCATTTCTGAATCATTTCCCCTGCTTCTTGAAAAATCCGTCTGCCAAGATGATTTCACCGTCAAAAATTCAAGGTAAAGTTCTGCGTGCATTATTACCATCGGTTACGAATTTATTAATGAGGTGTTAAAAATGACCATCTTGCACAGCGTTGATTTTTTCCCGGCCGGTGGATTTTCAATTGCCGTGGAGCCTCGCGCGCCACAGAGCGCCTTTCCCGAACATCATCATGATTTTCATGAGATTGTGCTCGTCGAGCAAGGCAGCGGCATCCACGTCTTTAATGGTCAGCCGCAGACATTATGCGGCGGCTGCGTCTGTTTCGTGCGGGATCACGACCGCCATCTGTATGAACAGACCGACAATCTGCACCTGACCAATGTGCTGTATCGCGGTCCCGACGCGTTCCGTTTTCTTTCCGGATTACGCGACCTGCTGCCGCAGGAAAGTGACGGCAATTATCCGTCGCTTTGGCGAATCAACAATAAAGTGATGGCGCAGGCCAAGGCGCTGATCGCGCAACTGCCGCGCAAGGCGGAACTTTTTCGCTGGAAGAGCAGGCCGAACAGGAGTTGCGCTTTATGCAGTTGCTGGTGTTGTTGCGCCAGGGCCGCAGCATGCAGGAGAGCAGCAATCAGGAGAGTCGTCTGCGGCATCTCCTCGACTGGCTTAACGAACATTACAGCGAAGAGATTGACTGGGACGAGGTCGCGAGCCACTTTTCGCTGTCGCTGCGCACGCTGCATCGTCAATTGAAACAACAGACCGGTAGCACGCCGCAGCGCTACCTTAACCGGCTGCGCCTGCTGCAATCGCGGCATCTGCTGCGCCACAGCGACATGCGGGTGACAGACATTGCCTTTCAATGCGGTTTCGGCGACAGCAACCATTTTTCGACGCTGTTCAAGCGCGAATTTGGCTACGCGCCGCGCAATGTCCGCCAGCATATGAACTGAATGCGAGGCCCTATGACCCTTCGTCTGCCGAAAGCCGACTATATTCCCTCGGACCTGATGCCGGTGGCGGTCGCCGATCGCGCGCCGCAGCCGTCCTTTCCGCCCCACACCCATGAATTTTGCGAAATCGTGATTGTGTGGCGCGGCAACGGCCTGCACGTATTGAACGATCGGCCGTGGCTCGTGACCTGTGGCGATATTTTCTATATTCGCGAGACGGACTGCCACAGCTACGATGCGGTCAATGATTTGGTACTCGACAACATCATCTACTGCCCCGAGCGCTTCAAGCTGGGGCTGAACTGGTCTGAAATGCTGCCTCGCGAGGAGGAGGAAGGTTCCGCACACTGGCGATTGACCACGCGCGGCATGGCGCTTGCGCGTGGCGTGATTTTGCAGCTGGTGCAGGAGTGTCGTAAAACCGACGTGCTTTCCCTGCAACTTACCGAAGCGCTGTTTCTGCAATTGGCGCTGATTCTCAAACGCCATCGCTACGCCGCCGACCGCGCCTATGCCCTGCCGGAAGGGGAACAGCTGGATCTACTGATGTCGGCCATTCAGGCGGACGTCGGCAAAAATCTCTGTCTGGCCACTTTTTGCCGGCAGAATGCCCTATCCGAACGGGGATTAAAGCAGTTGTTTCGACAGCAAACGGGAATGAGCATTGGCCACTATCTGCGCCAGCTGCAACTGTGTCAGGCGAAGCATCTGCTGCGCAGCAGCGAACGCCTGATTGGGGAAGTTGCTGCCTCCTGCGGCTTTGACGACAGCAACTATTTTTCCGTGGTATTTACGCGTGAAACTGGCATGACGCCAAGCGCGTGGCGTCAGCAATTCAGGACGCCATCCCCAGCCCTACTATATTCGCCGCCATCACGATGACCAGACAACCCACGCTCAATACGCCCACCGGACGCTGACCGACGTTTTTCCACTCTTTCATGATCAACCCGACCAACCCGCCACACAGCACATAGAAACTCATGTGCAGCATCCAGCTGATGAAGTCGTACTGCGCCGGAATTCTGGCGTGGCCCCAGGCATAGAAGAAGAATTGCAGATACCACATGGTGCCGCCGAGCAGCGCAAAGCAGACATTCGCCAGCAGCAGAGGTTTCGCCACCGAGAAATCGGCCTTGACTGACAGCTCTTTTTTGGTTGCCAGACGAATGAAGCAGTAGGCCAGATTGACGATGGCCCCGCCGCCCATAATCACCACGTAGCTTGGCAACGCCACATAAAGCGGGTCGATGCCGAGCGCCGCGGCAGCCTCATGCATGGGTTTGGCGGCGTCCATGGCGAAAGACATGCCTGCGGAGAAAATACCGCACAACACCGCGAGAACCAGCCCTTTTTTCAGGTTGAACTCCTGCGCGGTCACGCCCATCGCCCGCTCTTTCAGCAACCCCGCCCGCGAAACGATGGCGACGCCCACCAGAGCAACCAGAACACCCAGCAAGGTTAACCGCCCGCCAGCCGAGCTGAACAGTTCGACAAAACGGCCTTGCAGCAGAGGTGTCATGAGCGTGCCGACCACCAGCGTCACGCCAATCGCGATACCAATCCCCATCGACATGCCGAGATAGCGCATGGTCAATCCGTAATTGATGTTCCCGATGCCCCACATGGCACCAAACAGAAACACCGGCAGCAGCGTGGAAAGGCTGAACGAGCGATAATATTGCCAAAAATCGGGCAGCAGAATGGCGCTGACCGCCCACGGCAGGATGAGCCACGACATGACGCCGCCTACCGACCACATGGTTTCCCAGGACCAGTTGCGTACTTTTTTGAAGGGAGCATAGAAACAGGCCGCACTGGTGGCGCCGATAAAGTGCCACATAATGCCTAGCAGGATTGCGTTATTCATTTTTGTTTATTCCTTCGTAGAGTTGAGGCGAACAGGAAATAAGCGGCTTCCTGCATACGAAGGAGTCTAAGGAGTTGTCACCACGCGCAACCTCTGTATGGTTGCCCACCCTACGATAATTCTGGCGAAATTAACGAGATTTCACCGACAGCGATCACAAATTCTCTTTCTGCCCGTTTTTGGCCGTTTTCAGCTCCCGCCTTGCCCCAAAAGGCCAAAGAGACGTTTTGCAGGGTAGATTGTGCCAACCCGCCCATTTTTGCCATGCTGACCATTTCTGTGGCAATAACGAAAAGGTCGCGCGCCGAAAACTGCGTCATGTTGAAGGAATAAACACCCGCTATCACAGGAGAATCTGCCCATGACTATTATTCAACAGCGCATGTATATCGACGGCCAGTTTGTAGAAAACCAGAGTGACCAATGGATTGATGTGATTAATCCCGCCACCGAGCGTGTTATCTCGCAGGTGCCGGAAGGCCGCGCCGAAGATGCCAGACGCGCCATCGATGCCGCGCACGCCGCGCAGGACGGCTGGGAGGCACTGCCTGCGGTTGAACGTGGCGTGTATCTGCACAAGATTGCGCAAGGCATTCGTCAGCGCGAGGCAGAAATCACCGACACCATTATCGCCGAAGGCGGCAAGACGCGCGGATTGGCGCAAACCGAGGTGCTGTTTACCGCCGACTACCTGGACTACGTCGCCGAATGGGCGCGCCGCTATGAGGGCGAAATTGTTCAGAGCGATCGGCCGAACGAAAATATCCTGGTGTTCAAGAAAGCCATCGGCGTTACCACCGGTATCTTGCCGTGGAACTTCCCGTTCTTTCTGATTGCCCGTAAAGCCGCGCCCGCCCTGCTGACCGGCAACACCATCGTTATCAAACCCAGCGAACCGACGCCGAACAACGCCATTATCTTTGCCGAAATCGTCGACGAGATTGGCCTGCCGAAAGGCGTCTTCAATCTGGTAACCGGCACCGGCCCTGTGGTCGGCCACGAGCTCGCCGCCAACCCGAAAGTCGGCATGGTCAGCCTGACGGGCAGCGTAAACGCCGGAATTCAGACCATGATAGCCGCCGCGCAAAACGTGACCAAAGTTTCGCTGGAGCTGGGCGGCAAGGCACCGGCCATCGTCATGAACGATGCCGACCTCGACCTCGCGGTGAAGGCCATCGTCAGTTCTCGCGTGATCAATACCGGACAGGTATGTAACTGCGCCGAACGTCTATATGTGCAGGAAGAGATTTATGACCAGTTCATGACCCGGTTGAGCCAGGCGTTCGAACAGGTGAAATTTGGTGATACCGCCGAGGAGAACGATCTGGATATGGGGCCGCTCATCAGCGCCGATGCCCTGCAACGGGTTGAGGACAAAGTCGCTGCCGCCGTCGAGCAGGGCGCGAAAGTGCTGCTCGGCGGCAAACGGGCCGGTGACAGGGGCTTCTTCTTCCAGCCCACCATCCTGACCGATGTGCGTCAGGACATGGACATCATGCAGCATGAAATTTTCGGCCCCGTACTTCCCGTCACCACCTTCAAAACGCTCGAAGAAGTGATTACGCTGGCAAATGACAGCGAATATGGCCTGACGTCGGCTATCTACACGCAAAATATCAATACCGCGATGACGGCGCTAAAAAACTCAAGTTTGGCGAAACCTATGTGAATCGGGAAAACTTCGAGGCGATGCAGGGCTTCCATGCGGGCTGGCGTAAGTCCGGGATTGGCGGCGCGGATGGTCGTCATGGTCTGGAGGAGTATTTGCAGACTCACGTCGCCTATCTTCAATATCAGTAGGCTTACGCCGCTACCCGCGCAGCGAGACGTAAAATAGCGGGGGTTTTCAATACGTCAGGTGATTGGCGATTCGAGCGGCCAGACTCTATGATGGGGTCAGCGGCCGCGTGCGATAACATTGTCTTGCAGAGTGCGGCGCAGACGGTGCGGAAAAAGCGCACCGTCATTAATAGTCAATCACAAGGAATCTGTCATGAAGACCCCTGCTTTGTTTGCCGCCTGCGTGGCGTTCGCCTTGACCGGCTGCGCTGCCCCGCGACCCGCGCCGCAAGCGCCTTTTCCGCCACAGGCTACTGAAGTAGCCGCCAAACCGACGCCTGCCCTGACCTGCAAAACCGGCAACCCGATGAGGCAAACCACCCTGTACTTTGGGTTAAGTCGTCATAACGCGGCACCGGTCAGCGCCGCACAATGGCAGACCTTTGTCGATAAAACGGTGACGCCGCGCTTCAAGGACGGCCTGAGCGTGTTCGATGCCAAGGGGCAATGGCTGCGCAGCGAAGGCGTGGTGATTAAGGAAAACAGCAAGGCATTGGTGCTGATTCATGAAGACAGCGCCGAAGCGCAGAAGAAAATCGGCGAGATCCGCGCTCTGTATAAACAGCAGTTCCAGCAGGATTCCGTCATGCAGGTCGACAATTCTGCGTGTGTTGATTTCTAGACAAAAAAACCCGGCGCAGTGGCCGGGTTTTTACTTTATGCCAATAATTTACAACACTAATCCCGCGAACGCGGCGGAGAGCAGGCTGACCAGCGTCGAGCCATAAACCAGTTTCAGCGCGTAGCGAGACACCACGTTGCCCTGATTTTCATTCAGCCCCTTAATCGCGCCCGCCACAATGCCGATGGACGCAAAGTTGGCGAAAGAGACCAGGAATACGGAAAGAATGCCCAACCCGCGCGGCGACAATTCGGTCGCGATTTTCTTTAAATCAATCATTGCGACAAATTCGTTGGTGACAAGCTTGGTCGCCATGATGCTGGCGGCTTTGAGTGCGTCAGGCGCAGGAATGCCAATCAGCCAGGCAAACGGATAAAACACGTAACCCAGAATATGCTGGAAGCTGATGCCGAAGATGGCGGTAAACAGGGCATTGATGGCGGCAATAATGGCGATAAAACCAATCAGCATCGCCATGATGATGACCGCAACCTTGAAACCGGCCAGAATATATTCGCCGAGCATTTCGAAGAAACTCTGATCTTCGTGCAGCTTGTCGAGCTTGATGTCCGGCTCGTCGCCGACAGGCGTCGGGTTGATGATAGACAGGATGATAAAGGTGCTGAACATATTCAGAATCAGCGCAGCAACCACGTATTTCGGCTCAATCATCGTCATATACGCGCCCACGATGGACAGCGAAACGGTCGACATCGCCGCTGCCGCCATCGAATAAAGACGACGCGGTGAAATCTCCGCCAGCACCCCTTTGTAGGCGATAAAGTTTTCCGACTGACCCAGAATCAACGTGCTGACCGCATTGAAGGATTCCAGTTTACCCATGCCGTTAATCTTCGACAGCAACGTGCCGACAATGCGGATGAGCAGCGGCAAAATACGTAAATGCTGCAGGATACCGATCAAGGCCGAAATAAAGATAATCGGGCAAAGCACGCCAAGGAAAATAAACGCCAGCCCCGCCTTGCTCATTCCGCCAAAGACAAAATCGGAACCCTGCGCCGCGTAGGTTAAAAGGTTTTCAAAGAATCCGGAGACGGCGGTGACGATGGCCAGACCGCTGGTCGCATGCAGGAAGAACCACGCCAGCAAACCCTCGATAACAACCAGTTGCAGAATGACCCGCGGACGGATTTTTTGCGATCGTTACTGAAAATGAACGCGAGGAAGAAGATGACGGCGAGAGCCAATATAAAGTGCAAAACGGGGGGCATAGAAGGTTATCCAGCAGCCAATAATAATTTGGCCGTATTGAGCCACAATTTTGAGCGCCTTTCATCCTTCTTGAAGCTTTATTTACTTAATGGCGGGAGACTTAAGGGAGAAGACAGCGTCCTGACGCCAGTAAGGCAGGACAGAACGCTGTCAGACAGACTAGATAATATTGGAAAGTATCAGGCAACCCACCAGACCGGAAACAGAAATAATGGTTTCCAGCACGGACCAGGACTTGAGGGTTTCACCGATGGTCAGGTTGAAATACTCTTTAAACAGCCAGAACCCCGGATCGTTGACGTGAGAGAAAATCACGCTGCCCGAGCCTACGGCAATCACCATCAACTCCGGGCTGACGCCGGTGGTGGCGATAAGCGGCGCGGCAATACCGCCCGCGGTAATGGCTGCAACGGTCGCCGAACCCAGCGCCAGACGCAGCACTGCGGCGATGGTCCATGCCAGCAGAATAGGCGACAGCGTGCTGCCCTGCATCAGTCCCGCGATGTATTTATCTACGCCGCTGTCGACCAGCACCTGCTTGAAGGCACCGCCACCGCCGATAATCAGCAGCATCATGGCAATAATCTTGATTGAATCCGAGATGGTGCCCATCACTTCATCCATCTTGCGACCGCGATTCAGCCCGAAGGTGAAGATGGCGATAAGCACGGCAATCAGCGTTGCCATAACCGGATCGCCGAAGAACTCGGCGTAGGACAGAATCGGGTGACCTTTCGGCACGATCATTTCGGTAATCGCGCGGAAGGCCATCAGAATCACCGGCACCAGCGAAGTGGCAACACTCACGCCAAAACCAGGCATTTCGGCTTCGGTAAACACTTTCGGGTTATACAAACCCTGCGGAACCGGCTTGTCGATACCTTTCAGGAAACGGGCAAACACCGGACCGGCCAAAATAACGGTAGGAATGCCGAGAATGGCGCCGTACAGCAGCGTCTTGCCCATATCCGCGTGGAAAATGGTCGCGATCGCCGTCGGTCCGGGATGCGGAGGCAGGAAACCGTGCGTTACCGACAACGCCGCCGCCATCGGCACGCCGACATACAGCAGCGGCAAACGGGCAGCCGAGGCAACGGAGAACACCAGCGGCAGCATCAGCACGAAACCGACTTCATAGAACCAGCGCGAAGCCGACGATAAAACCGGTGACAACCAATGCCCACTGAATGTATTTGACGCCGAATTTGTCGATAAGCGTGGTGGCAATGCGCTGTGCACCGCCGCAATCGGCCAGCAGTTTACCCAGCATGGCACCAAAGCCCATGATGAGAGCCAGACTGCCCAACGTGCCGCCCACGCCGTTTTTGATTGAAGTAATGACTTTATCTACCGGCATTCCCTGCATCACGCCAACAGCCAGCGCGACGAGGATCAAGGCAATAAAACCGTTTAATTTGAATCGGATCATAAGTAACAGCAGCAGTGCGACACCGACTGCAACGATGACTAATGGCATAACTTTTCCCCTTCCGCCCTTCTCTGTCCCGCCAAACCTTAACGCCCTTCCTTGAAAGCCAAGGCATCGCGGTCCAGATAACAGTGCGCGAGTGATATTTTTTTGTAAGTTTGCGTGTTCAGCGCAGGTCGAATTGCAAGACAGCGCTAAAATTTATACATATCCCTTTGTGATATTAGTCACACCTCCATTTGTTACCGGTATCATGATACCGGTAACATGCTAATATAAGGAATGACCCGCTCGGGTAAATTCTAAATATGGGACAGAGATCAAACTTATGGCAGGACAAAGCATCATTTTGATGGGTGTGTCTGGCAGCGGTAAAACCACCGTCGGCGCAGCCGTAGCACAAGCAATTCATGCTAAATTCATCGACGGCGACGATCTGCACCCTCGCGCCAATATCCAGAAAATGGCCAGCGGCCAACCTCTGAACGATGACGATCGCGCTCCCTGGCTGGAACGTTTAAGTGATGCGGCTTACAGCCTCAAACACAAAAACGAAACCGGCCTGATCGTCTGCTCCGCGCTGAAGCGTCGCTACCGCGATGCGCTGCGTAAAGGCAACGAGGGGATTATCTTTCTTTATCTCAAAGGCAGCGAAGATGTGATCCTGCAACGTCTGAAAGCGCGCGCAGGGCATTTCTTCTCGCCAGATATGCTGAAGAGTCAGTTTGCTGCACTGGAAGAGCCGGGCGAAGACGAGCCGGATGTCGTGCGGGTGAATATCGACCATCAGATTGAAGGGGTGGTGAAACGCTGCGTGACGGCGCTGGAAAACGCACACGCCATCACGATTGCTGCCGAGGCCTGATAGACGCCGACGTCGTGCGGGAGACAGATTAAATACTGCCGCCCGCCGAAATCGTAAAGCCGACATCGACCATTTTTGGCACGACCTCTTCTCCGCGTAGCCGCGCCAGTAAACGTTCGGCGGTTATCTGCCCCATACGTTCACGCGGCGTCAGCACGCTGGCAAGCCTCGGCTCCATGGCCTGACCCATATTGTGGCCATGGAAGCCGGCTATCGCCATTTGTTTCGGAATATGCAATCCCTGCCGCAGACATTCGAAAAACGCCCCGGCCGCAAGGTCATCGTTGGTACAGAAGATGCTGTCGATTTGAGGATAGTCGCGCTGCGCCTGCTTGAGCAGTTCGGCTCCGGCGGTATAACTCGACGATCGCGTCGTCATCACGCTGTAAGGCTGCAACCCCGATTCCCGCATCGCCTGCTCATAACCCTGCTGCTTGATTAAGGTTCGTTCATCCTGACGTGCGCCGAAATAGACCACGTGACGATGCCCGTGGGCAATAATCTGCTGGGTCATTTGTCGTGCGGCTTCAAAGTTGTTGAAGCCTACGGCGAGGTCGACGCAGGGCGAGATGCAATCCATCATTTCAACCACGGGGATCCCGGCGACTTCTATCATCTTCAAGGTTCTTGCAGAGTGATTACGTTCGGAAAGAATCAGCCCGTCGATGTTATAGGAAAGCAGCGAGGTCAGCCGTTGCTCTTCCCGCTCGGCGCTGTAACCGTAGTGCGCGAGCATGGTCTGATACCCGTGAATATCCGTGATGCTCTCGATACCGCGCAGCACTTCCGCAAAAACCTGGTTGGTCAGCGAGGGCAGCAATACGCCGATGGCGCGACTCTTGGCATTGGAAAGAATATCGGGCGCACGATTCGGAATGTATCCCAGCTCGTCCAGCGCAGTGGCTATCTTCTCCTGCAACAGCAGAGAAACCTGTTCGGGGTTGCGTAAATAACGGCTCACCGTCATTTTGGTTACACCCACCCGATCGGCGACGTCCTGAAGCACTGGCCTTTTTTCTTCATTTTCAATGAACTGGGATAGAGGGAACAGGGAGGAATTTTAGCAAGAAATGACACACTTTGGGACAAAAAAAAGCCAGCACCCGGCTGGCTAAAATAATACTGGAAGCAATGTGAGCAATGTCGTGCTTTCCAGGGACCCGTTTGACTATGGTGAATAGCCACCCCGGAACGCATGACAATAATAATCATTATCATTCGCACTTGTAAAGCACTTTTTTCGTTCGATTTTTAAATTGCTTAAATAAAATAGACTGATAAATTAAGAGGTTATTACCCTCATCCCTTCAAGGAGCCGTCGATGAGCCAGATTGAAATCCGCCATGTCGAACCCGAAGATTATGCCCAGTTGCATAAGCTTTATAGTGAGGAACAGGTGTTCGGCGACACGCTGCAACTGCCGTTTCCTGCATCCGGTCTTTGGCAGAAACGGCTCGCAGACATCGCTCCCGGCACCTACAATCTTGTCGCCTGCTTTGGCGAGCGCGTCGTGGGGCAGATAATGCTTCACGTGAATCCTTCAATGCGCCGCCGTCATACGGCAACCTTTGGTATGGGCGTGCATCCTGAATTTCAGGGACAAGGCGTAGGCAGCAGGCTGCTTGCCGCCGTGCTGGATCTTTGCGACAACTGGCTGGGCATCAGTCGCGTGGAACTCACGGTATTTGTCGATAATCCGGCGGCGATTGCGCTGTATAAAAAATTCGATTTCGTGCTGGAAGGCACGTCGGAAGGATTTGCCATGCGCGAGGGCAAACTGGTCGCCGCACACCACATGGGCCGAGTGCGTATCTAATGTGTTCTCCCCCTCTCGCCAAAGCGCAGGCGGGGAAATCACTCCAGGACGCGTGTTTTATCTTTCTGCATCAGACGCGCTACCAGCGCCGCACTGAGCAACACCGCGAAAGCGGCGGCCAGATAAATCGACGGCACACCCGCGTGGGTTATCAGAATTCCCGCCAGCGGGCCTGTTATCCCCAGCGAAAGATCCATGAAAGCCGTATAGGTCGCCAGCGCACTGCCCTGATTCTGCTGAGGCAGACGTTTTACCGCCACGACGCCCAGCGCCGGAAAGACCAGCGAGAAGCCTGCACCGGTCAGCATCGCGCCTGCCAGCGCCATGGGCGGGATAGGCGCGGCCCATACCATGAGGAGTCCCGTCGCTTCGAAGAAGAAACACGCCAGGGCGACGCGCTGCCCGCCGAATCTATTGATAATATTTGGAAAAAGCAGCCGCATGCAGACAAAGGCCGAGCTGAACAGCGTCAGGGCAAAAGCGCCGCCGCTCCATCCCCTCGCATCATAAAACAGCGTGATAAAGGTGGCGATGACGCCAAAACCGCAGGAGGCCAGGCCGAGCACCATGCCATAGGGCAGCACGTTGCCAAGTACCTGGCGGAAAGGAATTACGCTACTTGTGCCACGCTGTACGCCCTCTTTGCTCATCGCCAGCAGGAGCGCCGCCAAGGCAACGCCGATAATCAGTCCCGCCAGCAAGGCGAGGCCGCCGAGGTGAAATATCCACACGCCGAGCGGTGCGCCGACCGCCATCGCCCCGTAGGTCATTACTCCGCTCCATGAGATAACCTTGCCGATATGCAACGAGCCTACACGGCCAATTCCCCAAAGTGTTGACCCCGTACCGGCAAAACTTTGCCCCACGCCCAAAACGCCCCTGCCGATGCACAGTAAAACCAGACTGGTGACTGGCGAATCGGCTTGCCACAGCGCCAGAAGATAAAAGACGCCGCTTAGCAGGCAGCCGGAAAGGCCGATGAGCACCACCTTTTTGGCGCCCAGCAGATCGGCGTAGCGACCCGCGTGAGGGCGACTCAGCAGCGTGGCGAAATATTGCATACTGATGGCGACGCCCGCCCAGAAGGCACTGAACCCCAGACTGTCATGCACATAACCCGGCAGTACCGCCAGCGGCAAACCGATGGTCAGGTAATTGGCAAAATTCAAAACCATAATGCCGAGGATCTGGAGATTGACGTTGGCCGGTCGGGCCGTTTGAGCTGCGCTGGACGACATTGAAATGAGAAATCTCGATTAGATTCAAGACAGTCTGCCGCTAACACTGCCGGCAAACCCCTGATAGCCACTGTATTGAGAATAGATTATTTATTCAACGTCATGCCAATATCGAGCCATTAAACATGAGTATCAGTAACTTATTAATTCAGATTGTTAAGCTGTATTTTAAAAAAGGAATTTTTTAATGGATCGATTAATTCAAGTCCGTTAAGAGAATCATTAATTATTTACATCACGCAAGTTTATATTATTTAATTATTCAACCTCCTTATTTAATTGAATTTAATAACCCCAGCCACATTATTGAGCAACATCACAAATAAACCACAAAGTTCAAAAACAGTTTTTTATATCTCCTGTTTGCCAGTACCGTGGAAGTCCTTCCGGGATAAAAATCTATTTATTTAATTCAATCATTTAAAATAAGGATGAGATAATGACGCGCAAATATTTAGCAGTACTTGTTTCCACGCTATTAATGGGGAATGTTGCCAACGCCGCCGAGATTTATAATAAAGATGCAAATCAACTGGATTTGTACGGAAAAGTGGTCGGGCTCAACTATATTTCGAGCAATGCCGATGCGCATGGCGATAAATCCTATGCACGCCTCGGTTTTAAAGGGGTAACGGAAATAAGTAAAACGTTAAGCGGTTATGGTCAGTGGGAATATAACATCAAAACCAGCGCACCCGAATCAGCGCCAGGCGGCAGTGCAACTCGACTGGCATTTGCCGGGTTGAAGTTCGCCGATATCGCTACCTTCGATTACGGCCGCAACTTTGGCGTGCTTTACGACGTGGAATCCATGACCGACAACAATCCTGAATTCGGCGGTGACAGCTGGGCCAGAACCGATAACTTCATGACCGGTCGCGGCAATAATCTGGCCACCCTGCGCACCAGCAACTTCTTTGGCGCCATCAGCGGCCTGAATCTTGCCCTTCAATATCAGGGTAAAAACGAAGGAAGCAAAGGCACGGAAAACCGAGACACCAGCGTCGAAAACGGCGACGGCTGGGGCGCGTCCACTTCATACGACCTTGGCAGCGGCATCCATATTGCTGCGGCCTATGCAAAATCGGACCGCACGGATGCGCAGTCTGCCGACAAGAATGGCCAGTCTGCCGATGCCTGGACTGCCGGCTTGAAATACGATGCCAATCAACTCTACCTCGCCGCCATGTATGCCGAAACACACAACATGACGCCTTACGGAAAAAATCAGTTTGCCAACAAGACGCAGAACGTCGAGCTTGTCGCGCAATACCTGTTTGTTGACGGCTTCGCAGAAGGTCTGCGCCCTTCAATCTCTTACATTCAGTCAACCGGCAAGGCACTGAATGAAGTGAAAGACGATAAAGATGCCACCAAGAGTTACAAAGGCGGAAAACATGCGTTGGTTAAATATGTTGAAGTCGGCACCAGCTATTACTTCAATAAAAACATGTATACCTACGTCGATTATAAAATCAATCTGTTGAAGAAAGATAACTATACGCGCCTGGCGGCCGTGAATACCGACAATATTGTGGGTGTAGGCCTGGTCTATCAGTTCTAATCTTTTTACTGGTTTACTGTGATAAATCTGCATCACAAAAAATACCGAACCGGCTTGATGGCCTGGTTCGGTATTTTATTATGCCGTATCCACGTTATCTTCACTACTCGGCTAATTTAGTCAACCTTGATTTCAGTGACGACTCCATTTTTTTGAACTCGAGTGCATATTCATAAAATATTTCACCCGCCTGCGTCAGGCTAAAAGGGCGAGTTCTGATGATGAGCTTCTCTCCCATGGTTTTCTCAAGGAACTGACTCGAATGGAAAGCGCAGAAGTGGTGATGTTCAAAATCTTGGCTGCT
Source organism: Rouxiella chamberiensis (assembly GCF_026967475.1). Lineage (NCBI taxonomy): Bacteria > Pseudomonadati > Pseudomonadota > Gammaproteobacteria > Enterobacterales > Yersiniaceae > Rouxiella > Rouxiella chamberiensis. The sequence goes on along the minus strand of NZ_CP114058.1, from coordinate 3,959,914 downwards.
TTATCAAAATTTCCATTATCGATGATAGCCAGAAACCCATTAATACTCTTAGGTTCTAAAAACATGTTAACTCCTTGTTAGCTTTTTAGGATTGAGATCATTTATCAAGACTTTATCTTGTTTAATAGTTTGTAATACGACATAGAGGGATCATAAAAAGACAAGTTATCTCAATAACTCAACGAAAAATAATTTCAATCACAGCTTTCTTTCTTCTCTGCCATGTTTAAATTACATTAAGATAACAACCATCATTTATCTTCTCGTTACTGGCGGTAAAATTGCCACAAATTAATTTAAAACAATAGCAAATTTCGCTTAAAATTCTTAAAACGAATGAAAACAGGCAGCGAAGGGTTACTTATTAAATTGAAATAAACATTAGAATTGTGGAAAGAATGATAATCTTCATCACTTGTAAATTTAATATAACTTAATTATAGGTGCATAAAAAAATCCTGAATGGACGCCATGCCACGCAGGATTCATATCGCGAGGTAATAATTAAGAGGCTATTTTTTCTATTTTTTTCCTGAGACTGCTCTCAAGATCGCGCAACTTGAGCGCATGATTATAAAAAATCTTACCGCTTTCAGTAAGAATGAACGGTCGCTTACGAATCAACAATTTTTCACCAATGATACGTTCAAGGGTGCTCATTCTTATTGATAATGCAGAGGTAGTGATACCTAATGTTTTCGCGGCGCTGGCAAAACTTCCGTTTTCGACAATAGCAAGAAAGCCTTTAATTCCTTTAGGTTCGATAGTCATAAATAATCCTTGTACTCAATTTTCCTTGGGAGAATATCTCGAATAATATAGTTTTATGTGTATCTATAGAAAATCAACATACCTATAGGGCTTATCCATAACAATATGGATAATATAGATAAAAGCAGAAAATAAACTTTAGAAAGTGTGGATAAATAATGATTCAGATATCCACAACTCAATTGCCATAATACAACACTGAAAGGTCATCTTTAATTTGAAAACGGTAAAATCAGACAGTTTGCGGCATTACCTTCTGCTTTCTCATTCAGACTGCTGATAAGAACACCGCGAACTACAAAAACCCATTGCCAGAAGTAGACTAAATGTCTATTGTGGATAATAATTCCATTAATTAGGAAAGCGTCCATGAAGTGCACCGATATCGATGTGTCACGCCTCGCCGAGGAAATTACCGCTGCACATGCCTTGCTGCGTCCACAGGTTGCTGTTACTGCCCTGACCCACAGTCCGGCGCTGTCGGCGCACACCGGCTGCGAAATCTATCTTAAGTGCGAACATCTCCAGCATACCGGTTCGTTCAAGTTTCGTGGTGCCAGCAACAAAATCCTCAAACTCAATGATTCGCAGCGTAACAAGGGCGTGATCACCGCCTCCTCCGGGAATCACGGTCAGGCGCTGGCGCTGGCGGGCCGTCGCGCTGGTGTTGCGGTTACCGTCTATACCACCACCAGCGCTTCGCCGCTGAAAATTGACGCCATCAAAGCCTATGGCGCGCAGGTGATTTCGCTGGACACCGACCCCCTCTCCGTCGAACTTGAAGCGGCCAGACAGGCGCACCAGCAGGAGACACTGTTCATCTCTCCCTATAACGATGCCGATATCATCGCCGGTCAGGGCACGATTGGCGCGGAGTTGGTCGAGCAATTACCCGATGTGGATGCGGTATTTGTCGCGGTCGGCGGCGGCGGCCTGATTTCGGGCATCGGCGCGGCGTTGTCACAGCGTAAACCGGACACGGAAATCATCGGCTGCTGGCCCGCCAATGCACCTACCCTGCAACGATCGCTTGAAGCAGGCCACATTATCGAGATGGAAGAACAGGAAACCTTATCCGACGGCACCGCAGGCGGCATCGAGCCCGGCAGCATGACGTTTCCGCTCTGCCAGAAAGTGATCGACAGAACCGTGCTGGTCAGCGAACCAGGAAATCCGCGCGGCCATGAAATCCGTAGCGCGACATGAGCGCTGGATGATTGAAGGCGCGGCAGGTGTTGCGTTGGCGGGAGCCATTAAACTGGCAGCAGATTATCAGGGCAAAAAAGTCGCCGTTATTCTCTGCGGCCGCAACATCCTGCTGGAAAAGTTTCTGGATGCCGTACAGTGAAAATCTACAGTCAGACCCAGATAGTCGGCGCAATGGAGATGAACGTCGCCGCACAGCGCCTCGTCGACGGATTTATTGCCTATTCGCGCGGACAGGTACAGGTTCCGCCGGTACAAAATTTTATCTTTGGGCAGGCCAACGGCGACTGTTGTGTAAAATCCGCCTGGATTGAAGGCAGTGAACATTTTACCGTCAAAATTTCGACGGGCTTTTATGACAATCCGGCAAAAGGATTGCCCAGCAATGACGGCATGATGCTGGTGCTGTCGGCCAAAACCGGACAACCGCGCGCATTGTTGCAGGATGAAGGCTGGTTGACCTGCATCCGTACCGCTCTGGCCGGGCAAATTGTTGCCCGCGCGCTGGCGCCACGTGTCATTACCGGCATAGGTATTCTCGGCACCGGCGTTCAGGCGCGGATGCAGCTGGAGCAACTGATGGCGCTGACCTCGTGCCGTCGACTGACCGTCTGGGGCCGCAACCACATGGCGCTCGAGAGCTATCGCGAATTCGCCACTTCACTGGGTTTTGAGGTCGAGACGACGCAGGACGCGGAACAGGTCGCGCGCCATGCCAATCTGATTGTCACCACCACGCCCTCACGCGAGGCGCTGCTGCAACGGGCGTGGATCCAGCCGGGTACGCATATCACGGCCGTCGGCGCAGACGGTGGCGGCAAACAGGAGCTGGATGTCGATTTGGTCGCGAGTGCAGAAGTGATTGTGGTCGACTCAATCGAACAATGCCGTCGATACGGCGAGATTTCCCATGCGCTGAAACAGGGGCTTATCAGGCAGGAACAGCTGATTGAACTGGGTTGGCTGCTGGCTGGAGAAACGCGAGGCCGCGAGAATGACCAGCAAATCACGCTGGCCGATTTGACCGGCGTTGCCGTGCAGGACGCGCAAATTGCGGACTATGCCATGCAAGCCTGCGCCGAGGCACTGCCGGGCTTATAACGAGGAGGTTTCGCGTAGGGCCTTCACATATTTATAGACGGTGGCCCTGCCCATCGACAGCACGTTTGCCACGTAATCGACCGCGCTTCGGCCTTCGAAAGCCCGTTCGTGATACAGCGCTTCAACCAGCTGACGTTTATCCTGTCGACTCAGGCTGTTCAGCGCCAGATTGTTTTTATGCAGCCAGGCATGCAGAAAAGTGTTGATACGCTCCTGCCAGTCGTCACGAAACAGCGCATCGGGTTGCGGCATGAGGCGGCTGGCCTGAAAGAACAGGTTCAGCGCATCGCGCGCCTGTTCCAGCACCGAATAGTTGAGGTTAATGCACAATGCCATCACCGCCTCGCCCTGCTCGTTGCGCAAAATACTGGTGATGGAACGCAGGCGTTGCCCGTCCCAGTTCAGCTTCTCGTAAGGCCCGATGCTTTGCACCGACATCGCGTCATCCGGCAGTTCATCCAGCGCAGAGTCATCGCCAATCTTGCGCTTCGACAGGTTGTTGGCGATGTGTACCACGCGCTGAGTCGCGAGATCATGGAGAATCACTTCGGCGTGCGGAAACAGCAGCGTCGCAATACTGTCAGCGATAACCTGATAATTGACGGGCTGAAAGGCGTTGGCGGTGCTCATAGGCATTTCCGGTTCTGACTGGAGCGCCTGATAATACAGCATTAAGCCACGCCTCGACATCCCCACGGCAAATGCGCAACCGCGCAGCTACTCTTTATCAATCCGTGATTATTTTCATTTTTTGCGTGACCTGCCGCATCCCTAAAAATAACAGTCCGTATCCGCACAGATTATGCCGCCGAAACAATAGGCAAATCGACGGCTTGCTGATAGGTTGATATCTCACTATGTTGCTGAATTTTACACAGGAATTCGCCAATGAAATTAAGCCTTGAAGCCCTGCTGATTCTGGATGCCCTCGAACGTCATGGCTCGTTTGCGGCAGCGGCAGCCACCTTGTTCAAAACGCCCTCCGCGCTGAGTTACACCATTCAGAAGATGGAGAGCGACTTGAACATCAAGCTGCTCGACCGTTCCGGTCACCGGGCGACCTTTACCAGCACCGGAAAACTGATGCTGGATAAAGGGCGGGTGCTGCTTCAGGCGGTGAGTGAGCTGGAGCAGGAAGCCCAGTATGTCGAGAGCGGCTGGGAAAGCAAACTGACGCTGGCGCTTGACGCCTCTGTGCCTCTGTCACTGCTTACGCCGCTCATTGATCTGTTTTATCAGCAACATCAGCACACGCAGCTGCACTTTACCCATGAAGTGCTGGCCGGCACCTGGGAGGCGCTGCTTTATCATCGTGCCGATATCATCATTGGTGCGGTTCGTGAACCGGTCACGCGCGTCGGCATTGGCTGCTTCCCGCTCGGCCTGCTGGATTACGTGTTCGCCATTTCGCCTCGCCATCCGCTTGCCGCTCTTGAAGAACCGCTGGATCGCGAAAATGTGCGCCAATATCGGGCCGTGGTGATTCAGGATTCTTCGGTACACGCCAGCGGCGCAGATTTACGCATTCTCGATCGGCAAAAAATCCTGACCGTGCATGATTTTACCGCCAAAGTGACAGCGCAGGCGGCCGCGCTCGGATGCGGTTATTTACCGCGCTACCTTGCCGAGCCTTATCTGCAGTCAGGAGATCTTGTCGAAAAAACGCTGGATGCCGAATGTCATCAGGACATGGCTTATCTGGCCTGGAATGAAAATTCCTGCGGCAATGCTGCAAAATGGTGGATTGAGCAATTGAAAGACTTCAGCGGCTTCGGCGACATTTATTCACGCCCTGCGTGATGCCAACTCCGGCCCTGGCCTCTCATCTGAAGACGACATTGCCATAAAACGGCCACACGAGATTCTAGATTCCGTCATCCTGCTGAAATAGAAATGTCATTGTCATGTCCTATGGTCGAGCTAATTCAACCGGAGGACATTCTATGTTTAGCATGGACCACGTACTTCAGGATCTTGCCCCGCAGCGTAAAACCCCTTCCTGGCAACTCAATCTGTTAAAACAGCTGTTTCGCGAGAAGGAGTTTCAGCAACTGGCAGAGCATCATCGCCATCTGAAAGGCGTCGATATGGTCGAACAGATTCTTGACCACTTTCAGATCCGCTGCGAACTTTCTGACCGCTGTCTGGAGCAGATCCCGAGTTACGGGCCGGTGGTCATTGTCGCCAATCATCCTATCGGTACGCTGGAAGGTCTGGCGCTGTTAAGCGCCGTCGCCTCGGTGCGCAGCGATGTCAAAGTTGTCGCCAATCGGCTGCTGTCGCAAATTGAATCTTTGAGCAGTTTGATTATCCCGGTCGACAACATGAAAAACCGCACCGGACGCGCGCCCATAGCCACCATGCAGGCACATCTTGAAAATCAGGGCGTACTGATTGTGTTTCCGGCGGGTGAAGTCTCTCGCATGACGTCCAAGGGCGTGCGCGACGGCCGATGGCACAGCGGTTTCATAAAACTGGCTGCCAGAACGCGTGCCGCTATCGTGCCGGTACACATCAGCGGTAACAACAGCGCGCTGTTTTATCTTGGCTCGATGATTTACAAGCCGATTGCCACGCTGCTGCTGGTTCACGAAATGTTCGGGCATCGTGGTAGTACATTGAAATTGCAGATTGGCGCGCGCATTCCCTATGACAGCTGGCATGATGGTCACTCGCGGGCAAAGGATCTCGCCGCACGCTTTCGCAAGCACGTCTATCGTCTTGGTCAGGGAAAATCCGCGCTGTTTCGCACCGAATCGGCTATCGCGCGCGCCGAAGACCGCGCCGTTCTCAAACATGCGCTGGAAGCCAGTGAAGTGCTGGGGCAGACGCCCGACGGAAAGTTGATTTATCTTTATCGTCGTGGCGAGGAAGACTCCGTGCCAATTCTGCGCGAACTGGGTCGTCTGCGGGAAATCGCCTTCCGCGCCGTGGGCGAAGGTAGCGGTCGTCGCCGCGATCTCGACGGCTATGATGACGACTATTATCATCTGGTGCTGTGGGATCCGCAGGCGCTGGAAATCGTCGGTGCCTACCGCTTTATCCCTACCGCCCTGCAGCTCGACCCGCAGAAAGCCGAGGGCATTTACAGTCAGAGTCTGTTTCATTACGGACACCAGATGGACCCGATTCTGGCGCAAGGCATCGAGCTGGGCCGCAGCTTTATTCAACCCGCCTATTGGGGAAAACGGGGACTGGATTATCTGTGGTTGGGCATTGGCGCGTATCTGGCGAAATATCCGCAATATCGTTATCTCTTTGGCCCGGTTTCCATTTCTGGCGGCTTGCCGCTGGCTGCCCGTGACCTGCTGATTGCTTTTTACCGTCTGTACTTTGCCCCCGACCTGCCGCTTGCCACCTCAAGACGTCCTTACCCTGCTTCGCTTCCCGACGTGCTGGCCCAGTTCAGCGGCGACAGTTATCCGCAGGATTTGCAGCGTCTGAAACGCCTGCTCGCCAATTTGGGATGCAGCATTCCGCCGCTTTATAAACAGTATTCAGAACTTTGCGAAACGGGCGGCGTGCAGTTTATCGATTTCGGCAGCGATCCTGCTTTCAATAACTGTATCGATGGCCTGGTGCTGGTCGACCTGGCAAAACTGAAACCTTCGCGGTATGAGCGTTACATCGCGGTCCATCAATCAGGTGCGGTACCGGTGCGTGAGAAGGTCAATAACTAAACAATGGCTCACACAACAACGAATAATAGGTGAATGAATCACGAGTTGGCGGGCGATGGATTGACAGCGTAGAGGTGCGCACTACAGTAGAAAAGAAAGGCATTTTACCGGCTCGATATCGGTTATGCTGGATTTACATGGGGATTCCCATGCTTTGCTTACCTGTGTCTACGCTGGAACTTTAATGAAATTGACTATCCTGATGATGAGTTTGCTCTTGCTTGCTGGCTGCGGCACTGGCGCGGCGGGATCGCTTTTTAAAATCATTCCCGCCAGCAACAACGTTTGCCCACATGGCAACGATGTATTTACCAACCAGTGCAACAGTTAGTGGTTAAATGGCTCTTCACGAGCCAACACTTTATCGATGATTTTCAACACGCCTTCCTCATTGTTGGAAACGGTTGAATAGCTCGCTGCCTGTTTGGCAGCGGGCATGCCGTTAGCCATCGCAAATCCGAAGCCTGCCTGTTTCAGCATTTCGACATCGTTGCCGCCATCGCCGAAGGCCACGACTTCGCTATCCTCGATGCCCCAAATCTCTTGCAGCATACGCAAGCCGTTGGCCTTGTGACGCCCCGGAATGATCAGGTCAGCCGAACCGTGTCCACTGGAAACCGAGGTAATAATGTCGCCCAGCGCCTCGTCGAGAGAGGTCATAAACTTCGCCAGATGCGCATCGTCGATATTGGTCGCGAATTTGAAAATCTGGTCGTCGATTTCCTGATAACTTTCGATTTTCTTCAGGCGGTGATAGTAGTTCTTCATCTTCTGATAAAACGCCTCGGGCTGCGACGCCAGAATGTAGGCGCTGTCTCTGCCGCAAATCACGGTATTCAGGCCCGGCGTGGCATCGATAAACGCGAGGATTTTGGCGACCGATTCGCGACTCAGTTCAGCTACGGACAAGTCTTTGCCTTCGTTGACGATATAAGCGCCATTTTCGGCCACAAAGGCGATATCGGCTTCGATTTCAGGGTAGAAAGACTTCAGCTGGTAGTACTGATTGCCGCTGGCGACCACAAACTTGATCCCCTGCGCTTTGAGTTGATGATATTGCGCCAGAAATTTCTCTTTATTGTATTTTTTACTGTCGTCGAGAAAGGTTCCATCCATATCTACTGCAATGAGTTTTACCGACATAAATCCCTCGCCTTATGTTCAAAATGTAAGCTTCATCATAGGGGCTATCGGTTAAGGTTTAAAGAAAAAGACCAGTCCCAAACGGGATCTGGCCTTGAAATGAGGATAAAAAGCGGAATTTATCGCTGCATATTCAATAAATTGAAACTTAGAAGCCGTAGCGGATGGCGTCTTTGCTTTTTTGCATTAATCCGTCGATTTTATCGGAGTAAAGCTCCAGCCCTTTGCCGTCTCCGGCCTGTGAGCATTCACGCCGTTTGGCGTTATACGCTTTCATCAGTTGTGCCTGTGCAAAACCGGGCTTACCGTAACACGCCATGCTTTTTTCCCAGCAGGCGATCGCCGCATCGGTATTTTGCTGTTCAGCGTAGCTTTTACCCAGTTCATTAAGCGCTTTTGCACAATCGGCAGGGGCCAGGTTTTGAGCAAGAATAGCGTCGATTTCAGTCGTCATGTCAGCCTCCGGGGAACCTAGTGGAAGAAGTTAAGTAAATGACCAAATACCAGCCCGACGCTTATCACGTCCGAGTCGCTGAAGGTCACATTGGATAAACCGAATTTACCGAGCAGCGGCAGCAACAGTGCAGGCAGCAGGGTAATAAACAGCCCGTGGAAGATACCGCCGATAATCGCCCCGCGACGTCCGCCGACCGCGTTACCAAAGATACCGGCGGTGCCTCCGGCGAAGAAGTTGGTCAGCATGCCGGGCAAAATCATCGCCAGACCGATGGTCGGGAACAGGAACATGCCGATAATCGAGCCGATGGTGGTCGAAATGAATCCGATAATTACCGCGTTGGGCGCATAAGGGAATAGAACCGGACAGTCCAGCGCCGGAATGGCATTCGGAACGATGCGCAGCGCAATGCCACGGAAAGCCGGTACGATTTCTGCCAGCAGCAGGCGCACACCGGCCAGCAGGACATAAACCCCCACCACGAACTGTATGGCCTGCAGGAAGGCGTAAACCATATAGTTAACATTATTGGATAATGGCGCAATGACCTCAGGACCCGCCACGGCAGCCGGGATCAGGTAGATAGGGATCATTACAACCATCATCGACAGGTAGGTATCCTGCAGGAAGGAAAAGGCCTGAGGCAGTTCGAAATCTTCGGTGCTTTTACTGACGTCGCCGGTCACTTTCGCCACGCCAGCCTGAATGATATAGCCAATGGTGCAGAAATGGCCGAGGGCGATATCGTCGGAACCGGTAATCTTGCGCACGATAGGCTGCGCCAGAACCGGCATGCCGACCGCCATGACACCGGCAATCACGCCGCCTATCACAATCAATTCGGTCCCGCGCAGGCCGCCCATATAGCCAATGACGGAGCAGACCGTAGCCATCCACAGCGAAGCCTGACCGGTAAGAAAGATATATTTAAAACGGGTAAAGCGCGCAATCAGGATATTTACGATAAAAGCCAATACCATGATTAATGCCGTTTCACGCCCGAGGGTTTGCTGGGCAATACCGGCGATGGAGCCGACGTCGGTTACAATACCCCGCATGTTGAATCCCTTCTGGAATATCTCACCCAAAAAGGTCAATGTATTAACAATAATGCTGGCGCCGGACAGTAAGACTAAAAATCCAAGCAGTGTTTTCAGTGTGCCGGTAATCACTTGCCCCGGGCTTTTTTCAGGGCAATCAGCCCGATCATAGCAATCAGGGATATTAAAATTGACGCCTGGCCGAGTACGTCGTTTACAATAAAGTGAAGGAAAGACATATAAAGTCCCCTGTAGAGTTCACGGTGATCGAGCTATTGGGTAAGATGCTTATATATTATTTTTTTGGCTATCTATTTTAATTAACTGGGTGTATTCGCCATAAGGCCCATTTCTTGCAGCACAGGCGTAATTTTTTCTTTAATTTCATTTTTGTCGACGAGGCGCTTTAAATAGATAATTTTGGCCGTGACATTATAGTGAGCGAACTGCGAACGGAAGTTTTCACCGGTGAAAATAATGTCTGCGCGGGTAGAGGTCGCGCTCGAAATATCGCAATGTGACAGGTCGGCATCAATACCCAAGTCTTTCAAGGCCGCTTCGATACTCATTTCACAGGCAAAACTGCTTCCGAGACCTGCACCGCACACCGCTAGAATTGATAACTTTTTCATGGGTTTTCCTTAGGATAGAAGAGAGTTAATATTGCTCGATAGCCTGCAGGACAGCATCCTTGCTTCGGCAGTTCCTTAACTTTTCCACGACCTCATCATCACAAAACAAGTGTGAGAGGCTGGCTATCATTTCGATATGGGAATTACTGTCGATAGCCGCCAGTGCAAAGACGATATAAACCGGATCGTTATCTTCACTGTGGAATTCAACGCCGTTATTAACAATGACCAGAGATAATGCAGTACGAATTACGCCTTCTTCGGGCCGTGCATGTGGCATGGCGATCCCTTCGCCCAGTACATAATAGGGGCCGATTTCGCGATGCATGTCATAGATGGCCTGAAGATAGCGCGGTTCGACGGCACCGGTTTCTATTAAAGGTTGAACAGCCAATGCGACAGCACTTTGCCAGTCTTGCGTCTGTTCAACGATGCTAATATTACTTTCATTAATCCAGTCAGTTAACATTTTGCCTCTTAATAATCTTTCATTAGAAAATAAAAATGACTTATCTCAGTATCATAGTTAACGCTATTCAAAACTGTGATCCAGTCACGCCTATTTATCATTGATAAAAAATAATAATATGGACTTTCTGAAAATAATGGCATAGCTATCAAAATAAATTGATATATATGTCAGTTAACATAATTAGACAATAACGTAATAATGACTCTATGCGTCTGCACTCGCGGTATTAAGGCAAATTATTTGCAATCCATTCCTTGATGGCATAAATATCTGCCGGACGTTCCTGATCTGAATAATAGACCGGACCCAATTCCATTGGCTGCGCTTTTTCGGCCAGAACTTTTAGTTCGGGAATATATTCCGCGCCTAAATGTCCGGGAAGACGATCCCCTAATCGCGCTTGATATCGTGCACCGGCACTGTCGGGCGAAATCTGGCACCAGATTTCCAGCACCTGCGTAACCCCGGCCTGAGTCAGATACGTTTCCAGTACCTCTTTAGGCTGAAAACCGAACCAGGCATCGACAATAAAGGAAGAACCTTGCGGCGCATCGCCAATAATCGACCAGATAACCTGATAACTGGCTTGACCCAGCTTGCGGTTGAATGCGCGGTCTACCCCTTCGAGCCGTTGCAGAAAAGGATTTTTGACGCCATCCAGCGACAATGACAACCAGCCAGTCTGAGCAGAGAGTTCAACGGCGAGACTGCTCTTGCCGGAAGCAGGGATCCCGTTGACCAGAATGACCCGTTTACCCGCCTTGGTCAGCGCATCGACGTTAAAAACTTCTCTTTTCTCAGACATGTTCCACCTGTTCGGTTGAGGCGTTTTTACCCTTTTGCGCCGCTTTGTAATGTTTCTGAATCACCGCCTGCAACTCTTTCAAACGCGGCACCGCGACCGTTTCCAGTTTGGTTCGGGTTGTATCGTGGTCCAGGGAAATGCAGTCTTTCCACAGTGAACGTCCTGCAATAACGCCCGACGCGCCGGTACTCATGGCGTCTTCGACCTGTTTCAGGAAGGTGGTGTGATCAACCCCTGCCGACAGTACCGCCCAGGGCACGTCGCCCGCAAGCTTGGTGATGGCTGCGCAGGCATCTTTTGAACCCGGATAAGGCAGTTTCAGCACTTTGGAACCGGCTTTTAAACAGATTTCCGTTCCGCCATAAATCAGCTCCGGCACTTTGGCTTTATACTCTTCGTCCGTTTCGCTATCCAGTTTATAGGTCAGAAACTCAACCACCAGCAGCAGATCTTCGCGAGAGAAGTCGTCGATGCACTTATGCAGAATATCAATATTGTGCTGATTGGCTTCCGGTTTATCGGAGCGCAGATACACCATGATTTTTCCGCCGGTGGCACCCAGCTCGCGAACCGCGGCGGGCATCCACATCTTTCGCCAGGCGAGAAAGGCGGTAACCTTCAGGGGAATTATCCCAGCCGGAAGCATCCAGCCCGATGAGCAATGCGGTGTCGCGGGCGATAATGCCATCATCAACCAGTTGTGGAACGGCGCAGATAGGGTCCACCAGAACGCAGGACGCCTTGCTGGCAAGATATTGCGTAATGTCGGCTTTAATCAGGCCAAGCTGTTTTTCGGAAATGGAGGCTTGCTGCTCGGGGTCACTGGCAAGCAGAGTACGCATGCCGCCGCGTTGGTCGCAGGCAATGACCAGCATCGCACCGTTCTGGCCACAGATTTGCTGATAACCGCGTAATTCGGAAGTGGACAACTTTGACATGAAACGCTCCTTTGCGTGAAATTTATTACAGATTAAAAAATCTCGATTACACTGGATGCTCTGTCGTTTCCCCTGTTCGCAAGGGAGGTCGAAAAATCATGAACAACGCCGGTTCTAAAGGGTTTGTGCCCTATATGGAACATTGCTTTATGACCGCCATTGAGCAATAATCCCTCAATCGACGCTTTGAGTGTAATTCATTACTGAAAGGAATTTCAAGCTGAAAGAGCCAATTTTGCAAGATATTGCAGCAACGCGCACATTAATGCATATGGTGGCGAAGCTGCATTACGAGTCCGATATGTCGCAAGTCGAGATTGCCCGCAAGCTGGACGTCTCCACCGCGACGATTTCGCGTTTGCTAAACAAAGCCCGCGCGGCAGGTATTGTTCGCATAGAAGTCATAGGTTTATCTTCGCCGGAAAATATGACGGCCGACCTTGTTCAGCGCCTTGGCTTAAAGCATGCCTATGTCGTCGACGCGCCGCCGAATAACGTGCTCGACTCCCTGCGCACGCCACTGGCGTCTTTGCTGTCTCAGGCCGGATTAAGTGCCGGATCGGTATTGGGTATCGGCTGGGGACGTGCGGTAAGAGAGGTCACACTGGCCGGATTGCCGCGTCTGCCGGGCGTGTTGACCGTCGCGCTTAACGGCGGCATGCAGCAGGCTGCGCCGCATTTTCAGATTACCGAATTTGTGCGCCGTGCTGCCGAGCAAATGGAAGGCACGCCGTATTTCCTGCACGCGCCCTATATTTCGTCTCCTGCGCTGCGCGAGGCGTTTCTGGGTGATCCCAGCGTTCAGGAAATTATTTCTCTTTGGGACAGGCTGGATGTCGCGATAGTCGGTATCGGCCTGACCCATGAACCCCGTCCGAGTGAGAGCAGCACCGCCACGCCGGGCGAGCAGGCGCTCAGCCATGCCACGGGCGACGTGCTGCGCCATTACATTATGGAATCGGGTGAAATTCTGCATTGGGAAGGGGAAGAACGGATGATTGCGGCGTCGGTCGAGCAGCTGCGCCGCACGCCGTTGACGATTGGCGTTGCCGCAACGCCGGAAAAAGCGGCCGGTATTATCGGTGCCGTCCGCTCGGGGATGATCAATTCGCTGGTCACCGACGTCAACACCGCACAGGCCATTCTGGACCGCTTGCCGCTAAATTGAGACCGTGGTGTTTATAGAGGCGCGTAAAACTACGCGCCGAAAAATAGGGCCTTTTGGCGCACGTATTCATTGCAAGACATAGAAATGAGGGAGGGGATCGTGAAAAAAGCAGGAATAAAACAGGAGAGAGTCTGACGTCCTTTGCGATTGGGATTTTGCATTCCACTTAACAATATCAACGTCTGTCATACCCTCAAAAACATGGACATGATGCATATTTTCAATCTGGGCATCAGGTTTTGGGAAATGATTTGCCCTATCTTTACCAAAGAAATCGACGATAGTTTGCTACTGCATTTGAATGGCGATTTCAGGCCTTGGAAGATTTCCCCGCTCACCGCTTAATGTCTTGTAGTTTGTTCGCATAACCTGCGGCTAAAACCCGCACTGACTGCAAAACTGTACATGTCTTACTCGGCATGGGCAAAGAGTCCATCATGAACCTCGCCGGAGGAATGCTTTCAGACTCTTTGCCGAATATCCTTTTACCTTGAGGACGGCTCTTACTCACCGCGTCCGGCAATTAAATCCTGCGCGCAGGCCCAGGCCGAGCTCCAGGCCCACTGGAAGTTGTAGCCGCCGAGCCAGCCAGTAACGTCGACCACTTCGCCGATAAAGTACAGACCGGCGATGCCGTTGGCGGCCATGGTTTTCGAAGACAGCGCGCGGGTATCGACGCCGCCCAGCGTAACTTCGGCAGTTCGATAGCCTTCGGTGCCGTTGGGCTGAACCTGCCAGGTTCTGCAACTGCTCCACCAGCGCTGTCTGCTGCGGGGCATTCAGCTGTTTCAGCGTGACATCCGGAATCTGTCCCAGCGTCTGCAAACATTCGACCAGTCTTTTCGGCAACTGGAGAGACAGGGTATTTTTCAGGCTCTGATTAGGATGGTCCTGACGTTGCTGATTCAGGAAGGCCGCCAAGTCTACGCCAGGAAGTAAGTCAACGCTCACAAACTCACCAGGCTGCCAATAGCTCGACAGCTGCAACACGGCCGGGCCGGAAAGGCCACGATGGGTAAAGAGGATGTTTTCGCGAAATACGGTGCCGTCCTGCGCAGTTAATACAGCAGGCACCGACACACCAGACAGCGTTTGCAAATGCTCAAGCAGCGGTTTATGCAGTGTAAAAGGCACCAGACCGGCGCGCGTGGGCAGAACCTTGAGACCAAACTGCTCGGCAAGACGATAGCCGAAAGGAGACGCGCCAAGGCCGGGCATAGACAGTCCGCCACTCGCCACGACGAGTGAGCGAGTGCTTACTTCTTGACCATTGAGTCGCAAAATATACCCCGACTCGCGCTTCTCGACCTCGGTAATTTCGCTGCGCAGGCGGAAAACCACCTGTCCTTTCTGGCACTCCTGCTCGAGCATCGCCACGATTTGCTGGGCAGAATCGTCGCAAAACAGCTGGCCGAGCGTCTTCTCGTGCCATGCGATGCCATAGCGCGTGACCAAGTCGATAAAGTCCCACTGGGTGTAGCGGGCAAGGGCAGATTTACAGAAGTGCGGATTTTCCGACAGATACGCAGCAGGTTCGGTATAGAGGTTGGTGAAATTGCAGCGGCCGCCGCCGGACATCAGAATTTTGCGGCCCAGCTTTTTGCCGTTGTCGAGCAACAAGACCTTGCAGCCGCCCTGGCCGGCCTGCGCAGCGCAAAACATTCCTGCCGCACCGGCACCAATGACTACAACGTCGTACTGTTCCACATAAACCTCTCAAAATTGGGCACACACAAAGAAAAACACGCTGACAAATGAACAAAAAGCGTTCAAATCAGCTTCTTGCGCGGCCGATTGTAAGCTCTGTAGCGTTGATTAGCCAGAATCCTGCGGATTAATCTGCGACGGTAAACAAATGTTTCAGAAGTAAAATCACATAAAAATCAATAACTTTAAAAACTACGCTTTGCATATCATTGATTTTTCTCCTACGTTTAGACAAAAAAATGTCATATTTTTCTTTTCCACTCACCCTGTTCTCGCAGATAATGCGCGGCGTTCATGTCCACAAACTGGCGTAACAATTATGCTGCATTTATTCGCCGGGTTGGATTTCCATACCGGCCTGTTATTGATACTCGCATTACTGTTTGTGTTGTTCTACGAAGCCATCAACGGCTTCCACGATACGGCAAACGCAGTGGCGACAGTGATTTACACGCGCGCTATGCGTTCGCAACTTGCGGTTGTGATGGCTGGCGTATTCAATTTCTTCGGCGTCATGCTTGGCGGCTTGAGCGTGGCTTACGCCATCGTCCACTTGCTTCCGACCGATCTGCTGTTGAATGTGGGTTCCGCACATGGCCTTGCCATGGTGTTTTCGATGCTTCTGGCAGCGATTATCTGGAATCTGGGAACCTGGTATTTCGGCCTGCCGGCCTCCAGCTCCCACACACTCATTGGTTCCATTATCGGCGTGGGTCTGACCAACGCAATAATGACCCACAGTTCGGTAATTGATGCTCTAAACATTCCGAAAATGATTGGTATTTTCCTGTCGCTGATTATCTCGCCACTGGTGGGGATGATTATTGCCGGGACCATGATTTTTCTGCTCCGTCGCTACTGGAGCGGGAATAAGAAACGTAAACGTATTCACCTGACGCCGGCTGAACGCGAAAAGCAGGATGGCAAGAAAAAGCCGCCATTCTGGACGCGTATCGCCCTGATCCTTTCCGCCATCGGGGTAAGTTTCTCCCACGGCGCGAATGATGGTCAGAAAGGCATTGGTCTGATTATGCTGGTGCTGATTGGTGTGGCACCTGCCGGTTTCGTTCTGAATATGAACGCGACGGGCTACGACATTACACGTACGCGTGATGCCGTGACGCACCTGCAACAGTATTATCAGCAGCACAACCAGGCACTGCCTGAAGTGGTTGCGCTGACGCCGCTGGTGCCCGCTCCGGCGGACAACAACGTGCATGCAACGGTTGATTTCCACTGTAACGACAGTCTGGCCATGGAGGCGATTACTCGCACTCAGGGTCTGCTGACCAACCTGCAAAGCTATAGCGATCTGGCCCCTGAACAACGTAGCCAGATGCGCCGTATGCTGATGTGTGTTGCCGATACCGTGGACAAAACGGCGAAGCTGAGTGAAACCAGTTCTGCCGACAAGCGCTTCCTGAATGACTTGCACGGCGATCTGCTTGAAACCGTCGAGTATGCGCCAATCTGGATAATCGTCGCGGTCGCTCTGGCGCTTGCGCTCGGTACCATGGTGGGCTGGAAACGCGTTGCCACGACCATCGGCGAGAAGATTGGCAAGAAGGGCATGACCTATGCGCAGGGCCTGTCTGCACAGGTTACGGCGGCAGTCTCGATTGGTGTAGCAAGTTACACCGGGATGCCGGTCTCCACCACCCACGTGCTTTCTTCTGCCGTAGCCGGTACGATGATTGTCGATGGCGGTGGCGTGCAGAGCAAGACTATCAAGAACATCGCGCTGGCGTGGTTGCTGACGCTGCCGGTGTCTATCCTGCTCTCCGGTGTGCTGTACTGGCTGGCGCTGAAGCTGGTTTAACTTCCGGCCGGACAACGTAAAAAGGCGGTGCATGAAAATGCGCCGCCTTTATTTTTGCTTTCCGTTTTCCACATTCACTAGGATTTCATGCTCGAAAAGTATTCCGATGTCTCGGTGAACTAATACCACATCAGCATGGCCAGCATGCTGACAAGAATTAATCCACATAGCGCGGTGGTCAGTACAAATTGTCCGCGAACCCTTTCACAGCGCCGAATAAATTCGGGGTCATGATGATCGACATAACGTTGGGCATAGATATAACGCACGAGTCTTATTTGCTTGCTGGGTTGTCCATGCGCCGTAAAAAAACCGCCGCCATCGACATATTGATAAAGTAGCGGATCGCACCCTCGCAATACCACCAGCAATGCACGCAGAGAAGAATAGTAACGCAGCATATTCACTACACAAACTACACACAAAGCCCAAAATAGCGCATTGGGACTGATCATGTTTCCCCCTTAAGGCGACGTCCAAACCCACCCTCTACACGCTGCGAGTTTCCCGCCCTTTCTCTCCGCTTTTACTTATATCCCCTGGGCCTTGTTCCGCCCGCCCCCAGACCCCTTCCGGGCTTGCCACATCCGCCTCTCCCGACCAGTTTGGCAGCAGGTAAACTGTACGCCCGCTTCTTATTGATTGTAGGAAATGAAATAAAATTCGGGGAGCAAAAAAGCAATATTTCTCGCCATAAGTCTGGCTGAACAAAGTGATGCAGGGTATTCGGCGGATGAATGAGGCCATTACGATCGACGTTTTACAGCTATACTTGAGGTATGCTAGGTTTTCAGCCTGTTGTTTATGCAATGATTAATGCAGGCAACGGTACCAGGACGAAACGCAAATAATCCAAACAAACGTTAAATGACTTATGGAAGGAGTTTCTTATGGCTTATAAACACATTCTCATTGCGGTTGACCTTTCTCCAGAGAGTAAATTGCTGGTCGAGAAAGCGGTCTCACTGGCCCAGCCCTACAATGCCAAAGTGTCTCTTATCCACGTCGATGTGAACTATTCAGACCTGTACACCGGCCTGATTGACGTTAACCTCGGCGACATGCAAAAACGTATTTCCGAAGAGACGCACAATGCGCTGACCGAAACTGTCGCAAAATGCGGGCTATCCGATTGCCGGTACATTGAGCGGCAGCGGCGATTTGGCACAGGTGCTGGTTGATGCCATCAAGCAGTATGAGGTGGACCTGGTCATCTGCGGCCACCATCAGGATTTCTGGAGCAAGCTGATGTCTTCGGCTCGCCAGCTGATCAATACCGTGCATATCGATATGCTGATTGTGCCTCTGCGCGACCCGGAAGACGACGACGAATAAGGCTACGCCGCCAGATTGTCACGCTGTGGAGGTGCAAATTTGCACCTCCCCCTCTCCTGTTTTCATCATAAAATGATGTAGCTCAAATTTCGCTTTATTAAATTTCGATCAACTTAAAACCTGCTATACAAAGCCTTTCATTTCCCTTATAGCTAGTGAATCATTTGTGAACAAATGGAATTTGTTAGCCTATGGATACGCAATCTTCCGGCAAAAAATGGCCTCGACCATTGCCACGCCATTACAATATCGAAACCACTGCCCAACTCTGCGGCGTGCTTCCCGTCAACCTTCGCACCTGGCAGCGCCTCGGGCTTATTCAACCTCGCCACGACGAGCGCGGAAGTCGCTGGTACAGCGATAACGATCTCACTCGCCTGCATACGATCGTCAAAACGATTTCAGCCGGTATTCCGATCGCCGAGATCCGCCCGCATGGCACGACGACGGAAGAGACATTGCCGTCCGGCGACAAGGTTGCCCGTCATAACAGCAGCTGGCGCGGTTTGCAGGCGGAAATTCTCCACTGCCTCGGCGAGGGGAATGGCTTCGCCTGCGCCGTCTGCTCTGGCGATTTGGACGAGAGTATCCGCTGACCTATCTGGTCAATCGGGTGCTGCGCCCTATCCGCGCGTTTCTCACCACCAGCAGGCAGCCGGCGCTGATTCAGCAAAAAGGCCTGTTCGACAGCATTATTCTCGAATATGCGACTTACATGATGCGGGTACTGCGCACCAAAACCCGTGCTCAGGTGTTGCTGCTGGCGATGCAGATAGACGATCCGCTGGAGCTGTGGCTGGAGTCGCTAAGACTGTCTGGCGAGGGGTTAAACGTCGAGATTGTGCATGACGAAGTGAAGGAACCCGAGTTGTCGGGCTTCGGGATGGAGCATTATCTGATTTGGTCTGACCGCCCGCTGGACGAAGCGCCAGCAGGCCATCTTTGACTTCTGGTTACAGCAGGGCCTGCCGGTGATGTTGCTGGGCAAGGCCGCGCGCTCTAAAGTGGCGTATAAATATCAAAGCGGTGACTTTTCGTCGTAACCGCCGCCTGCGCAGGAATATCGGCCATGGGCGGCGCGTAGTCGGGGCGTTTCACCACGATACGTTTGGTCGCCAGACGCCGCGCAGGTTCGAGCAGGCCATCGGCATCGTCATCGGCGCCCACCAGTCCCTGAAACACCCGCATCTCTTTCTTCACCAACGCGCTTTTCTGACGATGCGGATACATCGGATCAAGATAAACCACCTGCGGACGCGGCGTGATTTCGCCGAGCGCAGTCAGGCTCGAGCCGTGCAGCAAAGTTAACCTTTCCTGCAACCACGGGCCGATTTCCACATCGCGATAGCCGCGCGACAGTCCGTCGTCCAGCAAGGCCGCCACCACCGGATTACGTTCAATCATTCTGACCCGGCAACCCAGCGCGGCCAGCACGAACGCGTCGCGCCCAAGCCCCGCCGTGGCATCGACCACATCAGGCAGATAGCTGCCCTTGATCCCGACCGCCTTGGCAACCGCTTCGCCACGACCGCCGCCAAAACGACGACGATGCCCCATCGTGCCGCCCACGAAATCGACATAAATCGCGCCCAGTTTGGGTTCGTCCCGCTTGCGCAGTTCAAGTCGCTCGGGCGTCAGCACCAGCGCCATTATCGCGTCGGGATCGGAAATCAGTTTCCAGCGATCGGCCAGAATAGATAAGGCGCCTGCATCGGCGCCTTCTTCACAGGTTAAAAACACACTCACGGGAGGCGGTTATCCTTCAACACTCTGCTCTTTGATATCATAGTGGCGCAGCATAGCATCCAGCTGTGGTTCACGGCCACGGAAGCGTTTAAACAACTCCATCGGCTCTTCGGAACCGCCGCGCGACAAAATATTGTCGAGGAACGACTGACCGGTTTCGCGGTTGAAAATACCTTCTTCCTCAAAGCGCGAATAGGCATCGGCAGACAACACTTCGGCCCACAGATAGCTGTAGTAACCCGCCGCATAACCCCCGGCAAAGATGTGGCTAAAGGCATGCGGGAAGCGGCCCCAGCTTGGTGAAGGCACCACGGCGACCTGTTTTTTGATCTCGGCCAGCGTTTCGAGAATCTGCGCGCCCTTTGCAGGGTCGTATTCGGCGTGCATACGGAAATCGAACAGGCCGAACTCCAGCTGACGCAGAATAAACAGCGCCGCCTGATAGTTTTTCGCCGCCAGCATTTTCTCCAGCATCGCCTGCGGCAGCGGCTCGTTGGTCTGGTAATGACCCGAGATAAACGCCAGCGCGTCCGGCTCCCAGCACCAGTTTTCCATAAACTGGCTTGGCAGTTCGACCGCATCCCACGGCACACCGCTGATACCGGCTACACCCGAGGTTTCGATTTTGGTCAGCATATGGTGCAAGCCATGACCAAACTCGTGGAACAGCGTGGTGACTTCATTATGGGTAAACAGCGCCGGATTGTTGCCGACCGGACGGGTAAAGTTACAGGTCAGATAGGCAATCGGGTGCTGCAACTCCCCGCCGGTACGACGCAGGCTGCCGACGTAGTCATTCATCCACGCCCCGCCGCGCTTGTTTTCGCGGGCATAGAGGTCAAGATAGAAACTGCCGCGCAGGTCGCCGCTGTCGTCAAACAGGTCAAAGAAACGTACGTCTTTGTGCCAGGTATCGACGTTGGTCCGCTCTTTGGCAGTAATGCCGTAGATGCGCTTGACCACCTCGAACAGACCCGACAACGCGCGATTTTCCGGGAAATAGGGGCGCAGCTGCTCATCGTTAATCGAAAACAGATGCTGTTTCTGTTTTTCCGCAAAATACGGCAGGTCCCAGGCATTCATCTCGTCAACGTTGAAATGCTCTTTCGCAAAGGCGCGCAACTGAGCCAGTTCCTGCTCACCCTGCGGACGCGCGCGTTTGGCCAGATCGTTGAGGAATCCGGTAACCTGCTGCGGATTTTCGGCCATTTTGGTCGCGAGCGACATGTCGGCATAAGACTCAAAGCCCAGCAGTTGAGCCAGCTCATGGCGTAGCGCCAACTCTTCCGCCATGACATCGCTGTTGTCCCATTTGCCGGCATTGGGCCCCTGGTCCGACGCACGGGTCGCATAGGCGCGATACATCTCTTCACGCAGCGCGGCGTTTGTCGGCATAGGTCATGACGGGCAGATAGCTCGGCGCATCCAGCGTCAGCAACCAGCCTTCCTGGTTCTTTGGCTTCGGCGAGGGCCCTGGCCGCAGCCAGCGCGCTTTCCGGCAGACCGCTCAACGTTTCGACATCGGTAATCAACTTGCTCCAGCCCATCGTGGCATCCAGCACGTTGTTGCTGTAGGTCGACCCCAGTTCGGAAAGACGGGAGGTGATTTCGCCGTAACGTTTCTGTTTTTCGGCAGACAGCCCGATACCGGAAAGCTCGAAATCACGCAGCGCGTTATCGACTGCTTTTTTCTGTTCCAGTGTCAGACCGGCAAAGTTGCCGCCCTCTTTCAGGTCGCGGTAAGCCTGATACAGTCCTTCATTCTGGCCTGCCCAGGTCGCGAACTCGGACAGCAACGGCAGACACTGCTCATAGGCGGCGCGCAGTTCCGGGCTGTTTTTCACGGAATTCAGGTGTCCTACCGGCGACCAGATGCGGCTAAAGCGGTCTTCGCTTTCGGCAATCGGCTGACACAGGGTTTCAAACGTATAGGGACCCGGCTTGGCGACCACCTCTTCAATGGTTGCACGACAGGTATCAATGGCAGATTTCACTGCGGGAACAATGTGTTCCGGGCGAATGGCAGAGAAAGGAGGTAAATCGAACTGTTCCAGGAGCGGGTTGTTAGACGAATCGTTTTGCGTAGATTGGGTCATAGGGCAGTCCTGTTTATCCTTAGGGGGCCGAGACAGGCGGTGCTTACGTCGACGCGTCCTGCCGCGGTTCTGAATTGGGTGACACCTTCAATATGGCGTAAAAACTAACATGAGGACAAGTCGGGATAAATTCAAGGGCGGGCCGCGGTTATGTCGTTCGAGGCATCGAGACATAATGCCTGTAACTTTTTACCCGCCAAACAGTTTATACTGTCTGTCATGAAGTCCCTGCCGCCGCTTTCTGGCTGCCACTCGCAAACCAGAAAAGTTGCGTAGGCGCGGCATCCTTGCACAGTATAAACTTTCGGTAACCTACTGATTTTACTGTCACTATAAATTATTCGGAAAACGTAAAAACATTATGTTGAGTTACCGTCACAGTTTCCATGCAGGCAATCATGCCGATGTTCTAAAGCATACCGTTCAGAGCCTTATCATCGAGTCTCTGAAAGAAAAGGAAAAACCTTTTCTTTATCTCGACACCCATGCAGGCGCGGGTCGTTATCAGCTAAGCAGCGTTCATGCCGAGCGTACCGGTGAATACCTCGAAGGGATCGCCCGTATCTGGCAGCGTGACGACAAGCCTGCCGAGCTTGATGCCTATATGTCGGCTATCAACCACTTCAATCGCAACGACACCCTGCGCTATTATCCGGGTTCGCCGCTGATTGCCCGTCAGCTGCTGCGCGAAGACGACAAACTGCATCTGACCGAACTGCATCCCAGCGATTTTCCGTTGCTGCGCAGCGAGTTTCAGAAAGACGATCGTGCTCGCGTTCTGCGCGGCGACGGCTATCAGCAGCTCAAGGCGCAGCTCCCCCGCCTTCCCGCCGTGGTCTGATCCTGATGGATCCGCCCTACGAGCTGAAAACCGACTATCAGGATGTGGTAAAAGGCGTTCAGGAAGGCTACAAACGTTTCGCGACCGGCACTTACGCCATCTGGTATCCCGTGGTGATGCGCCAGCAAATCAAACGTATGCTGCGCGACCTTGAAGCGACCGGCATTCGTCGTATTCTGCAAATCGAGCTGGGCGTGCGTCCTGATAGCGATCAGCGCGGCATGACCGCTTCCGGCATGATTGTCATCAACCCGCCGTGGAAACTCGAGCAGCAAATGAAAAACGTGCTGCCGTGGCTGCTCGAAACACTGGTGCCGAATGGCAATGGACATCAGCTGGTAAAATGGGTTGTGCCCGAGTAAATTCCGGCATTAATCCCCGCATAGATTTCGCGTTGCCGTAAAATGGCAGCCAGGAGAATCCCCGGAAACTTGTCCGTTAAGTGGCTGGGGAAAGAACAAAACCTATTGCAATCATCGTTGCAAACTTTGCGACAAAGCCGTTTCTGGCGCTAAACTCTATGCCATCAGATTTTAGCTATCTTGGGAACGCGCTTCCCGGCTTATATCATTCTCAACCTACGGAAAATTCGATGACTAAACATTATGACTACCTGGCCATTGGCGGCGGCAGCGGCGGTATCGCATCAATCAACCGCGCAGCCTCGTACGGACAAAAATGTGCCATTATCGAAGCTAAAGCCCTTGGCGGTACCTGTGTCAACGTCGGCTGTGTTCCAAAGAAAGTGATGTGGCATGCCGCTCAAATTTCCGAAGCTATTCGCAACTACGGCCCTGATTACGGTTTCGATACTCAGGTGAACGGCTTTAACTGGAAAACACTGGTTGCCAACCGTACAGCGTATATCGACCGCATTCATACCTCCTACGACAACGTACTGGGTAAAAACAAAGTTGACGTCATTCACGGTTTTGCCCGCTTTGTCGATGCGCATACCGTTGAAGTCAATGGCGAAACCATCACGGCCGATCACATTCTGATCGCCACCGGCGGCCGTCCGAGCCACCCTGATATTCCGGGTGCAGAGTACGGCATCGATTCTGACGGTTTCTTTGACCTGACTGAAATGCCGCAGCGCGTCGCGGTTGTGGGTGCAGGCTACATTGCGGTGGAAATCGCCGGTGTAATGAACGGCCTGGGCGCAGAAACCCATCTGTTCGTGCGTAAACATGCACCGCTGCGTACTTTTGATCCGTTGATTGTAGAAACGCTGGTCGAAGTCATGAATACCGAAGGCCCGGCGCTGCATACCGAGTCTATTCCGAAAGAAGTGGTCAAAAATGCCAACGGCAGCCTGACGCTGAAACTGGATAACGGCAAAGAGTTTGAAGTCGACTGCCTGGTCTGGGCTATCGGCCGCGAGCCGGAAACCGACAATTTCAACCTGAAAGCCACCGGTGTCAAAACCAATGAAAAAGGCTATATCGAGGTTGATAAGTTCCAGAATACCAACGTCAAGGGCATTTATGCCGTGGGTGACAACACCGGTGCCGTTGAACTGACGCCGGTTGCAGTTGCTGCGGGTCGTCGTCTTTCAGAAACGCCTGTTCAACAACAAGCCTGACGAGCATCTGGATTACAGCCTGATCCCGACCGTAGTCTTCAGCCATCCGCCAATTGGTACTGTGGGCTTGAGCGAGCCGGAAGCCGAAGAGAAATACGGAAAAGACAACGTTAAAGTGTATAAATCCTCTTTCACCGCCATGTATACCGCAGTGACTCAGCATCGCCAGCCTTGCCGTATGAAGCTGGTCTGTGTGGGTAAAGAAGAGAAGATTGTCGGCATTCACGGCATTGGCTACGGCATGGACGAAATCCTGCAAGGCTTCGCCGTGGCTCTGAAAATGGGTGCCACCAAGAAAGATTTCGACAACACCGTTGCCATTCACCCAACGGGTGCGGAAGAATTCGTGACCATGCGTTAATTTCGGGTCATTTTTCTTTCTGAAAAATCTTGTCGGCTGCCGTGTGCTCACTGCAGCCGATTTTTTTGGCTTCTTTTCGTCCTGACGGGCCTGCGCAGTTTGGCCGGAACATATAAAATGCCGTCGTCGTCAAAATAGCGGGATTTAATCACTTCCTGCATATCGTCGATAATCGAACCGCCGAGTTCCATCATCAAAATAGCCTGTGAATCCGGATTTTTCAGCAAGATTTCCCGCCTTAACGCAGCGTCTTCGAAAAAGGTGTTCATCGCCACTCTTTCGCTTTCCGTACCCATTTTTTTCAGAAAATTATTTTTTATTTGCAGGCCGCGATGGTTGGTCAGGAAATTGGTGGCCGGTGTGCCCCGCGCGATTTCCAGCGCTTCATTCCTCTTGTTCAACAGTGCCTCGGGAACATTTTCATCACGGAGATAGAAAAAATCCGGTACGGCTTTCCCGCCTTCTTTGATGGCCGCATGCATTGTCTCGTGCAACAGGATATGTTGCTGTTTTTGCAGGGTCATATCATGGCCGAAGAAACGATCGGCGAAGGACATTACCTTTTTTCCGGGCGAATAATAGGCAGGGACATTGACTCTTTTAGGATCAAAAATCGACACTCTTTCAATGCTGAGCTCATCGTAGAGAAGATAATTAACCTTCTCCTTGAGTGCTTGCAGCGTGGTTTCGACCTGCCTGATTTCCGTTTTGGCAACGCCGATACCCTGTGCATACCCCAAATGCCACCCGACGATGGTTTCTCCTTTAGGCGTTTTCAGCACCTTTTCGGCATCTTCCAGCGTTTGCCTTGCCCGAAAAAGCGTGTCGGTGATGATATTGGCTTCGGCCCGGTTGTAACGGGCAATCGCCGTGTCTCCACGCGCATGCACTTTTGTGGTCCCGCAAAGAATATTCCAGAATCCGCCAGTGCGAGGCTTGGTCGCGGCACCGGTCGCGGAAGGTGAAGGATTCATGTTATGAATTTTTTGCTCGGGCAAAGTGTCCTCGCCGATATCCAGCCCTTTTTTGCCAAAGTTCTCTGCAACGCCTGCCGCGCCGAATAACGCATTGATTCCGCCATCAACAATATGGCCAAAACCCTGATCTCTTTGCGCTTCGGTATCACCATAAATCGCCTGATAGGTTCCCAATTCAGCCTGGACCACACCAATTTCAAATAATGCGAGACTGCCCACGCCGGGCAAGACGACTAAAACGACGTTGGCCATTTCGGCGGCGGGTTTGAGACTCATCAAAATCTTGTCTTTTAATATTTCCCCGTCGCAGGTGGTCAGCGTTTCGACGTCCCGCATCGTCCGCGATTCTGCCTGTGCCGTTATCCAGGAAAACAGGTCCTGATTAATCCGCTGTGGTGTGTCATTGATGTATCGCGTGTCCCACTGATGCCTGCCCAGTCTTTCAAGCGCGGTGCTGACACCCGAAAATAATCTGCTGTCCTGACAATCGATCAGTGAAAAGTGACTTGCCAACGCTTCACGGGTGTCTGCCTGACTGGCTTGCCTCACCACCCAATTTTTGAGTTCGTTGTGGTCGTTGAATTCGAAAAAATTCTGCCCGTCGGAGGGCATATAGAGGATGACTTTGTGGTTGAAGCCATTGATCAGAATCATGTCGGTGGCGATATAGCCGTAAAGGGTAAAAGTGGAAACGCTCAGCGCGCCGCGATCGGAAAAGAGTCTTTCGAGCTCTTCCATCGACATAGTGGTTAAATGGTTTACATCTCCGAGCGTGGCCAACATGACGGATTGCAGACCCTCTTCGGAAAGCGCATTTCTCTCTTCACCCAGCAGCGCAATAAATTGCCCCTTACACATCGTGCGAAAATCTGCCGCGTTGGTATGCCAAAAATCCCCTAGATGACGCAGAAAACGGTGGCTAAAGTTGCTCTCTTTAACGATATTCAGAAAATCTTCGGGTAAAAGGCGGACTTCGTTATTCTTGCCGAAATGATCGGCGGTAGGACCTTCGGTGTAGATGCCCGCATTGAGCTTGAGCACGTCGGCATTGAGTTGGTCACTGGCACTGAAGTTTTCCAGCAGTATTGCCGTCAGCGTTTTGGCCTCTTTAGGCGGCCCCACATGCTCCCATCCTGTAAAGGTTTCAGAGGAACTCGCTGCAAAATCAAAGCGCAGGAACCAGGTTGTGTCGGGGTTGAGTTCGAGGCCATAGCGGGTACGAATCATCATTTTCAGGTATCCGGCGGCCAGTTCGTAAAGCTGCGGATAACCTTTCCTGATTTTATTGACGACATCCTGATAGGCATTTCTATTCTGAATACGCTGTTGTTCGGCATTTATCTCCTGTTGTGCCAAAGACAGGGTGCTGACACTTTCTGGCGATGCAGACCATTGATCAAGGGTATCCAGCTCAATCCCGATGCCGGTTTGCGCCTTTACGCCCTGCCAAGGAAGCATCTTTGCCAATAAATTGTCGAAGCCTTGATCGATAACGTGAAGTATTGCCTGGGGTTGATTAATCTCGGGCGCTTTCATAAACGAAACGCAACTGTCGGGAGTGGGAGAAGCACGTGAAACGCCAGAGTATGGCAAAACGGGTGTGAGCAGGCGAAGTGCGGCTTCAATGGCGCGTACGGGGCCATCAGGTTGCAGCATCAGCGCTGGCTGAGTGGGTAAGAGGCCGTGTCCGGGTTGGAGTCTCGGCGAGATCAGCGCCATTTTCCACTGCTGGCTGGAATGTTGCTCGGCAGGTTTTTTATAGGTCGAAAACATGCATTTTTTATTATTGCGGACTTGCTCAATCGTTAATTGGTTCCTGAGTAATACCTCTTTGTTAATTGGCTGGCTTTTATAACAATAAGTATTTTTTGAAACCGTCATTTTACCCGGCAACATGGATGTCCTTAATTGATTAAATCACTTTTCCGTTACGCCTGGCCCGTGGCCCTGATGCCGCTGACAGCTTATAATTATTTATGGGCACTATTCTTTAGGTAACCACGGTAACCACATGCTGTTATCCGTATTTTTTGTCTCCCACAGGTCGTCTGCCAACTCCATTAATAGCGTCGCTTGGGTATCGGGATTTTTTAGCAGCAATTCACTTCTTAAATCGAGATTGACGAGAAATTTTTCAATGGCTTCTTCAATCGAGCCGGCCGCCATTTTATTGATAAAATAATGATTGTGAGCGGTTCCTCGGCGTCTAAGCAGATAGTCGGCATCGACCCTTGCCTGAGATATTTCCAACTGCTGATTACGCCGGTAAATAATTCCTTCTTCTCTATCGATACGAGAGAGATAAAAGTAATCCAGAACCTTGCCCCCGTTATCTTTGACGCCAGCATGCATCGACTCGTGAATGACCGCATGGAGCCTTATTTTGGGTGCGGCCCGAAAAAACGTGTCATCGAAGGCAATCACATCTTTATTGAAATTGTAATAGGCGTAAGTGTTTACCCGTTCGGGATCGCAAATAGTGACCCACTTGATACCCTTGTCAAAGTTTTGCAGCCACTGACGTCGGATATCCAGTTCGGTAATCGTCTGTTTCATGACGTCGAGCTTTGAAGCGGGCAGCAGGTCGGCATTTTCATAGCCAAGATATTGCGCCACTATTTCTTCCCCGGCTCTGGTCCTGATTTTCTGCCCTGCCAGACGGAGCGTGTTTTCCATATCCGCCAGAGTCGTCGTCATTCTTGCGCCATATAATGCATTTTTGGCATTGAGGGCGGCGAGCCCACGCGCATTCACCACCGACTGCTTGAATAGCCGGTTAATAAAATTCCCACGTGCAGGTAATACCGGTTTGGGGGGTTGCCAGTGTTGCATGCCGCCAAAAAGCCCGCGTTGTGGATAATGGTCGGAATCGCCATCGGCACGCGCAATATTAATCGGTTCGACTTCGCCAGGGTCAAAGTCGGCATCGCCTTCCAAAAACCTTTCACTCGCGCCCAGTCCGCCGAACCAAGGTATTAACGCCACCGTTGAAGATATCTGCCAATCCCATTTTCCTCTGGCGCTCGGTGTCGCCATTAATGGCGAGATCAACCCCTAACCCTGCCTGCGTTATTCCGACCCCCATAAGGACAAGCCCGCCGACGCTTGGCAAAAACAAAGCGCTTAACGCCGCCATGTCTGCGGCTGATTTGAGGTTGGCGAGCAGCTTTTGTTTAAAGACTTCGTTATTGGTGGTGGTCAGCGTTTTTGCATCACTTAGGGTGCGTAATTCCGCTTGTCGGCTTAGCCAGGTAAAAACATCACCCGAAATCGATTGAGGTTCGTAATGAACGTATTTGGGGTCCCAATTTGTGTTGGCTATCTGATGGAGTGCGAAATCAACGCCTGCAAAACTGTAGCCATCCTGCCGGTCATACAATGAAAAATGGTTTGCCAATGCTTCGCGTTTTTCCGGGTCTTTTGCCTGCGTGACAATCCAGTTTCGTAATGTCTGTGTATTGCCAAACTCGATAAAGCTATCGCGGTCGGAGGGACAATATAAAATCATCTCTCCTTTGGCATTATGAATCAGAAACATATCGCTGGCATGATAGCCGTAGATATCAAAGGTCGAGAGCGTTAACCCAGGCCTTCGCAACACCTTGCGTTCGAGTTCGGCTACCGTCATGTCGGGTATCGAACGAATATCCCCTAGCGTCGCCATCATCGTATTATGCAGACCGACCGAGGATAAACGAGAGGTATTCTGACCTAGCAGGGCAATGAATCGTCCTTTACTGACCGTGCGAAAAGCGCTGCTGTTTTTTAGCCAGAACGCGTTGAGCTTGTTGAAATAGAGGCGGCTGAAATCACTCTCTTTCACTAAGTTAAGAAAATCTTTAGGTAATAATTTTACTTCATTGGCTGCGCCAAAAGACTCTGCGTGGCGGTCAGCGGTATAAATACCGGCATTGGCGCTGAGTTCATCGGCGTTGAGTTGATCTTCTGCTCCATAGTTGGCCAATAATCGCTCCGTCAGCGTTTTTGATTCTCGCGGGGAAACATTGTGTTCCCAGCCTGTATAGGTGGCGGAAGACACTGGAGGCATAGTCAAATCGATGAAACCAGGTGCGGTCAGGGTCGACCTCGAGATGGTATTTTTTCAGCAGACTTTTTTTAATATATTGGCTGGCCAACAAATACAGTTGAGGGTAGTTGTCTCTTAGTCTGGCCACCGTTTTGCTGTAATTAACGCGCTCGAAAGCTACCGGCCGTGGCGTTGCGCGAGGCGACAACGGCATGGGTAATACAGGACGAGCCGCGACCCCCTGCCACGGCAACAGGTTGTTGAATAAATGATTTATTTTTCTATCGACATTGCCTAGCAGGGTCTGGCTTCCAGCCGCCAATGCATCGGCGATGCCGCGCCCGTGATAAAGTGTGGATGCCTGAGTCTTTGCCAGAGGTGAAGTCCCGGCATATCGTCCTGGCGTATGAGGCAACAGGCTGGCATAGATCTCAACGAGGCTCGCAAGAAACCTTGGCGCAGTGACGAATAGCGCTTCAGGGCAATGTATTTCCTGCATCACGGCACGATTATCGCGGTGTATCGTCGCGGTGTTTACCCGCGCATTCGCCGTATGCCACGTTATCGCCTGCTGTTTATTTCTCAGCAAGGTTCTTTCTCTACGTGTTAATACCTTATCTTTTTTACCTGATGAGCGAGTCCGATTAGAATATTCGTAATCAGCCGATGAAATCTGTTTTTCACAGTTATCGAGATTATCTAATGCCAACAATGAGGCAAATTTATTGACCACGCCAAACTCATTAACGTTAATTTGAATATTTGGACTCATTGCCGCAACCTTTTCCATCATGACCTAAATCCTTTTAAATTACTTGTCCTAATGGCGTATACATTTAACCGTTAGCGGTGGGCTTTTATTACTTGTTCGTCAAAAAATGAAACGCATTATTATTTATAAATAATGAAGACGATTGTCATAATATTTAGGTGTGAGCAACACGGAAAAATTCATTGAAGAATTCTTTTTAAATAAGTCAGAACGTCATGACCTTCATATTTCGTCAGAGAGTATAAGGCAAAGAAAGCGCCTGTAATTATATAAAGCGCTTCTTTGAATAAACCTTATTCTTTATGAGTGGGATTTCAATCGTGTTTCAAGGAAATCCAGAAAGGCACGAGTGACTTCACTGCGCTGACGATGCTGCGGATAGACGGCACTTAATGTCAGTGGCTCCGGGTAAAAATCTTCGAGTACCGTGACCAGCGCGCCCGTTTCAAGCGCCTCACCAACAATAAATTCCGGCAACAGCGCCAATCCCAGACCGGCCACCGCTGCGTCACGCAGTACCTCGCCATTGTTGCTGACGATAGGCCCATGTACGTCCAGTAACTTGCGCTTGCCTTCCTGCATGAGTTCCCAGCCATTTTGCCCCTCGCGGCCATAACGCAGACAGGCGTGATGCAGAAGATCCTCCGGCAGCAAAGGCGAACCGGCGCGTTGCAGATAATCGGGACTACAGCAAATAACGCGCTTGAGCACGCTGAGGCGACGGGCAATCAACGTTGAGTCAGACAGCAAGCCGATACGAATCGCGATATCAAAGCCCTCGCCAATCATATCGACGTAGCGGTCGCCCAACTCCACCTGAAACTGCACGGCGGGATGCTGACGCAGAAACTCGGCAATCAGCGGCGAGAGATAGCTCATGCCGAATGACATCGGAATACTGACGCGAAAGGATCCTTGCAACTCTCTTGTGCGCTCGGACACCGCCAGTTCCGCTTCGTGAATATCATCAAGAATTTTCTGTGCATGGCGGGAAAAGACCTGTCCGGACTCGGTAACAGACAGCTTTCGCGTATTGCGAATAAGCAGCCTCACGCCAAGCGAATCCTCCAGCGCCGCCATGCGCCGACTAACATACTGTTTGGACAACAGCAGTTGCTCGGCTGCCGCCGTAAAATTTCCCGCCTTTATTACCGTCATAAAGATTCGTAGATCTTCAATTTGCATGGTATTCGCCCGGTTTGTTGTCGCGTCGTTCATTGTCAACCAAAGGGTGACAGTGTTTGTCACTCAAGCCATCTGTTACGCAAATCAGTTTACGTTTAATCTCTTTACATCGGAAGGGCAAACGTCCTTCCCCCAATAACCCAGGAGCACATCATGATTGAGCAAAGACTGTCAGAACAACGCGGATTAGGTGACCACGGCTGGTTGAATTCTCATCATACCTTCTCTTTTGCGAGCTATTTCGACCCGAAACAGGTTGGCTTCTCTGACCTGCTGGTGATAAACGATGACCGTGTAGCGGCCTCTCGCGGCTTCGGCGCTCACCCACACAGCAACATGGAAATCATCTCCTATGTGCTGGAAGGCGAATTGGCGCACAAAGATTCCATGGGTACCGGTTCGGTTATCGTCCCGGGTGATGTGCAGTTGATGAGCGCAGGGTCAGGCGTTACCCACAGCGAGTTCAACAACTCCAAAACCGACGGCGTGCACTTCCTGCAAATCTGGATTGTGCCGTCTGAAAATGGCACTGAACCGGGCTACCAGCAGGTTTCGGTTGCCGATGCCGAAAAACGTGGCAATCTGCGCCTGATTGCTTCTCGGGCGGGCGGTGAAAATGCCCTGCGTGTCCGTCAGGACATCAAGATTTACTCGGGTCTGTTTGATGGTGACGAACAGCAGACTATCGACCTCGACGCTGAACGTTATGCCTATATCCACGTGGCTCGCGGCAGCGTGACGGTCAACGGGATTGCATTCAAAGCCGGTGACGGTGCCCGTGTTCGTAATGAAGCGTCGCTGACCTTCACCGATGGCGATAAAGCCGAGGTCCTGCTTTTCGACCTGCGTCCGGTAGAAGTAAATCACCCAAAACGTTAAACGCTAATTAACATCACTGAATTTAAAGGCCGGGGATAATATCCCGGCCTTTTTTATTTTTAAATTCAACATAAAAAACACGATTTGCTCTCGGCTAAAAATTCATAAACTCCATACATCTTTCAATTTTAATCTCTACGTTTAAGCCGTGAAGACTCGGCAATGTTTTTTTAGGATGAGTGCGAGAGAAAGCTTTTTCCACAGAAAGAGGTCTTGATGCCCTTCCAGTTCCTCTTATCCAGGACGCGCCTTGCGAAAATCATGACGATGCCAGCGTGACCAATGGTTTTTGGAAATTTGATGGCGCGACAGGGACAGAAAAATGTAGCGGGATATCGAAAAGGCGGTCGAGGAATCGATGACTGGCCAAGAGCAGTCTCGGCCCTGAAAGGCATAGGCGGCGACGCTAAATCTCTGACCACTCGCGGAGCAGGTTGTGATAGAGGTTCAGCAATGACAAAACTTCTTCACTTTCGCCGTGACGTGCCTTGAGTGTCTGAATGTTGCTATCGAGCTCAAACAGCATGCCGCGTCTCTTGTCATCGCGAATCATCGACTGGATCCACATAAAGGACGCCACTCGCGTTCCCTGTGTCACCGGCGTCACACAGTGCAGACTGCTTGAAGGATAGAGGATCATATCCCCTGCCGGCAGCTTGACCGAGTGTTGCCCGTACGTATCGTTGACCACCAGTTCGCCGCCTTCGTAGCTGTCGGGTTCGCACAAAAACAGGGTGGCGGACAGATCAGTACGCATCCAGCCTGCTTCACCATTGTTTCTTACCGCGCCATCGACATGAAAACCGTAGGTTTCATTTTGCTGATAGCGATTGAACAACGGCGAGGAGATATTGCGCGGCAAGGCGGCGGCGAAAAAGAGCGGACTGTTTTGCAGCGCTTTCAATACTGTTGCCTGCAACCGCTGATAAATCTCGCTGCGGGTATCAATCTGCTGATTATTCTTGACCTGTGCGCCCTGATTACCGACGGTTGCGCGGCCATCTATCCACGGGGCCTTTTCCAGTTCACGCGCGAAGGCAGCGACTTCGCTGGCGGTCAATACTGCGGGAATGCGGTACATCATAATGGTTGTCTCATGTGAAAATGTGGGGCTGTCCGCCCCACGCTTTCTATTGATGGTCTGGCTTAGAAGTGAACGTTCGCAGTCAGCAGGAAGGTTCTTTCTTCGCCCGGATGGTAGCGATAGCCGCTCTTGTTGATTGAGGCGACATAATCTTTATCAAACAGATTATAAACATTGAGCTGCAAATCTACGTTACGGTTAATGGCGTAACCGACTTTGGCATCCGCTACCCAGTAGCCTTCGGTATAGGAAGGAGTGCCTATTGCGCCATCGGTGCCACGGCTCAAGCCACCCACGTAACGTGCGCCGCCGCCCACGGACCAGGCATCGCTAACCTGATACTGGTTCCACAGGGTAAAGGCGTGTTTTGGCGTGTAAGGCAGAGATGAAGAACCTTCGGCCGTTTCAACTGCGCCGGTTTTCACAGAAGCGTGCTGCTGGGTATATCCCGCCATAACCTGCCAGGCCGGAGTAATATTGCCGGTCGCAGACAGTTCATACCCTTCTACGCGCTTGCTGCCGTATTGGGAATAAGTGCCGTCGTCGTTGGCTTCTACGTCATTATCGATTTGCGTGCGGAATACCGCGGCCGCCAGTTGCAGACGTTTATCCATGAATTCCCACTTCGAGCCCACTTCGGTCGTCTTGGCTTTCTGCGGTTTGAAATCGGTGCGGTTGGCGCTGTTGCCCGTGCCGCCCGCCGCCAGCGCGAAGGTGCTGCCGCCCGGAGGCTGCTGGGAAATCGCGTAGTTGACATAAACGTTGCCGTTTTCGGTCAGGTGATACAGCGCACCCACTTTCCAGTTGACCAGATTGCCGGACTTGTTGGTATCCACGGTGGTAATCGGCGTGTTTTTAGGTACGCCCGCCGGACAGGCCAAGGCTCCGCGTCCGGTCGCGCCACAGGCCGTCGCGCTGTCGTAGGAGGTGTGGTAATTGTCGAGACGCACGCCGCCATTAACCTCAAACGATTTGGTCAGTTGAAGCGTATCAAAGGCATAAACGCCGAAGGTATCAGTGGTGCCGTTGGCGTTTGCGCCATTGCGATCCAGACCGCCGAGGGTGACGTTGCTGTTCGGATGGTAAATATTGACCGACGGCGGCGTCAGCGCATTCACGCCGTAGTTGGTTTGCTGCTCGCGGGTGAATTCCACACCTGCGCTGACATCATGACCAATCGATCCCGTCTGGAACTTCGAGGTAATATTGGTCTGGTTGGTCAGAATTTTATTGCTGACGTCCTTGGTATTCGACAGACGACCCAGCGACCAGGAACCCACATCCGCCGTTGGACGTGTAATGTTACTATCTGCCGCCATAAAGGCGCTTAACAGGTAATCCTGTTTAATCTGCGACCAGCGGGTGGTGTTGCGAATCGTGGTGTTGTCCGAGAAATCGTGTTCGAAACGCATGGTCACGGTGTCAGTGGTCGAATCGTCGTAATCCGAATCGGTTCCGTAGAAGTTGTGGCTGTTGACCTTGCCCGAATTGTTCAGTGCAGCGGTTGCCGCAGACGGGGCCGAATAGCCCGGCAGGCCGATGGTTGGCACTCCGCCGTCCGGCGTATTGTGCTGCGTCACATGCATGTAGTTCAGGAACAGGCGATTGGATGTGCCCAGACCAAAGGCAATGGACGGTGCCACGCCGTAGCGCTCGTTCTGCACTTTATCGCGGCTGGCGTCGTGCGTTTTTTCACCCATCAGGTTCAAACGAAACGCCGTGGTGTCGTTGATCATCTGGTTATAGTCGAGCGTGCTGCGGCGGAACCAGGCGCTGCCCGCACTGACAGAGGCATCGATGCCGGTATCGGTGCGGGGCTGTTTGCTAATCATGTTGATAGAACCGGTCGGCGCACTGCGGCCATAGTCGCTGCCCGAAGGGCCTTTGATAACTTCGACCTGTTCGGTATTGAACGTATCGCGTGACACGCTGCCGATATCGCGAATTCCGTCCACGTAAATGCTGTTGGAGGTATCGACGCCGCGCATGTAAACCGCATCGCCGGTAGACGAACTGCCGTTTTCACCTGCATAGAATGCGCCAACGCCCGGCACGTTTTTCAACGCGTCGGTCAGATTGTTCACGCCCTGATCGTTAAGAACCTGCTTTGGAATAACGGTAATCGTACGAGTAGTATCAATCAGCGGACGGGTAAATTTCGGGTCCGCAGATTCTCCCGGTGCATAAAGCGAAGGTGCCTGCGCTTCAATCACTAACGTATCGTCTGATTTTTTATCTGAATTATCAGCCGCCTGAGAAAAAGCAGGCGTAGTGATACCGATGCACAGACCGGTAAATAACGTAAGCGAATTGAAACTACTGAAAGGCAAGGTGAGATTTTTGTCCATTTTCTTCGTTATAAGTATTTATTAATTAGCCGACTCAACCATCAAGAGCACCTAACCGCCCGAATAAAATCCCTCAGGTAAACAGTTATTCCCGGAAAAACGTGATGGCACATCAAATGATAAAGATAATAGTTATCATTTATGTTCTTATTTTTATCACGAAAAACTTGCGAAAAAAATACATTTCTTTACGGTTTGATTACACTTTGTGCGTTATGAGAACAATTTGAAGTAAAACCGGCGAAAATGGAGGAATTTTAGGAAGGATTGCAGGCTGGCTTTAGGCCAGCCGAAGGGGAAATTACTGATGGACAAGATTCGAGATTTCAATGAGATTGGCATCGGGGTCACGAATATAGACAGATAAAATAGTGCCCTGCGCACCCGTTCGCAGGACAGGGCCCTCTTCTATGGGAATACCGTGTTCATTGAGTTCAACCACAATCTCGTCAACAGGCGTGGCGCTGATAAAACACAAATCCGCCGAGCCTGGCGTCGGTGTTTTGGCCTTGGGTTCAAACTCGTGACCTCGCGGGTGCAGGTTGATTTTCTGCTGACCAAAGGTCAAGGCCTTGCGGTCGCCCTTGAACGTCACCACCTCAAAGCCCAGTACATGTCGATAGAATCTCACCGTGGCATCGATATCCGCCACGGTTAACACCAAATGATCCAGATGGGTAATTTTCATCGCTTTTACTCCTGTAAGGTATCAGGAAGATTAGCAACGCATTTTATTCTTCGCGAAGATCCTGCCAGGCGACGTAGGCGAACGCGCCGACAAGGCCCACATGCTCAAAGAAACCGTTCATGACCATCGCGCGCTCGGGGCCGGAAATCGCCCAGAAGTTGTTGGCCATAAAATTTGCGGCAAGGGTAAAAATTCCCAGCGCGATGGCGCCCAACCAGCGGTAACGTCCCGAAAGAATCAGCAGCGAAGCGCCGAGTTCGAGCACAATCACGGCCGCCGCCATCGGTGCCGCCGGTGAAAGTCCAAAATGCTGCATTTCGGCAACGGCAGACGAAAAATCAAACAGCTTGACCCCTCCCCCTGCAAATACGCGGCGCAGATAGCCAGTAGAGCCAGCCAGCGCACACTGATATACGGCACGGCTGAAGATTTCATTCCGGAAACAGGTAAATTACGCATGGTTCTCTCCCGCCAGACCCGACCTCGCGGCCAGGTTCGGCAACTGGACATGTGGATTGAATAAGTTAGGCCTTACGCTGCGGAGCCTTATGCACCAGCGTATAGGCGTAGTCCACGCCCATTCCATATGCGCCGCTGTGTTCACGCACCAGATCCATCACGGCGTCGTAGGTTTCTTTGCGAGACCAGTCGCGCTGGTATTCCAGCAAGACCTGCTGCCAGGTTACCGGCACCGCGCCAGCCTGCACCATGCGGTCGATAGCGCGTTCGTGGGCGTCCACACTGGTTCCGCCGGACGTGTCGGTCACGACATAAACCTCAAAGCCTTCGTTCAATGCCATCAATGCCGGGAAGGTCAGACAGACCTCTGTCCACAAGGCAGAAATAATCAGTTTCTTGCGGCCGGTGGCGTTAACGGCGGCGACAAAGGCCTCGTCTTCCCAGGAATTCATTGAGGTTCTCTCAATCGGCTTGACGTCGGGATGCACCGCCAGCAGTTCCGGCCAGATATAACCGCTAAAACTTTCTGTTTCCACGGAGGTATAAATCACCGGCACATTAAAAACCTTGCCTGCCTTGGCGAGCGCAACGGTGTTGTTTTTAAGCTGCTGGCGATCGATATTGGCTACGCCAAAAGACATTTGCGGCTGATGGTCGATAAAAATCAGCGCGGAATTCTGTGGGTCAAGCAGTTCGAATCTAGACATGGTCATCGCCTCTCGGAAGTATTGTTAAGTTATTAACTTGTGAAATTTTGTTTGCTTTCGTGTTGCCTGAAATAACAATAAGAGAGATTGGGAGAGGCAGATAGCGGAAAGAATTTGCCAACTTGTTCAAATAATTTTCACAACCGGAATGCATAATTAAAGACTTATAATTCAATGAACTAATTCATATAAATTCTTTAAACAAGTCCGCGGGTTTATTTAAATAATATTGACCCGAGGAAGAGAGGAGCATTTTTTATCGGGTTAATATCCACCGCAATGGGGTATCATTTATTTAATATTTTAAATCGACATTAGTTATCTCACTCCAAACGCTGATTACCCCATGACGCTGACTTCGCACGCCCCGCTTTATCAGGTATTTGATGGTCATAACGATCTCTTGCTGCGCCTTTGGCTGCACGACAACGATCCGGTTGCACAATTTCTCGATGGCACACTCGACGGCCATCTGGATTTAACACGTATGCACCAGGGCGGGTTCGCAGGTGGGCTGGTTCGCGGTGTTTATCCCGCCTGCCTCCTACATGCCGAAGCTGAAACCGCATGCCGCGCCGCAGCCTCATCATCCGCTCGAAATAACGCATCAGCAGATAGCTCTGCTTCAGCGCATAGAGAGTCAGTCGGCGGGACGCGCGCGCATTTGCCGCACGGCAGCCGAAATTGAACAATGTCTCGCACAGGGCGTATTGGCGATGGTGCTGCATATAGAAGGTGCGGAGGCCATCGACGTATCGCTCGGCAATCTGGACGCACTTTACGAAGCGGGACTGCGCAGCATCGGTCCGCTGTGGAATCTGCCCAATCCGTTTGGCGTAGGTGTGACCGGCGATTTTCCGGGTTCACCCGACAGCGGTGACGGACTGACGTTGGCCGGTCTTGGTCTGCTGCGAGCCTGTAACCGGAAAAAATTCTGATAGACGTGTCGCACATGAATGAGAAGGCGTTCTGGCAAACCGCACGCTTTAGCGATGCGCCGCTGGTTGCCACGCATTCCAACGCCCATGCGCTATGCGCCCAGCCCCGGAATCTGACGGACAGACAGCTGGCGGCAATTGCGGAAAGCGACGGTTTTGTCGGCGTGAATTTCGGCAATGCGTTTCTGCGCGCAGACGGCAAGCGCGACGCCGACACCCCGCTGGAAAGAATTGTGCAACATATTGATTACCTGATCGAAAAAGTGGGCGAAGATCGCGTTGGACTGGGTTCCGATTTCGACGGCATCAGCGTTCCCGAAGCGTTAGGTGATGTAACGGGTCTGCCATTACTGTTACAACAAATGAAACATGCCGGTTACAATAATGCGCTTATTGAGAAACTTGCCTGTCGCAACTGGTTAAAAGTATTAAGGCAAACCTGGGGCGAGTAACGCAGGAATGCCTTTGTAGCGCGCTTTTCAGGCTATCCCCCTACAGTTTGCGTGGTTGATATCACTTTCGCTTAGGAGGAACATCTGCGGCGCCAAATTTCTATATTTGACAACGAGCACTTCATCTGCCGGAATTAATCCTGGCAGGATGTTTTTTTAACCTGTAACACCAAGAGGAGTCGACCATGACTACATGGACCAAACCTAAATTTGTTGATCTGCGTCTGGGCTTAGAAGTTACGCTGTACATCTCTAACCGCTAATCCCTCATGCCCGTAGTTCGCTGCGGGCATTTTTCTTTTTTTCACTTCCTGGTCTACACATGCTGATTAACGTTCTTGGTTCCGCTGCGGGCGGTGGCTTCCCACAGTGGAACTGCAACTGCAACAACTGTCAGGGCGTGCGCAACGGCACCATGAAAACCTCGGCGCGTACGCAATCTTCGATTGCCATCAGTGATGACGGTATCGATTGGGTGCTCTGTAATGCATCCCCCGACGTTTGCCACCAGATTGCCGCCACGCCCGACCTGATTAAACACGGTGTGCTGCGCGGTACTGCGATTGGCTCGATTATTCTTACGGATAGCCAGATTGACCATAGCGCGGGTTTGCTGAACCTGCGTGAAGGCTGTCCGCATCAGGTGTGGTGTACGCCTGAGGTCCATCAGGACCTGACCACCGGATTTCCGGTCTTTACCATGCTGTCCCACTGGAACGGCGGACTGGTGCATCACGCCATCGATCCTGACGAGGCGTTTTCCACGGCGGTCTGCCCGGCGCTGAAATTCACCGCGATCCCGTTGCTCAGCAATGCACCGCCGTATTCCGAATACCGCGGCAAGCCGCTGCCGGGCCACAATATTGCGCTGTTTATCGAAGACACCCGCACCGGCAAGACACTGATGTATGCCCCGGGTCTCGGCGAGCCGGACGACGCGCTGATGGGCTGGCTGAAAAAGCCGATTGCCTGCTGATTGACGGTACGCTTTGGCGCGACAACGAGCTGGCGAATACCGGCGTGGGCCGCAACACCGGCAAAGATATGGGTCATTTGGCGCTGGCCGAGAAACAGGGTCTGATGGACCTGCTCTCTTCACTGCCCGCCGAGCGCAAGATCCTTATTCATATCAACAATACCAACCCGATTCTCGATGAATCTTCTGCCGAGCGGCAGGCGCTGAACGAGCAAGGCATCGAAGTGAGTTGGGACGGCATGCGCATTGAACTTTAGGACACCCGACATGAATACATTTG
Source organism: Rouxiella chamberiensis (assembly GCF_026967475.1). NCBI lineage: Bacteria > Pseudomonadati > Pseudomonadota > Gammaproteobacteria > Enterobacterales > Yersiniaceae > Rouxiella > Rouxiella chamberiensis. The sequence goes on along the minus strand of NZ_CP114058.1, from coordinate 3,919,239 downwards.
ATTCCTCGGCCGCGCTGATGACGCCGCAAGAGTTTGAACAGGCACTGCGCGCCAAAGGCGCCTATTATCATATTCATCACCCTTATCACATCGCGATGCATAACGGCCAGGCCACGCGCGAGCAGATTCAGGGATGGGTTGCCAACCGTTTCTATTATCAGACCAGCATCCCGATGAAAGATGCGGCGATCATGGCCAACTGTCCGGACGCCCAAACCCGCCGCAAGTGGGTACAACGCATCCTCGACCACGACGGACAGGGCGACAGCGAGGGCGGAATCGAAGCCTGGTTGCAGCTGGGTGAAGCCGTGGGCCTTGACCGCGACGTCCTGCTTTCCGAAAAAATGGTGCTGCCGGGCGTGCGTTTTGCCGTAGATGCCTACGTCAACTTTGCCCGCCGCGCAGTCTGGCAGGAAGCAGCGTGCAGCTCGCTGACCGAACTCTTTGCCCCGCAGATTCACCAGTCGCGCCTCGACAGCTGGCCGAACCACTATCAGTGGATCCAGCCGGAAGGCTATCACTACTTCCGCAGCCGTCTGAGTCAGGCAAATCGCGACGTCGAGCACGGTCTGGAATTGGCGCTGGAGTACTGTAATACCGTAGAGAAACAGCAACGCATGCTGGAGATTTTACAGTTCAAGCTGGACATTCTGTGGACCATGCTCGACGCGATGACCATGGCCTATGAACTCGACCGCGCGCCTTACCACAGCGTCACGCAACAGCCGGTATGGCATAGAGGCAAGCTGTTATGATCGAAATCAACGTCAATCAGGTGCCAATGTTTCGTCGTGGATTCCGCCTGCAATGGGAACCGACGCAGGATTGTCATGTGATCCTTTACCCTGAAGGTATGGCAAAGCTTAACGAAAGCGCCGCCATGATTCTGGAAAATGTCGACGGAAAACGTCTGCTTTCCGAAATCATTGACGGGCTGAATCAACGTTTCCCGGAAGCGGGCGGCGTGGATGATGACGTTAAAGAGTTCTTTGCCCAAGCCTACGAACAAAAGTGGATAATTTTCCGTGAACCTGCTTAAACCTCAAGTCAATCCGCCGCTCTGGTTGCTGGCAGAACTGACTTACCGTTGTCCGTTGCAGTGTCCCTACTGCTCGAACCCGCTTGATTTTGCCAGGCAGGACAAAGAGCTGACCACCGAACAATGGATTACGGTGTTTGAACAGGCGCGCGCCATGGGCGCTGTGCAGATTGGCTTCTCCGGCGGTGAACCGCTGGTGCGCAAGGATTTGCCCGAGCTTATCAAGGCGGCACGCGATCTCGGTTTCTATACCAACCTGATTACGTCGGGGATTGGTCTGACCGAGAAGAAAATCGATGCCTTTGCCGAAGCCGGTCTGGACCATATCCAGATAAGCTTCCAGGCGAGCGATGAAACCCTGAATGCCGCGCTGGCCGGGTCGGCCAAGGCTTTCCAGCAGAAGCTGGATATGGCGAAAGCGGTCAAGGCCCACGGTTATCCGATGGTGCTCAACTTTGTTTTGCATCGCCACAATATTCACCAGATCGATAAAATCATCGAACTCAGCATCGAGCTTGAGGCCGACGACGTCGAACTGGCGACCTGTCAATTCTATGGCTGGGCGCAATTAAACCGCGAAGGTCTGCTGCCTACGCGCGAGCAGATTGCCGATGCCGAAGCCGTGGTCGCCGACTACCGCGTCAAGATGGCCGACAAGGGGAATCTGGCTAACCTGCTGTTTGTGACGCCCGACTACTATGAAGAGCGTCCGAAGGGCTGCATGGGCGGCTGGGGCGCGATTTTCCTGAGTGTCACGCCTGAAGGCATGGCGCTGCCCTGCCACAGCGCACGTCAGCTGCCGGTCGAGTTTCCGTCGGTGCTGGAGCAGTCATTGCAGGATATCTGGTACAACTCGTTTGGCTTCAACAAGTATCGCGGCTTTGACTGGATGCCGGAACCTTGCCGTTCGTGTTCCGAAAAAGAGAAAGACTTCGGCGGCTGCCGCTGTCAGGCCTTTATGCTGACGGGCAATGCGGACAACACTGACCCTGTGTGCTCCAAATCTCCGCATCACGGCAAGATTCTGGAAGCACGCGAGCAGGCCAACTGCACCAACATTCAGGTTAGTCAGTTGCAGTTCCGTAACCGCAGCAACTCCCAGCAGCTGATTTTCAAAACGCCGGTCGCATGAAGCAACAACGGCTGCGGCTCGCAAATGGTCTGTGGGTGACGCTTTCCCGGTATCCCGGGGCCACGCGCGCGGCCGCGCTGTTTCATCTTTCGGCAGGCAGCCATCACGAACCGGAGCAGTGGCCCGGACTGGCCCATCTGTTTGAGCACGTCGTCTTTGCCGGCAGTCAGGAGTATGAGGGCGACAGCCGTTTAATGAGCTGGGCGCAGGCAGAAGACGCGCGGCTTAATGCCACAACCTTGCCGACCGCCACCGCCTGGTTTTTTGACGTCGCCGCCGCCAAACTGGAAGCCGGTTTTGCCCGGCTGACGGACATGCTGGCGCGGCCGCGACTGGCGCTTGACGCCATCAAACAGGAAACCACGGTAATCGATGCCGAGTTTCGCATGTTGGCAACGGATGCCGACACATTGTGCGAAGCTGCACTGGGTGCTGTTTTCGACTCGCCGAAAGCGTTATCGACATTTCACGTCGGCAATCTTTCGGCATTTGGGGAAGACCTGCCTGCGCTGCAAGCCGCGTTGCGCGACTATCATCGCCAGCATTTCCATACGGGTTTGTTGTCTCTATGGATTTCAGGGCCGCAGCCGCTTGATGAACTGGCCGCGCTGGCCAAACGCTATGCTCATGTTTTTCCACCGGTTCAGACCCATTCACGGCCCGCGACGACACCCCTTGCCCTGAGCGCGCAACGAAGCTATGCCCTGCGCAGTGAGGGACCGGCGCGTCTGCACCTCTCCTTTATGCTTGCCCTGACGCGTCAGGCGGCGACCTCGCTGACCTTACTGCGCCAGTTTTTCATCGACGAAGCGCCGCTTGGCCTGCTGGACACGTTGCGTATGCACGGATTGTGCGACAGCGTACAGCTGATGAAGCCTTATGACACTGAAAGTGAAGCGATTATTACCTTCGAGTTTTTACTCAATCGCGACAGTCATTCGACGACGGCCGATGTGGAGACCCTGTTTTTCCACTGGCTGGATGCACTTTCCGCCCTGGCCGATGCTTCCCTGCGCCACTATGCCAGCCTCGCCGCCGACGGATTTTCTCACTTGTCGCCGGTGGATAAACTGCGGACCACCGCCTTCGATTTTCCGCCTGTCGATAAATTCACGCCAGACGAACGGGAAGCATGGAAACGGCTTCTGTCGCAATTGACCAGAAGCAGAATGGCACGGCTGTGGGCAACCGCTGAACTGGACGCGCAGCCCCGCAAGATTCAGGGTTTCGACTTGCCTATTACGCCGTTCCACATGCCTGCTGCGAGTCACATTGCGCCGCCCGACTTTGTATTTTATCCGCTGGGTCAGCCGGTAAACGCGCCCGTTCTGCCGGAGCAGAAAATCACGCTGCCGCATGCATTGCCGGGTGAGAAAGAAGGCGTGGTGATAGTGAGTCCGGTGCTCGGCGACCCCTTGCCTTCGCGCTGGGCCTACATCCTTCAGGCTTCGCTCAGGGCGCTTATCGGCCAGTGCGCGCATCAGGGCACACGGCTGACTTTCGAACGATATCAAGGGCAATGGCTGCTGCAACTCAGCGGTCCCAATGCGCTGCTGGCGGGCACGCTGGACGCCGTAATCAGACAGTTTACCGCGCTGTCCGCCGAGATGCTTGCGCAGGGTGAACGCCAGTTCAGGCAGGCCGAACAGGCACTGCACAGCGAAATCGCCATTCGCTGCCTGCTGAATCGGCTGCCGCTGCTGTTGAGTGCGGAACCGAATTCGCGGCCACCTTGCGCCACGCTGCCTGAAGTGGCGTGGAATGCTGCGCTATACGGCGGTGACAAGACGCTGCACGACGCCGTTTCGCGCCTCTTGAGCCGTTTTCCGGGCAAGGTGAATGCCGCATCGACTTCGCCTTTGCCACCGCAGTCCTGCCGATCACGCTACCTCTTCCCGACCGCCAGTCAGGATGCCGCCGTGCTGCTGTTTTGTCCGCTGGTGGAACAAACCCCGTTTGTCTGGCCGCCTGGCAGCTTCTCGCCTCGCTTTTTGAGCCGCAATTCTTCCAGCGGTTGCGGGTTGAGCTTAATATCGGCTACGTCGTTTCCTGTCGCTTTATGCAGTCGGCGGGTGAAAGCGGCATTCTGTTTGCCGTGCAGTCGCCCAGCCATTGTGTTGAGCAAATCGTCGGGCATATCGAGGCTTTTATCGGAGACATGAGCGAGAGCATCACGATGATGACGCAGCAAAACTTTGCTGAAAAACGCGACGATCTCGGGCAAAAAATCCAGACCTTCCCGCAGGAACGCGTGGAATGTCTCCGCGAAAGCTGGTTGCGCGACAACCTTTATACCTCCCTCTCACGCCACGTTCACTCTCTTCTCTCACCTTGCCGCTATTGCAGGATTTTTATCTTCGTCTGCGCCTTGAAACCTCGCGCTGGTGGTGGTTGTGCAACACGCCGGAAAGCCCGCAGGTTCAATAAAACTGACCAAAGCAATCAAAAGATTGCGGTTGTTTACTAACCTGTATGGGGCGAGGATGAAACTTCCATTCATCGTCCATCCAACATTGTGGAGCATCACGTGGGAATACTCGGCAACGTCTTCGCAAAGTTATTGGGTAAAGATTCGACACCACAGCCCCTAAAAGAGGAACCAAAGATGACAAAAGTTCTGGTACTTTATCATTCAATGTATGGTCACATTGAAACGATGGCGCAGACGGTTGCAGAGGGTGCAAAAAGCGTCGCTGGCGTTGAAGTCACGATTAAACGTGTCCCGGAAGTCATGGATGCCGCGTCTTTTGCCGCGGCCGGTGGCAAGAGTGAACAGGCGGCCCCGATTGCAGAACCCGCAGAATTGGCCGATTACGACGCCATTATTGTCGGGACGCCGACGCGTTTCGGAAATATGTCGGGTCAGATGCGCAACTTCCTCGACAGAACCGGTGGCCTTTGGGCCAAAGGCGCGCTGGTCGGCAAGGTCGCGAGCGTCTTTACGTCGACTGGTACCGGCGGCGGCGAGGAAATGACAATTACCTCCACCTGGACCACGCTGGCCCACCACGGCATGATTATTATTCCTATCGGTTACAGCACGGCCGAACTGTTCGATATTTCGCAGGTTGGCGGCGGCACGCCTTATGGCGCCTCGACCATTGCCGGTGGTGACGGTTCACGTCAACCGGATTCCCGCGAGCTTGCCATTGCCCGTCATCAGGGCCAATACGTCGCGAAAATTGCAGCCAAACTTAAATCCTGATTTATGCTCACGCGGATAAAGACAATGCTTTATCCGCGTCCACGAGATTTTTTAAAAACAACGCGCAATATCCTTTCTTAATATTTTCTTTATCCTTGTCGATAATTTCCTTTCAAAAATCCCATTCATTATTTAATGCTCTTTGAGTTTTAAATAAAGAAAGGCATGACCGCCTCTTAATCACCCTCAATGACGGATTCCATACTTGTCAGAAAGATATTTATCTCTCTGCACGTTATCATCTGATCAATTATTGGCGATGAATCGACTTTTACATTCACTTTTCAAAAATAAAAAAATTAAACAGCACGCGATTAGAGTTTTATTTAATTAAACATTATTTATAAATTTATATTATCAGGGAAAAACATGCTTTCGAAATACGGCAATACGCCATTACCCTTTATCTTTCTTGTTATTGCAGCAATAACCCCTCAACGGGCACAGGCAGAAGGAGGATTATCGATACAGGGAACCCGTATTATTTATCCACAGGGCGCACGGCAGGTCAGTGTGTCGCTGACGAATTCGTCTTCTACGGACTCTTATTTAGTACAGTCACGCATTGAAGATGCGCAGGGAAATAAAACCACCGATTTTATCGTTACGCCCCCGCTGTATCTTAGCGGCCCGAAAAACGAGAACGTGGTACGCGTCATGTACATGGGTGGCGCTTTACCTACCGATCGCGAGTCATTGTACTATTTTGTCGAAAAAGCCATTCCTTCTCTGGATAAAACAAAAATTCAGGAGGGAAATGTGTTGCTGTTGGCAACGGCGAATCGCATCAAGCTATTTGTTCGCCCGCAGGGATTAACACAGGATATTAATACTGCTGCTCAAGATTTGCAATTTACGCAATCGGGTCAGCTTTTACATATCAGCAATCCCTCGCCTTATTATGTCACCCTCACGGACATCCAATATGGCATTCACAACATCGACACTTTAATGATTGCGCCAAAAAGTCAATTATCGCAAACAGTCTCGGAGAAATCCGTTAACAGGGTAAGTTACCACGCGATTAATGATTTTGGCGGCACCTCGAATCTTATTAATAAAACGGTTTCGCAATAATACAGGTCCGTATACACCTCATCGTGTGACAAGACGTTTACTGCTTTATTCCTCCGACGAGGAAGGCAAGTCTGTTTCCTACAATAAAAGATAATAACAGTGCATCCATTAAATAAAACCGCTCTTAGGGGCGGCAATAACATTATTGCCTTTATGGCCGAACGTCGCGTTAACCTCACGACGCTGGCGACCTTTTTCTGCTGCTGCTGTCCACCCGCGCGCATGCCGGACTCTATTTTGACCCTTCAATGCTGGAGGCGGGTAGAGATGAAACGGTGGCCGACCTGTCGCGTTTCGAGCAGCCGGGCGCTCAGTTGCCCGGCATTTATCAGGTCGATATTTTTCTAAATGGTATCCAGCGATTCACGCGAAAGATGCGCTTTGCGGCGCTGCCCGCCCGCACGGTTTCGCCGCCTTTGGCTCTGGCCGCTTCGCATGACAACACCGGGCTCACGGCCTGTCTGACCAAGGCGGACCTCGAAACGCTGGGGGTGAATACCGTTCTTTTTCCGAAAATTACGGCATTGGACAACGCGGCCTGTATCGCCCCGGAAATGTATATTCAGCAGGCTTATACGGCTTTCGATTTCCAGAAAATGCGCCTGGATATCAGCATTCCACAGGCGGCCATGAAAAACCTGCCGCGTGGCTGGATCCCGCCGGAGCGCTGGAATGAGGGGATTAACGCGGCCCTGCTGAGTTATCGCTTCAACGGCAGTAGCAATCAAGGCCGCTACGGCAACAGCAGCAGCCATTATTTAAGTCTGGACAGCGGCCTGAATCTGGGAGCCTGGCGTCTGCGCGACAACAGCAACTGGAGCGACTATCAAAGCCAACTGGGTCACAGTAGCCATTGGCAACACATTGATACCTATATAGAACGAACCATTATTCCCTTTCGCAGCGAATTGTTGCTGGGCGACAGTTTCACCGGTGGCGACGTCTTTGATTCGCTGTCGTTTCGCGGCATCAAAATCGCCAGCAACGACAATATGTATCCCGATACCCAGCGCGGATTTGCGCCTGCGGTCAAAGGGGTGGCTTTCAGCAATGCAAAAGTCGAAATCCGCCAGAACGGCAATATGATTTATCAGACATTTGTTGCGCCGGGTGCTTTTGAAATCAATGACCTGTATTCGATATCTGCCGGTGGCGATCTTGAGGTCACCGTCACCGAAGCGGAGGGGCACGTCGCACACTTTGTGGTGCCATATTCCTCCCTGCCCGTCTTGCAGCGCGAGGGACATCTGCGCTATGCGCTTGTGACGGGGACTTATCGCAGTAACAGCGATCGCTATGCCAACCCCAAATTTATGCAGGCTTCGCTGCTGTGGGGACTGCCGCACAACGTGACTGCCTATGGCGGTATCCAGCTTGCCCGTCACTATCAGGCGGCGCTGCTGGGTACGGGAATGAATCTGGGCCACTGGGGCGCGGTCTCCGTGGACGTAACGCAGGCCGACAGCATATTGAACGACGGCAGCCGTCATCAGGGCCAATCCGTACGTTTTCTTTACGGACGCTCGCTGGTTGCCACCGGTACGACCTTCCAGCTGGCAGGGTATCGGTACTCCACGCAGGGGTTTCATACGCTGGATGAAACGGCGTTGAAGTCGATGTCCGGCTGGCGTTACGACGACGACCGCGTGGGTGCCGATGGCCTGCCCATCAAGCGGCCTTTTATCGATTTCTATAACCTTTACAACAGTCGCCGCGCCAGCCTGGAAATCAATATTTCACAGACGCTGGGCGATTTTGGCTCGCTGTATATCACGGCAACACATCAAACCTACTGGCACAGCAATGCGGCAACCCGCGCGCTGCGAGCAGGCTACAGCAACGTTTTGGGTGCCGTGAGCTACAACCTGTCTCTGGGTTATAGCCGCATCGGCGGACAGCCGGAAGCGGACAAAGCCGTGTTTGTTTCATTTTCCGTACCGCTGGACGCCTGGCTGCCCCACGGTGACAGCACATCGCCGCACCACACCCTCTGGGCCAACTACAACACCAGCCGCAACAATGATGGCAGTTTTACCCATCAGGCGGGATTGAGCGGCAATGCGCTGACAGAAGATAACCTGAGCTGGAATGTCTCGCAGGGTTACGACCGTCACGGCGGGGACAGCGGCAATGCGGGGCTGGACTACAACGGTACCTACGGCAGCGCCAACGCCGGTTACAGCTACGGAGCCTATCATCATCAGGAGAGCTACGGCTTTTCGGGCGGCGCAGTGTGGCATGCCGATGGGCTGACGCTGGGTCAGTCGCTCGGGCGCACCAACGTACTGGTCGCCGCGCCGGGCGCAACAGGCATCGGGATCGAGAACCGGCAGCGGGATTCATACCGACTGGCGAGGATATACCGTTGTGCCTTACGCCAGTGACTATCAGGAAAACCGTATCGCGCTCGACATCAATCAGCTCAATGACCATACCGACCTCGACAACGTGGTCGCGAGCGTCGTGCCCACCGAAGGCGCAGTCGTTCGCGCCGATTTCAAGGCCCGCACCGGTGTTCGCGTATTAATGAGTCTGACTCATCAGGGTCAACCTCTGCCCTTTGGCAGCACGGTTTCTGCCGGCGATAACACAAGCCTCGTCGGCGACGACGGGCAGGTTTACCTGACCGGCCTTCCCTTGACCGGCACCCTTGACGTCCGATGGGGCAATACCGCCGATCGCCGCTGTACGGTGAATTATCACCTGCCAAAAGATGCCCTCCAGCAACCTCTGGTACGGACCCGGGCGGTGTGCCGTTAACGCCACCCAAAATTTTATTCACGCGGCCAGAAAACTGGCTGCATTTTCACTCCCTCAATCAATGAGAAATCTAACCATGTCATGTCTTACCCCAAAAACAGCCACCCTGAGTATTGTTGCCGCCACGTTGCTGGCGACCTGCTGCGGCGCCCAGGCTGCAAATAATTCAACCGTATTAACGGTTACCGCCGAAATCAAAGAGAATACCTGTGAACTGGATATGCGCGGCAACAGCGAGCTACATCTCGGTGATTTCAGTAGTATTGCCTTTGGTGCCACGGCCGGAAAAACGGTAGGTGCCAAAGATTTTGCCCTGAATTTGAAAGATTGCGGCAAACTGGTCAAAAACGCCGTGGTGAACGTTTCAGGCACGGCCGATACGGTAAACAGCAAAGCTTTCGCCAATGCTACAGGCTCAGGTGCCGCGCAAGGCGTTGCGGTGACCATTAGCGGTGGAAACACTCCTGCGGCTATCGAACCCAAGGGTGATGCCACCTATTCACTGAAACCCACCAAAGATCAGATACTGACGTTTACGGCAGGCCTGATTAGTACAGCAGCCGATGTCAAACCCGGCAAGGTAAGCGTGCCTATCACATTAACCGTGACTTATAGCTAACAACTCTTTGAAGAGTTTTATTATACCGGGCCTCGTATCGAGGCTCGGCATTTATTTTTCAGCTTTTTTAAAAGCGGATAAACGCGATGAAACCCATAAAGATTAAAGACAAAAATAGGCCGATAAAAATCCTGACGTTATTATTTCATATAACAGCCTGTGGATTTCCAATGAGGGGATTTGCCACCGAGATAAAGCAAAACGCTATGGAGAACAGCACGAGAATTCCTGCAGGCAATAGTCACTCTTCAGTATTTGAATTCACGGCGTTTCGATTGCACGCAGAGGTGAATAAAGCAGGAACTGACGATTCTGTAAGCAAAAGTGACGCGAGGCTTAAAAACTGCCTGGCGCTTGAGAGCGGTTACATTTCCTGGTCGGATGAAGATTACCGTGCCGTGAATATTGGCAATTTTGGCGAAATCACCAGCCAGCAAAGATACAACTCACCCGAGGTTATGCAGAGTGCCAGGCTTGAGGGCAAAATAATCAACAACTGTAATACAGATGAAGATGTCACGTTGAAAGTGTGGGCCGACTCTACGGATAGTTCTTCGGGTCCGGGCACCACGATAGTCTGGCGAGCGGATAAGATGCATATTGTTGCCCAGAAAAAATGCTGGATGTACATACCCGAAACGGTTAATTTCGGCAATGTCCCTGCCGGGGGAACCTCCGAACAGAAGCTTGTCATTATCGACAATGAATTAGTGAATGATGGTTATGTCCAGATCACGTCTTCTGATTTGGTCGCGCCCGGCACGCTTTATCTAGGCGGCTCACAAGAACTGAAAGTCACAACCGATACGCCGCATTTTCTAGGCAATCACTGGAACAATATATCGCCTAATATCCGTCAAGACGAAATACCTCTCACGTTAAAAGCTTCGAAAAATGCCAAGCCGGGAAAATACGCTTCTATTCTCACTGCGACTTTGACTTGCCCATAATCTTGTAAATTTTCAGCTTAAAACGTCTGCCCGAGTGCCATAAAATTTATATTAATTAATAATAGAGGGATTTATGCAAATAATAACGCTCAAAAAAATAAAATATAAAAGCATTATTTATGACTTTCTTGGCATTCTAACTTCATTTATTTTGATATCTGAAACACAGGCTGCCGAAATGTATATCGGAGGTGAGAGCAAAACCGTTATCGACGAGGAACAGCAAGTTCCGGGTCTTGTGCTCACGGGTGATTATAAACTTTATTTTGCTCAAACCGCGCTGCGGGCAGACTGTGTGAAATTCAGAAACCTGATTATTGGATGGCGAAGCCTGGGTACCTTTAAAGATCAGCACGTCAACAAGTTAGGTCAGGAGAACAGTCACTGGCTAAGTCCGCACATGCCAAACGAGCGCGTACAGCCGCGCATTATCCTGACAGGCGAAATTATCAATGCCTGTAAAAGCCCCCAGCAGCTGCATATCGATATCACCATGCTGATTAAAAATGATGCGGTTGAAAAGAGCCTGATGGTCCGAGATATCACCCTACCTTCACCCGAAATATGTGCGGTAAGGCTGACGCCTGATTACCTCTCCTTCGGGCCGGTCGCCGTAAACCAAACCTATCATCAACTCTTGCAATACGACGGCGAGGGCGACGTGGAGATAACCTCGTCTTCCATGCGACGGGGTCATTTGCGGTTAAATAATGACGCGGCAATGGACATCAGCGTGCCCCAGAATTTTGTCTCCGCGACCAATTCATGGAAAACGTCGCGCAGGCTGGGCGATATTCCGCTGACATTGGAGGTCGGCGAGAATGCTGCCCCCGGAAAATATCGCGCTACTCTCACCGCAACACTGACCTGCCCCTAAGTATGGCGAGTAAAAAGAGGTTGACGTATCGCGGCCAGAATTCGATGCTCTAAGGTTCTTGCTGCTTTTCTTCGGGGAAACTCTATGTCGTTAACGTCCCTTGCGCATCTCGGCGAACTGACTGCCGAGCAGTGGGATGCGCTGGTTCCTGCCGGACAACCTTTCCTTCGTTACGCTTTTCTCACCGCTCTGGAAGACAGCGGATCGCTGGGACCGGACTCCGGCTGGAAAAGCGCGCACCTGCTGTGGAAAGAAAACGGAAAAGTGCTTGCCGCAGTGCCCGGATACCGCAAAAGCAACTCCTCGGGCGAATATGTTTTCGACCACGCGTGGGCCGATGCCTGCTATCGCGCGCGTATTCCCTATTATCCGAAATGGCTGGGCGCTGCGCCCTTTAGTCCGGTCGGCGGCAGACGGCTGCTCGGTGCGCCCGACGCGGCGCAAAAACTGCTACAGGCGCTGCCCGATTTTCTCGAGCGGCAGAACCTCTCGAGCGCGCACATCAATTTTACCGACAGCCGCGATAACCAGCTTCTGGGCGAAGCGTCCGACTGGCTGCACCGGTTGGGCTGCCAATATCATTGGCACAATCGCGGCTATCGCGATTTTCAGGATTTCCTTGATACGCTGACCTCCCGCAAGCGCAAGCAGATCCGCAAAGAGCGCCAGCTGGTCGTCGCGCAGGGCTTCGAATTTCGCTGGCTCGACGGCGCGCAGGTTTCAGAAACGCAGTGGGACTTTATCTACGCCTGTTACGCCAATACCTACTACATTCGCGGCCGCGACCCTTATCTGACCCGCGCGTTTTTCTCTCTGCTCGCCGAAAGGATGCCGGAAAATCTTCAAGTGGTGCTGGCCGAGCAGCGGGGGCAACCTGTCGCGATGGCGTTGAGTCTGGTCAGTGGCGACACCTTTTACGGACGTTACTGGGGATGCCTCGCCGAATTCGACCGGCTGCATTTCGAAACCTGTTTCTATCAGGGTATGGACTACGTTCTCGCCAAAGGGTTGGCGCGTTTCGATGCCGGCGCACAGGGTGAGCATAAACTGATTCGTGGATTCGAGCCGGTACTGACCGACTCGTGGCACTATCTGCGCCATCCCGGATTGCGCAGTGCGGTGGAAGAGTATTTGCAGCAGGAGCGGGAAGGCGTGCGCGCCTGGGCTATCGAAGCCCGCGACGCGCTGCCTTATCGTCAGGAACAGCCCTGATGAGTTGAACAGTCAGGGCATCCCGACAAAACCTCCGGTCTGATGCTGCCACAGGCGCGCGTACAGGCCGTTTTGCGCCAGCAGCTCGCCGTGGCTGCCAATCTCGACAATTTTCCCTGATCCAGCACCACCAATCGGTCCATCTTGGCAATGGTCGAGAGGCGGTGGGCAATGGCAATCACCGTTTTATGGGTCATCAGGGTTTCCAGACTCTCCTGAATGGCTGCTTCCACTTCGGAATCCAGCGCCGACGTTGCCTCATCCATGATAAGAATCGGCGCGTTTTTCAGCAGCACGCGCGCAATCGCGATGCGCTGGCGCTGACCGCCGGAGAGTTTTACCCCGCGCTTCGCCGACATGCGCGTCCAGCCCCATTCGCCCCTGCGGGTCCGAAAGCAGCGGAATAAACTCGTCGGCCCGCGCCTGTAGAATCGCATTATTCAGCTCTTCATCGCTGGCATTCGGACGACCATACAGCAGGTTGTCGCGAATCGAACGGTGCAGCAGCGACGTGTCCTGAGTGATCATGCCGATTTGCGCGCGCAGACTCTCCTGCGTGACCTGAGAAATATCCTGCTCGTCGATGAGGATGCGGCCGCCGTCGAGGTCGTAAAGACGCAGCAGCAGATTGACCAACGTCGATTTCCCTGCGCCCGAAGGACCAATCAGGCCAATCTTTTCGCCGGGGCGAATGGTCAGATCCAGTCCACTGATGACGCTGCGACTTTTACCATAGTTGAAATTGACCTGTTCGAAGCGAATGCCACCCTGACTCACTTTCAGACGCGGAGCCTGCGGTTTATCGGTCACGGTCACCGGCTGGGCGATAGTTTGCAGACCATCCTGCACCATACCGATATTTTCGAAGATGCCGTTTACCACCCACATGATCCAGCCCGACATATTGACGATACGAATCACTAGACCGGTCGCCAGCGCGATGGCCCCGACGCTTATCAGCGATTGTGTCCACAACCACAGCGCCAGACCGGTAGTGCCGACAATCAGCAAACCATTCAGCGTGGTAATAGTGACGTCCATGCTCGTCACCAGCCGACCCGCCATTTGTGTTTTGTGTGTCTGTTCAGTGATCGCTTCACGCGCGTAGTTTTGCTCGAGAGAAGTGTGGGCGAACAGTTTCAGGGTCGCGATATTGGTATAGCCGTCCACAATCGTGCCCATAAGTTTTGAGCGCGCTTCCGAAGACACGACCGAGCGGGCCTTCACTCGCGGTACGAAGAACCACAGGCACAGGCCGTAAAGCACAATCCAGGCAATAAGCGGGATCATCAAATGCCAGTCGGCTTCAGCAAACAGCACCAGCGCACTCACCGCATAAATCACCACGTGCCAGATGGCATCGACCGCCTGCACCGCCGAATCACGCAGCGAGTTACCGGTTTGCATAATGCGCTGGGCAATACGTCCCGCGAAATCGTTCTGAAAAAAGTTCAGGCTCTGGCGCAGCACATAGTTGTGATTCTGCCAGCGGATAAGGCTGGTCATGCTCGGGCTGATGGACTGATGCACCAGCAAGTCGTGAAGCCCGATGAATATCGGCCGCATAATCAGCGCCACCACCGCCATCCACAGCAGTTCACCAGCATGCTCGCTAAAGAAATTATTCGCGGAACTGGTGCGCGTCAGATCAATCAGGGTGCTGAGATAGCTAAACAGCGACACTTCGATCAACGAGGCAATCAGCCCCACGACCAGCAAAGCCAGAAAGCTGGGCCACACCTGTTTCAGATAATAGAAATAGAAGGGCCAGACTTTGTCGGGTGCCGCCTGGTCAGGCGGTGTTTTAAAAACATCAATCATCCGTTCAAAACGACGGTACAACATATACGCCTCTCATATCCTGGGGGTCATCGAGGGCAGTCCCGCCCCGGTCCGTAAGGAAAACATCGTAAATACAAAGCGTAGTGCATTTTGGCGGATGTTTGCGGACAGCGGTGCTATCGCCCTTCCCCTCGGCAGGCGTGACATTCCCTCTCCGGCGACAGATAAAACGGGTAAAAAGTGCGCCCTTCATCACACCGCCGTGCTAAGTGTGGTATAAAAAGCGCACGACTTACTGACGATATTAACCCCATGAAAAACAATAGTATTTATACTCCTTCCGAGCCTGTTTCCGCGCAGGGCCGCGTATTGGGTTGGCGTGACTTGTTCTCGCTGTGGTTTTCACTCGGAATGGGCCTCATGGTCCTTCAGGCGGGCGCCATTCTTGCGCCCGGTCTGGGAATGGCGGGGTCGCTGCTGGCGATTTTTACCGGCACGTTGATTGGCGTGATTTTACTGGCTCTGGTCGGCCTGATTGGCGGACAGACGGGCATGTCGTCCATGTCTTCCCTGACCCTCAGCCTTGGCAGGAAAGGCATCGCACTGCCCGCCCTGTTTAATATTTTGCAGCTGATCGGCTGGGGCGCGTTCGAGATTGTGGTCATGCGCGACGCGGCGAGTCTGCTGGCAAAGCAGGCGTTGGGCGAACAGAGTCTATGGGCCAACCCGACGCTCTGGACTCTGGTTTTCGGCGTTGTCGCGACGCTGCTGGCGGTATGTGGTCCGCTGGCATTCATACGTGTGGTGCTGCGCCGCTGGGGAATCTGGCTGCTGATTGCCAGTTGCGCCTGGCTGAGCATCAACCTGTTCAGACAGACTTCGCTGACCGCGCTGTGGCACAAGGCCGGTGACGGCAGCATGCCATTTGCCCTGGCCTGCGACATTGTCGTGTCGATGGCGCTCTCCTGGCTGCCGCTGGTGTCCGACTACACCCGTTTTGGCCGTTCTTCTCGGCAAAACTTTTTCGGCACCGCCTGCGGTTTCTTCCTCGGCAGTCTATGGATGATGGCGCTGGGTGCGGCCTACACGCTGGCCTTCGTGAGTTCGCAGGACAGTAACGCGCTGCTGCTGGCGCTTTCCGGCGTCGCGCTCGGCATTCCGCTGCTGCTGATTCTTGTCGACGAGCATGAAAATACCTTCGCCGATATCCACTCCGCCGCCCTGTCGACCGGCACGCTGCTGCCCGTTGGTATCGGCAAACTCACCGCAATGATTGGCCTGATTTGCACGCTGATAGCCTGGGGCGTTCCGCTTGCACGCTACGAGAACTTCCTGCTGCTGATAGGTTCGGTCTTTGCACCGCTGTTTGGTGTGGTGCTGATGAACTACTTTGTGCTGGGTCGCCGCCAGCCGACAACCCGCTCTCTCGATGGCCGTTCGCTGACGGCCTGGATACTCGGCATCGCAACCTACCACGTGATTGCCCAGTTTTATCCCAATCTTGGCGCGACCCTGCCCTCTCTCTTCGTCGCGGCGCTGCTGTGCGGTGTATTGGCAAAAAGTCGTAAAGGCCTGCTTTCGGATTGACTGGCAACCTGCCTTGGTCCTATGTTGAAGCACAGTTTTTCACCTGACATTTAAGGAAATCAGCATGCGAATTCTGGTAGTCGGCGCGGGCGCAACCGGCGGATATTACGGGGCGCGTCTCGCGCAGGCCGGCAAGGACGTGACCTTTCTGGTACGCGAAAAACGTGCCGAAACGCTGAAGAAAGCGGGTTTACAGGTACAGACGCCCGAAGGCCGTTTTTCGGTGCAGCCGACGTTATTGCTGGCCTCGGAACTGAACGAGACGTTTGACCTCATCATCCTCACCGTGAAGGGTTTCTCTCTCGACACCGTGCTTGAAGAGTTTGCGCCTGCGGTCGGCGAACAGACGATGATTTTACCCGTGCTTAACGGCATGCAGCATCTGGCGATTATTCAGAAACGTTTCGGACATCATCGCGCACTGGGTGGTCTGTGCAGAATCAACGCCACGCTGGACGAACAGGGACAGGTTCATCAGATGACCGCCCTGAACGAGTTGATTTACGGCGAGGTTAGCGGCGAGCGGACAACGCGCATCGTGCAGGTCGATGCGCTTTTGCAAAATGTGGGTATCACGGCGCGACTGTCGAAAGCCATCGTCAGCGAAATGTGGGAAAAGTGGCTGTTTCTTGCGAGCGTCGGCGGCATAGCCTGCCTGATGCGCGGCAACATGGGACAGGTTTCCCGTGCCGCAGGCGGTCTGCAATTTATCGAGGCGTTTGTGGAAGAAGTGGTATCGATTGTGGTCGCTGGCGGATACCAGGAGCGCCCGCACGTTAAGGAAAACACCATAAAAGAGTTGTCGAATCCGCAGTCGGTGCAAACCACGTCAATGTATCGCGATATGATTCAGGGACTGCCGGTCGAGGCGGAACAGATTCTGGGCGATCTGGTTGCTATCTCGGCAAAAGCCGGACTAACGACGCCGTTGGTGAACGCTGCCCATACGCATATGTCGGTTTATCAGCAAACTCTCGGAAAATAACAAAAAAGGGGAGCCCATGTTGGCAGGCTCCCCTTTTACCCTTCCTCTCGCTTAAGCGCGAAGAATCAAGATGTTAACGCTTCCTGTTCGGCTTCCTGCTCTACACTCTGCACCTTGGGCTGCGCCACCACGGCCTGACCTGGCGAGCTGTTCAGCTTGAGAATACGGCTGGTGCGGCTCATCTCGCTTTCGGTCAACGCGACGTTGCCGTTAAGCTTCTGGCCGTAAGACGGGATCATCTCTTTAATTTTGCTCTGCCATTCCGACGTAGCCATCTTGTCTTTAAACACTTTTTCCATCAGTTGCAGCATGATAGGCGCTGCGGTCGATGCACCCGGTGACGCGCCAAGCAATGCCGCAATCGAGCCATCCTGCGAGGTCACAACTTCGGTGCCGAGACGCAGAAACGCCGCCCTGCTTGCCGTCTTTTTCAATAATCTGAACGCGCTGACCCGCTACAACCAGACGCCAGTCCTGCTTTTTGGCCGCCGGGAAGTACTCTTTCAGGGCTTCAAGGCGCTGTTCTTCGCTGAGCATAACCTGATTAATCAGGTATTTGACCAAGTCAAAGTTATCCAGCCCCACGCGCACCATCGGGAAGATGTTGTGCAGGTTAACAGTCCCGAAAAGATCCCACAGCGAGCCATTTTTCAGGAATTTGCTGGAGAAGGTTGCGAACGGTCCGAACAGCAACACTTTTTTGCCGTCCAGCACGCGTGTATCCAGATGCGGAACAGACATCGGTGGCGCACCAACGGAGGCCTTGCCGTAAACCTTGGCTTCGTGACGTTTGACAATTTCAGGGTTATCCGTCACCAGGAACTCGCCACCGACCGGGAAACCGCCGTAGCGTGCCGCTTCAGGAATACCGGATTTTTGCAGCAAGGTGAGCGATGCGCCGCCTGCGCCGATAAAGATAAAGCGCGTAGTCACGTTAATCTCGCGACCGCCTTTGGTGTGCGCGAACGTCACAGTCCAGGTTTTGTCGGCATTACGTTTGATATTTTTGACTTCATGGCCCAGATTGAGGCTGAAATTGGGCTTCTTGCGCAGAGATTCCACCAGCTGCTGGGTAATCGCGCCGAAGTTGACGTCGGTGCCGCTCTCGATACGGGTTGCGGCAATCTTCTCGCCCGGCTTGCGCCCTTCGAGCACCAGCGGGATCCACTTTTCAATCTGTGCCGGGTCTTCCGAATATTCCATGCCGCGGAACAGGGTGCTGGTTTGCAGCGCCGCGTGGCGTTTACGCAGGAATTCGACGTTTTTCTCGCCCCACACAAAGCTCATGTGCGGCACGCTGGTAATAAAGGAGCGTGGTTCGCCCAGCACGCCCTTCTCGACCTGCGAGGCCCAGAACTGACGTGAAATCTGGAAGGCTTCATTGATATCCACCGCTTTGGAGATATCGACCGAGCCATCGGCCTTTTCAGGGGTGTAATTCATTTCTGCCAGCGCAGAGTGACCGGTACCGGCGTTATTCCATCCATTGGAACTTTCGTCGGCCACGCTATCCAGTCGTTCATACATATTAATCGACCAGTCAGGCTCCAGCTCCTGAAGATACGTGCCCAGGGTCGCGCTCATAATTCCGCCACCTATCAGGACAACATCAACGATTTTATTTTCCGCCGCTGCCGCGTGTTTGGACAGCGCCATCAGGCCCAAGCCCGAAGCACCGGATAGTCGATTTTTCATGGTTAACTTCTCACTGTTTAGCTAAAGCAGGTGAAAAACCCAACGTTCCTTGTTTCAAGGCGGCTTCATCTTTTAATACGGGGAGTATTGAAAAGCGGCCTGCGTTTTCCACACTAACCTAGTGGTTATTTTTAACAAAAAATACCAATCTACGTAACTAACATAACATTGTTGTCACTTACGCGATAATAAATTTAATAAATCAAATATTATGATAATGGCATAGTTATGAGAAAAAATTAACCAATTATTCACGCAAAACCTTGCCTAAAACAGCACAAAAGCTCGCAATAACTTGAATTGGAAGACGAAATAAATGAGGTAAAAGCGCTGAATAAATTACGTTCAACTGGGTAAAACGAGAATAACGATGTGCCTAAAAACCGCACAGAATGGTTAAGATACCGGAGTCTGTGACTCCGGTCAAAATTTATACTCTTTAAGACTCATTTTTGACGCATTTTTCTACAGGAACATGCCGCCGGATGCCTCGATGCGCTGACCATTGGCCCATCCACTGTGTTCGCTTAACAACATGGCGATCATGCCGCCGATATCGTCCGGCATACCGACGCGGCCCAGCGCCGTATTTTTGGCAACGTACTGGTTAACCTGCACGTTGTCGCGTACGGTTCCGCCGCCAAAATCGGTTTCGATGGCACCTGGTGCCAAGATGTTGACGGCGATACCCCGCGCGCCCAGCTCTTTGGCCTGATATCGGGTCAAGACTTCCATCGCGCCTTTCATTGTCGAATAGGCCGCGTAGCCCGGCAGACAAAAACGCGTCAGGCCGGAGGAGACATTGAGAATGCGCCCGCCGTCGGCAATCAGCGGCAGCAGTTTTTGGGTCAGGAAAAACGGCGCCTTGAGATGAATATTCATCAGCAGGTCAAACTGCGCTTCCGTGGTATCGGCGAAAGAAGCATGAATACCTATCCCGGCATTGTTGACCAGAAAATTGAAATTATCGCGCTCCCAGATCTTCGCCAAAGTAGATCTCACATTTTCTATAAAACTGTCAAAAGTTTGGCTGTTGGAGACATCGAGCTGCAAGGCGGCGGCCTTGGCACCGATATACTCGATTTCGCGCACCACCGTTTCGGCTTCGTGGTGCTGCGTGTTGTAAGTCAAAATGATATCAATACCTTGTTCTGCCAGCTTAAGTACGGCGTTTTTACCCAATCCACGGCTGCCGCCGGTCACTAATGCGATTTTATTGCTCATTTTCAGACTCCTGGGTTGCGCTGTTGTTTAATAAATAGCCTATTAGACGCAAGCAGAATGATAAATAGTCTAAAATGAGTTTCACTGTCTCCAAACCAGCAACAATCAAGGGCTTCAACGGGGAAAATGTGGATAAAATTCAATCAATGCAGGTTTTTGTTCGCGTTGCGGAGCTAAATAATTTTACACGTGCCGCCGAAAGTCTCGGGCTGCCGAAGGGCAGTGTTTCACGTCTTGTACAACAGCTTGAGGCCAGAATGTCCGCGCGACTGCTGCATCGTTCCACGCGAAGGGTGCAATTGACGCAGGATGGGCAGGTTTTTTACGAGCGATGCAAAGAACTGCTGGCCAATGTGGAAGAGCTGGAGTCGATGTTTCAATCCAATCCGACCACCATCAGCGGCAAACTGCGCGTCGATATGCCGCTCACGCTGGCAACGCAGCTGGTTCTGCCCCGCCTGAGCGAGTTTCTGAATCGCTATCCTGCGCTGGAAATCGAACTGAGCAGCAGCGATCATCGGGTTGACGTGGTGCGCGAGGGGTTCGACTGCGTCATCAGCATCGGACAGCTGAAAGATTCGGGGCTGGTAGCGCGTTCACTCGGCCAACTCAGCATGATCAACTGCGCCAGCCCCGGTTATCTTCAACGCTACGGCACGCCCGACCATCCCGATCAGCTCACCCATCACGCAATGGTCAATTACGATCACACTCTGCGCAGCCGGGGTAACGAATTCGAATATCTCGAGGGCAAAGAGCTTAAACGTGCTAAAAGCGGCGGTGCCGTGACGGTAAATAGCACAGAAACCTATACCGTCGCCTGTTTGTCGGGTCTTGGCATTATCCAGGCACCCAGAATCGGCATGCAGCCTTATCTTGCGAGCGGCCAACTGGTGCCAATTCTTGTGCCTTTTTTACCGCCGCCCATGCCCGTTTCACTGGTTTATCCGCATCGCCGACACCTCTCCCGCCGCGTCAAAATCTTTATGGACTGGTTAGCAGAGATTATGCAAGCCTATATAGCATAAGCTTTTTATGGCATCACATTGCCTGTTTACGGGTCATCGAAGCAGATGATGACTATACTTGAAGTTTGGACATACATAACGATAAGGACTGAGGGGATTCATGCCGACATCCACGAAAGAACGACCGGCCAAACCGGACATCAACAAACCGTTGATTAACATCAAGACCGGCAACGAAACCGTGGACTCAACGGTGACGGGCATTTCTCGCACCGTTAGACGCGTGCAGGCCTGGCACTGGGTTGCACATCTGCTGCGCGCCACCGAGCGTTTCAATGACCGGTTGGGCAGTCAGTTTGGCGCTGCCATTACCTATTTTTCGTTTCTGTCGCTTATTCCGATTCTCATGGTGTCATTTGCGGCCGTCGGTTTCGTGCTTGCCTCGAATCCCGATCTGCTGACCGAACTCATCAGCAAGATTGTGAATAGCATCAGCGATCCTAATCTGGCGAAACCACGTTGAAGAGTACGGTCAACACCGCCGTGCAGCAACGAACCGCCGTAGGGCTTTCGGGTCTGGTGATTGCGCTCTACTCCGGAATTAGCTGGATGGGCAATTTGCGCGAGGCTATCCGTGCACAGTCGCGCGACGTGTGGGAACGTAATCCGAAAGACGAAGAGAAAATCTACAAGCGCTATCTGCGCGATTTTATCTCGCTGATTGGTCTGGTGCTGGCGTTGATTATCACGTTGTCATTGACCTCGATCGCAGGTTCGGCGCAGGAAACCATTGTCGATGCTCTGGGGTTAAGCCATCTTGAATGGCTGCGTCCGGCGATGACCATCATTACCCTTGCGATTTCCGTTGCTGCCAACTATCTGTTGTTCTTGTGGATTTTCTGGATTCTGCCGCGCCACAAGCCACGTAGGAAGGCGCTGTTCCGTGGTACGCTCATTGCGGCTATTGGTTTTGAGGTTATCAAATTCATTATGACCATGATGCTGCCACGTCTGGCCAGTTCGCCTTCCGGCGCGGCCTTTGGTTCTGTCATCGGGCTGATGGCCTTCTTCTATTTCTTTGCGCGACTCACCCTGTTCTGCGCCGCCTGGATTGCCACGGCACGCTACAGCGATGACCCGCCAATCGATGAAGGCAACGATGTCGCCAAGGCGTAAGCCATCCCTTCATGCCAGTGAGCGCCCGCTTGCTGGCATTTAACTCTAAAAATAAGCCCTTAAAGCAGCGTTTAATTCTGATTTATGCACTCCCGCTTTGCCAAACCTAGAACAACTCACTACCCCGCTCACTTTTCTTTCACTCTTTTACAGAATGTTACTCTGAAAATAAATCATTCGACAAACTTATGACTGCCTATCCCCGCTGTTTATGGGTGAATCTCCCAATTCAGCCGAATTGCCTGATTTTGGGGCGTCGGGGCGTGTTGAAACTCCCCATGGCAGTGCTTAAGATGATTTTTTTAAACAAATCAATTTACATAAAAAACCAATAAGAAACACTTATGCAAGCCACCATCACCCCAGAACTCGAGGCCGACGCGGAACTCGTCAGCCAAAATTCTCGCGGCAAAGTTATCATCGCTTCCCTGATCGGTACCGCCATCGAGTTTTTTGATTTTTATATCTATGCGACGGCGGCAGTCATTGTCTTCCCGCACATTTTCTTCCCTCAGGGCGATCCTACTGCGGCCACGCTACAGTCTCTGGCGACCTTCGCCATTGCCTTTATCGCGCGCCCTATCGGCTCCGCACTCTTTGGTCACTTTGGTGACCGCGTAGGCCGCAAGGTGACCCTGGTCGCCTCGCTACTCACGATGGGGATTTCCACTGTCGTTATCGGCCTGCTGCCGACCTACAATACTATCGGCGTATTTGCTCCGCTGCTGCTGGCGCTTGCCCGATTCGGTCAGGGCCTCGGCCTCGGCGGCGAATGGGGCGGTGCCGCGTTGCTCGCCACAGAAAATGCCCCGCCGAAAAAGCGTGCGCTGTACGGCTCTTTCCCGCAGTTGGGTGCGCCCATTGGTTTCTTCTTTGCCAACGGCATGTTCCTGCTGCTCTCGTGGTTGCTGACCGAACAGCAGTTTATCGACTGGGGCTGGCGTGTGCCTTTCCTGCTCTCTGCCGTTCTGGTGCTGATTGGTCTGTACGTTCGCGTTTCCCTGCATGAAACGCCGGTGTTCGCCAAAGTGGCCAAAGCCGGAAAACAGGTCAAGGTGCCGATTGCAACGCTGTTCAGCAAACATTTGAAGCCAACCCTGCTGGGTACCTTCATTATGGTGGCCACCTACACGCTGTTCTACATCATGACCGTTTACTCGCTTGGCTACGGCACCACGGCCAAACCTGTCGGCCTGGGCATTGCGCGTAATGATTTCCTGTTGATGCTGATGATTGGCGTGATCGGATTTGGTGTGATGGTGCCGATTGCCGGTCAGTTGGCAGACAAGTTTGGTCGTCGCAAGACCATGATCTGCATTACACTGCTGATAATCCTGTTTGCCCTGACGTTCCCGTCAGTCATCAGCGGCGGGTCAATCACGGCGGTAATGATTTTCCTGCTGTGCGGCTTTAGCGTCATGGGCCTGACTTTTGGTCCGATGGGCGCATTGCTGCCGGAGCTGTTCCCGACGGAAGTTCGCTATACCGGCGCGTCATTCTCCTATAATGTGTCTTCAATATTAGGGGCTTCCGTTGCGCCTTATATTGCAACCTGGCTGGCAACCCACTACGGGCTGTTTTATGTCGGCGTTTATCTGGCGTCTATGGCAACACTCACCCTGATTGCCCTGTTGTTGACAAAGGAAACTCGCAACCAGTCACTCTGATTATTAGGCCGGGCATCGTGCAACACGGTGCCCGGCTCGATACAAAAGGATACTTGTATGCGCTTCAAGCCTCGCTATCTTTTCTCGTTGATTCCTGTTTTGCTCATTCTTGTCGCTCTCGGCTATTACTTTCTCCGCCCCACCGCCAATCCCAACGTGTTGTGGAATTTTGTGAGTCAGCAGTGCGTGCCTAACCAGCAGCAGCATGGTCGTCCCGATCCCTGTATCGAAGTGAACGAGAAAAGTGGTTTTGTGGTGTTTAAGGACATGAACGGGCCGCTGCAATATTTGCTGATGCCTACGGCGCGCGTAACTGGTGTCGAAAGCCCGTTGCTGCTTGAAACCAGTACGCCAAACTACTTTGAGCAAGCCTGGCAGGCGCGGCATTTCATGGTCGATAAATACGGCAGGCCTATCGATGACAGCAACATTTCATTGGCGATCAACTCCGAATATGGCCGTAGCCAGAACCAGTTCCATATCCATATTTCCTGTTTGCTGCCCGACGTAAAAACCCAGCTGGGTGAAGAAGCCGGAGACATTGGTTATCGCTGGCAACCGCTGCCGACTCGTCTGAAAGGCCACACGTACATGGCACGCAAGGTTTCCCCGGCTGAACTGGGTGAAAAAGGCGCGTTCCGGTTATTGGCGGAAGGACTGCCGGAAGCCCGCGAGAACATGGGGCACTTCGGCATGGCGATGGTGAGTCTGAAAAGCGGGGATTTCCTGTTGCTGGCAAGCCAGAGCAATCTGTTGCTGTTTAATTTTGCCTCGACGGAAGAGATTCAGGACCACAATTGCGCAGTCCTGAATCCGCCTCCTCATTAAGCATCGGGCTAAAGGTATTCTCTCCGAAGGCCGGTTATTTACCGGCCTTCATTTTTTGCAAGATAGCGCCACACTGGTTGGAGTCGTTGTCGCTCGGAGAGATCAACGCCAGCAACGCCGCGGCCGGTGCCACAATCGCGCCCAGCGCCACGGCGGCGGCCCCGCGAGCAATCAATGGACCCGGTTTAACACCTGCATCGGGATTTTTAAAGGTTCCGCGCACGTAAAGCGGTGAGCGCAACGTCAATACGCGAAGCCCTTTGCTCTCAGGATCGATGGAGAGATCCAGTCGTTCATTGGCAAAGTTGGTGGTACCGCTTACGTTGATGACGGCGTTTTCGGTGTCGAACACCAGCAGGCTGGGCCGCGCCAGACCGCTCTTGATATTGACATCTGCCGCCGCACAGTTGATGGCAACTTCGTCATCGCCAAACAGGCGAGTCACCACGTAGTTACCCACGTTAAGCCCCGCGATTTCCATTAATCCGCGACTGATTACCCCATCGTTAATCAGCAGTTTCATCTCGCCATTACTGGTGCCGAGCAGCGCCGCCACCGAGTTGCCGGTGCCTGTCAGCTTGGCGTCCCCATTAAGCTGGCCCAGACTTTTCTTCATCGACTGCACGTTGGGCACCAGTTGCTTGAGCTGCAAACCCCGTGCGTGCATATCGACACGCCCCTGCATCGGTGATTTATCGCCTTCCAGTCTGACCGTTGAATTCAGGTTTCCGCCCGCCACACCGAAACGCAGCGGATCCAGCAGCAAATCGCCGTCTTTCAGTTTCAGATGAGTATTCAGATTGCTTATCGGCAGTGATTCTCCGTGCTCGATGCGTTTGGCGGTGAATTTCACATCGGCATCCATCACCCGCCAGCTTTTGGTATCAAACTTCTCGACCGGCAGCACTTTATTCGAAGGTTGGCGTGTGGTTTCGCCGCGCTTGGCCTTGTCGCTGTTGGAATCGGCCCCGATAAGCGGTGCCAGGTCGGCAAAGCGCAGCTGGTTGGAGGTCAGTGACCCTTCAAGATCGGGACGCGGTTTGCTGGCGGTATAGGTCAGCGAGCCGTGAATATCGCTGCTGCCGATTTCGCCGTTGAAATTTTCGTAACGGAATTTCGCGCCCTTTGCATTATGCAGATTGGCAATGAGATGCCCGTCGGTTTCATAAGGGGGAGTCTGTGGCAGCAGAACCGCCCGTCAGCCCGTAAAGGTCGGACAACGTTTGCCCCGAGAATTTCAGACGCAGATCCAGCTCGCCCAGGTTCATGGGGTCAGTCAGCGTGCCCGCCACCACGACCCGTGTATCACCCGAACGAACGTCGGCCTGTAGCGGGAATCGCGCATTGGGGTCCTGCAACGCCAGCATGCCGCCGATTTTGCCGTTACCCGAAAGCGCCTCGCCCTTGTATTTGCCATCCACCTTCCAGCCGAAAACGTAGTCCGGCGTGTAATGTTTGTCATCGTCCTTGCCGCCTTTCTCCGCCTTCTTGCCGGTGACTTCGGTAAATGGCAGAGGTTTGCCCAAGGGGTCGATAACGGCACGGAAATCGGCCTTCAGGGTGGCGTCCTTGAAATCTATCTGACCGCGGTCAAAGACGATATCGTTCATTTTGAACGACCATGCCGAAGGAGGCTGATTGGGATCTTTATTGTCGCTATTGGCGAGATTGAAGGTCCAGTTATTTTTGCCGTCGACAAGGCGAATCAGGGAGGCATCGGGCTTTTTCAGCCAGATACGCGGGATAAGCACTTCTTTATTAAGGAGCGCCAGAGGCGCAAGGCTGGCATCGACGCGCTCAAGATGCACCATTGGCGTGTCGCTTGGTACATCGGGTGGATTACCAAGCACGATGTCTTCGGCGTGAATATGCGGCCACGGCACCCACGCGCGCCATCCGCCCTCGTCACGCTGACGCGACCAGTCGACACCCAGGTCACCCTGAATGGCAAAGGGCCGGTTTAATTCGGCGGTTACTTTCTTGTTGATGGTGGGCTTGAGTCGGTTCCAGTCGAACAACGCTATAAAAATAACGATAGCAACGACCAGAATAACCACTATCCCACCCGTCCAGCTCAGCGCTTTTCCAGTGCGTGTCATAGACTTGTTCCTGTCAGACAATTGTTTGATATGTTTAATTAAAGATAGTTGAGTTTGGCCCCCTGTATAACCGGTTAGCCAGAGAAGCATGTCGGGGCGTAAAAAACGACAGAAAAATGCATAAAATACGAGGCATCTCGGAAAAAATAAAACGTCGTTTTAATACTATTGACTGAAATTGCCCGAGCGAAGAGACTGGTTACCTCTTACCCAATTCAACTAATCGCTGGGGCCGTAAAATGACTACCAAAAATATCGCCGTCATTGGTGAGTGCATGATTGAACTCTCGCAGAAAGGCGAATCGATAAATCGCGGCTTCGGCGGCGATACCCTTAATACGGCGGTCTATATCGCGCGTCAGGTGGATGTACAGGATCTTAAAGTGCATTACGTTACTGCACTTGGCACAGACAGTTTCAGCGCCGAAATGCTTGCTGCCTGGCAGCGCGAAGGGGTAGAAACAGACCTGGTTCAACGCCTCGAGAATAAATTGCCCGGCCTGTATGTTATTGAAACCGACGCCAGCGGAGAAAGAACCTTCTATTACTGGCGCAACGACGCGGCGGCAAAATACTGGCTTAACGGCCCCAATGCAACAGCCCTTTGCCAGCAACTGGCCGAATTCGACTATCTGTATCTAAGTGGCATCAGCCTCGCCATCCTCAGTGAAGAAAACCGCGAGCGCCTTATGTCGCTGCTGCAAGATTGTCGTGCACGGGGCGGCAAAGTCATTTTCGACAACAACTATCGCCCGCGTCTTTGGGAAAGTGTTGAACAGGCAAGGCACGCCTACCAATCCATGCTTGCCTGCACCGATATCGCCTTCCTTACTCTCGACGATGAAGACCTGCTGTGGGGCGCACAACCCTATCAGGACGTCATTGCCCGCACTCAGGCGCTGGGCGTTGGTGAAGTGGTTATCAAACGCGGAGCGGACAGCTGTATCGTTTCCAATGCCCAGGGCGAGCATGATGTTCCAGCCGTACAGCTGGATAAAGACAAGGTCATTGATACGACCGCCGCCGGTGACTCGTTCAGCGCCGGTTATCTGGCAAAACGTTTGTGCGGCGCCAGCGAAATCGACGCCGCACGGCGTGGGCATTTAACCGCCAGCACGGTCATTCAATATCGTGGCGCAATCATTCCGCTTGAGGCGATGTCTTGCTGGCTGCATGCGCCTGCATGATTGAATAAGCCCTGTAGCTCTAATTTAGCCCACGTCGACAGTAAACGAAGGCATTGGCGTATTACTTTCAACCGCGCTCAGGAATGCCTGCGCGGTATTCATCGCCTCGGCAATAGTGACGTCCATATCCAGATAACGATACGTGCCTAACCTCCCGACAAAAGTGATGTTAGGTTCTTCTTTTGCAAGAGAAACGTACTGTTGCAACTGCGACATTTCCCCGACGAGTCGAATGGGATAATAGGGAATGTCATTGTCGCCGCAGAGACGGCTATATTCTTTATAACACACCGTTGCGGCATGATTTTCCCACGGCGAAAAATATTTATGCTCGGTAATTCGAGTATAAGGTACGGAAGTTTCACAATAATTCATGACCGCCGTGCCTTGATAATCTCCCTGCTGGCTAAACTCTTCGAAATCAAGAGTTCGATAAGCCAAATGACCATATTTAAAATCAAAATAGGCATCCAGAGGGCCGCTGTAAAATATATGCGCGTAGCGATCGGCGGTATTTTTATCGAAAGACGTATCGAGCAAGACGGTAATATTTTTATGGTCAAGAATACTGGCGACTAAAGGGGTATAACCTTCTTCGGGCATTCCCTGATACTTATGATTGAAATAATTATCGTCGTAATTAAAACGAACGGGCAAACGCTTGAGAATGGATGCCGGAAGTTCAGTAGGATCCAGCCCCCATTGCTTGATGGTGTAGCCTTTAAAGAAGGCTTCATACAGCTCTTTACCGACAAAACGAAGAGCCTGTTCCTCAAAGGAGGCAGGCTCGGTGATGGTGTGGTCGCCCTTGCTGTCAATGAGTGCCCGGGCTTCATCCGGTGAACAGGTAGTGTTGAAAAATTGATTAATCGTATGCAAGTTTATCGGCAGCGAAAAGACTTGCCCATTTACCGTTGCTTTAACACGATTGATGTAAGGCATCATTTTGGTATGACGATTTACAAAATTCCATACCTTTTCGTTATCGGTATGAAATATATGAGGACCATAGGTATGAACTAATACATCGGTTTCTTTATGGCGGGCAGAATAACAATTACCCGCAATATGTTTTCGCGAATCGATAAGGGTAACTTTATAGTTTTCTTCAGCGAGCAGACGACCTATTACGGCTCCGGAGAATCCGGCACCGACAATCAGAATGTTTTTATTCATATCAACCCTCGTCATTATTTAATGAGCTTAGTCGATTATTGGAAAAACTCCCTGCCGGGGTCTGTAAAGAGGGGCAATAAAAGGAATAACGCTGCCGATGTGAAACCGGCACCGCGTGACTGCGGTGCCGGTAAGGGATGGCTTGCTACTGCGCCGTTGCCGGTGTGGTCGGCGCAGGCGCGTTGGAGGCCTGGGCTCCCTCGCTGTTTTGCGCCTCTGCCGGTGTCGCAACGGGAACCACGATGGCGTCGAAGGTGTCCTGCAACGTCTTCACGCTCAGCTCTTCTTCGCCTTTCGGCTGGGCCAGCAACATGGAAGGCGCATGGGACAACTGCTGTTTCAGTTCCTGATTAAAGTCGGGCAGAGTCAGGGTCGACAAGAACGTCTGGCGCAGCTTTTGGTACTGTTCCGGCGCGATGTCGACCACAGCATTCTGCTGGGAACGTAAACGCTGACTCATCAGCACGCCCGTATCGGTACGCGCATAGGTGGCAAATAACTGCCCCAGCTGGTCTTTCTTCTGCGCCACCAGCGTGTCGAATTCGGCTTGAGACAACCCGTTTTCACGTACTTTTTGCAGCTCGTTGGCAAGACGTTTCAGCATGGGTTGAATAGCTTCACGTGGGGCCTCCATGCGAATAGCGCACTGCGCATGCTGGTACTGAACGCGGCAGTCAAAGCCGAGCGCCGGTTGCACCGATCCGCCCTCTTTGCTCTGCTTTTCTTCGGCGGGCGTTTTCAATGCCTGCTGCAAATGCTGGAACAAGGCTTCGCGAGCCAGGTCACTGCGCCAGTAGGTATTCAGCGCAGGGGAATCCTGAATCGGCTGCCACGGCATGCTCCACATCAGTGAAAGCCGGTCCTGCGTGATGGAAGGGTCGACGGTTGCCATGGCTCTGGCGGGCACATCGGATAGCGTAGGCATTGTCTGCGGCGTCTGACGACTGCCCTTCAATGTAGAGAAGGCACGGTTGATCTGCTCGGCCATGGCGCGGCTGTCGACATTGCCGACAACATAGAGTGTCATGGCGTCGGGCGTATACCACTGATGATAAAATCTGGCCAGATCGGCAGGTTTCGCGACCTTGGCCGGCATGGCGTCCGGGCTATGTCCTACCAGCGTCGAGCCATTGATGCGATAGCGCCACCACACGTCGGAGGCGTCGGGCGGAACGGCATCGATAGGGTCTTGCGGTGCCTGGTAAGCCGCGTGCACGGACTCGGGGGTGATCACCATTTTGCCGGTAGTGTCGACCAACCAGCTCAGCGCGCTTTTAACGAGATCCGGACGGCCATTCGGCAGGCTCAGGTTATACGAGGTAAATTCATAGGAGGTAATGGCCGGTGCGATGGGCCGCTGGTTATCGATAGCCTGCTGCCAGAAGGATTGAAGCTGGGCAGTGGTAAAACCTTCACTGCGAATGAGTGCCAGGCGCGGTAAAAAGTGCGCGAAGCCTTGCTGCTGCGGATTTTCTGCCAGGGATCCGGTACGAACCAGTAATCTGAGTTCGATGCGATCGCTGGGACGCTGCGGCGTAGTCAGTAATTGCCAGGTGAAGCCGTTGTCCAGTTTGCCCTGCTGCCAGGCTGGATCGGGTTGTAGTGCTTCAGCCTGCACGTTGCCGTAGGACGACGCCAACAACAACCCACCAAGGAGTAAGCGAATTCTGGTGCCCTGCATGTGAACCCCTACATAATAACTCTACCCGCAGTGTTTGAATGCGCTTCTTTGGCGACTCAACATGACCGGGGTAATCCAATTTTCAATAATTAAATCTTGCTCTTACCTTAATCCTAAGGCGGCAAGCTCGAATGCAAAAAACGAAAACGGCAAGAGTAGCACTGTGTTAGACATCACTACTCTGCATAAGTCGCGCACGACCATGAAAATATTCTGATGTCTGACAAACTGCATCACTCAAGGGTGTTCGAGATTCAAAAGGAGAATAAATAGCAGGTTATTATGAAGAAAATCGACCGGTTACATCAAGCAACCGGTCGATTTAAACAGAAATTAGCGCTGAAAGAGGCCGTTTTGTATGAAAACTCCCGCCTCCAGCGGCTAGATTCGGGGGATATTTATTACGCGGCCTTGTCGGCGGCTAATGATTTTTTACCGGACAACGTGTCATGCAGCTGTTTTTCATCCAGCTGATCGACCCATTTCGCGACGACAACCGTTGCCACACCGTTACCAATCAGATTGGTCAGCGCACGCGCTTCAGACATGAATCGGTCGATGCCCAGAATCAGCGCCAAACCGGCAACCGGCAGATGACCTACCGCCGAAAGCGTCGCCGCCAGCACGATAAAGCCGCTGCCTGTCACACCCGCCGCGCCTTTGGAGGAGAGCAGCAATACCACAAGCAGGGTAATCTGGTGCCAGATATCCATGTGGGTATTGGTGGCCTGGGCAATAAACACCGCCGCCATCGTCAGGTAGATTGAGGTGCCGTCGAGGTTAAACGAGTAACCGGTTGGAATCACCAGCCCTACCACGGATTTCTTGCAGCCCAGTTTCTCCATCTTGTCGAGCATACGCGGCAGCGCAGATTCGGAAGAAGAGGTTCCAAGCACAATCAGCAGCTCTTCCTTGATGTAGTTGATGAACTTGAAAATATTGAAACCAGTGAAACGGGCAATCAGTCCGAGCACGACAATCACGAACAGTACACACGTCAGGTAGAAGCAAAGGATCAGCTGACCCAGCTGTACCAGCGACCCAACGCCGTATTTACCGATGGTGAACGCCATGGCGCCGAAAGCACCCAGCGGAGCAAGGCGCATGATCATGTTGATGATGCCGAAGATAACTCTCGAGAAACTGTCGATAAAGTTAAACATCAGCTGACCTTTATCGCCCAGGCGATGCAAGGCGAAACCAAACAGAATCGCGAACAGCAATACCTGAAGAATGTTACCGCTGGCAAAGGCACCAATGACACTGCCGGGAATGATATCCAGCAGGAAAGGAATAATGCCCTGTGACTGCGCCTGCTCGGCATAAACGGCGACCGCCTTGGCATCCAGCGCCGCAGGATCGACATTCATCCCCGCACCCGGCTGCACGATATTGACGATAATCAGACCGAGAATCAGCGAGATAGTACTCACGATTTCAAAATACAGCAGCGCAATCGCACCTGTGCGACCCACTGCCTTCATGCTTTCCATCCCTGCAATACCGGTAACTACCGTACAGAAAATCACCGGAGCAATAATCATTTTGATCAGTTTGACAAAGCCATCACCCAGCGGCTTCATTTGCGCACCCAGTTCTGGATAAAAGTGTCCTAGCAACACACCGAGGGTGATTGCAGTCAACACTTGGAAATAGAGACTCTTGAATATTGTTTTTTTCATTTAACGGCCATCCTGTAGTGAAAGTATCCCCTCAGATTTCAATGTGCTGGAACGAAACATGAGAGCAATCCAAGGGAACATCGCCATACATATACAGCAGTCGGGCGAATAGCGACAGCCGGAAAATAACACCGACATAACAGGATGGAAATATATTGTTTCGTTTGGCAAACATTGTTGTTAGAAAAGTTGAACTGAAAGGATTCAGCTAAAAAATTTAACAAATTTTAATATTAAGTCAAGCCAGTGTTGGAGCGGGTTTGCGAGGAGTTAAGCGTTAATATTCCAAAGTTTCATTTAAGAGAAATTTTGTTTCAAAATCGCTCTGCGAAAGCGGGGGTGAAAACAGGAATCCCTGTCCGAAATTTATACGATTGGCCAATAACCAGTCACGCTGCGCCGCCGTTTCGACACCTTCGGCCTTGAGCTGAATATTCATGGCGCGGGCTATCGACGCCACAATGCTGGCCATCGCATCATCTTCGGGTAAAGTGGCAACAAACAGACGGTCAATTTTCAGGGCATCAATCGGCAGATTGCGCAGGCGATCGAGGTATTCAAGACCCGAATACCCCAGGCCGAAATCGTCTAGTTCGACCGAAATACCAAGTTGGCGAAGTTCACCCAGCACGTTGAGCGCCAGTTCCCAGTTCTCGATACGCGCCGTTTCGGTCATTTCCAGCACCAGCTGGGCATGATTTATCTGATACCGGCTCAACAGGCTACGCAGTTCCGGCAGGAAGTTTGCCTGCTGGATTTGCACGCCCGAAAGATTCATCGACAACGGCAGATGAATGCCGCGAAGCCGCCAGTCCGCCAGAATATGACAGCCCAGTTCCAGCATCTTGTAGCCGAGTTGCGCCATTACGCCAATCTCTTCGGCCACCACGATAAAGTCGCTTTCCAGTCCATAACTGCCGTCGCACAGTTTGCGGCGCAAGAAAGCTTCGGCCCCCACCACTTCACCGGTCGCCATATTCAGCTGCGGTTGAATAAACAGGGTGAAATCGTCTTTCTCCATGGCATGAAGGATTTCGTTTTCCTGCTGCATTCGGCGCTGAATTTTGGCCGTCAGGCCCGGTTCAAAGAACAGAATCTGGTTTTTACCCTGCTGCTGGGCGGAAAGCCGCGCCGTTCGGGCATGGCTTAAGAGCTGATGCGCGCTGACGGCCCGCTCTGCGCAATATTGGGCAATGCCGATACTGCCGGTCGGATGCAATGCCATTTGGGTTTCACCGCTCGATTGCGGCGTATTGATGCGCGTCAGCAACTGTTTCGCCAGCCGCATCGCCATAAATGGCCGTTCGATTTCGCTCACCAGCAAGGCATATTCGTTGTAGCCAAGGCGCGCCAGCAGGCTCTGCTCCGGCAATGCCTTGAGTAATGCAGAAATAACCGGGCAGCACGCCGTCTCGCCTTCACCCAGATTATCGATGCCGATGAGCATGATATGGAAATCTTTTTGCGCCAGTGCGCCGTGCATGCGCTGCTCGAGACGGGTAATAAACTGCGCCTCGTTCGGAAACTGGCTGGAGCTTTGCTGCATCGCCTTCAGCGCCTTGTCGAGCAGTTGCTGATTGCGGTTGTAACTGCGGATCAGCATCCCGAGTTCATCGTCCTGATGGCGCGGTCTTGCGGCCAGCTGATGATAGTGCACCTCGCTTTCAGGCAGCGATTCAAGTTCGCGGGCGATGGAGCGCAACGGTTTGACAATTAGCCGATTAATGCACCAGCTAATTGAAATGGAAAGGATAAGCGCCAGCAGAAGATAGGTCGTCAGCATCGTCGACAGAGCGCTGACGAAAAACTGGAACATGCGATAAGGGTCGGCTTGCAGCACCAGATACGCCAGCGGCCGGGCGGTATCCTGAGTCGTCGCCGGAGAATACAGCGGCACGGTGACTTTAATCGGCAGGTCGAAACCTTTCATTACCCATTCCGGAACCGGACGCCCCTCCGGAAAATGAGTACGCAAGGTCGGGATCTGATTGGGCAATACAAGGTCTGCGCGATTTAGAATGCCGACCGGTCTTAGCGTATTGAGAATATGCTGCGTTTCTTCAAGATTGACGTCGAGCACCGCCTGAGACAGCGGTCTGGCAACGGAATGTCCGATATTCTCGAGTTGCTGGGCATAGTCTTCCCGCCTCTGTTCAACGAAGTGAAAAAGTTGGATGGCGATAAAAAAGCAGATTGTCACCAGCGCCACACCGGACACGGCCGCCATCTGTTTAATCGTTAATGAACGCCTAACCCGCAACATATCTCTCCAATGAAGTATCCCTGCAATCCTGTCTGAACGCATAATAGCAGGTAGCGAGCATAGGCGCAGTAACCCTGTTAAGTCTGCTTAACGAAGCGATTGACGGAGATTTATCGGGATTAGCGACTAAAAAGCGCTTAAAAGGAGAGAAAATGCCGGTCGAGTCAGCGACCGGCAGCGGGATGTGCGGCAAATCAGGCGTGAGTGTCGGATTTTTCCTGTTCGTCCTGATCGACGGCAAAACAGGCCACAAGTTGATCGCCATACCGTTTCAGCTGAGGCTGAACCTGGGTACATTTGACAAAGGCCCGGCGGCAGCGCGCATTGAACGCACAGCCCACCGGCGGATTCAACGGACTTGGCAGCTCGCCGGTCAGCTTGATACGTTCGCGACGATCGTGCGGATTAAGGCGCGGCGTAGCCGATAACAGCGCCTGAGTATAAGGATGCCGTGGATTGTTGAACACCGCCTCTTTCGAGCCCTTCTCCACACAGCGACCCAGATACATAACCATCACCTCATCGGCGATATGCTCGACCACCGACAGATCGTGCGAAATGAAGACATACGACAGGCCGAGGTCCTGCTGCAAATCCATCATCAGGTTCAATACCTGCGCGCGTACCGAGACGTCCAGCGCAGACACGGGTTCATCGGCTATCACTACATCCGGATCCAGCATCAAGCCTCGGGCAATCGCGATACGCTGGCGCTGGCCGCCGGAAAACATATGCGGATAACGGTCATAGTGTTCGGTTTTAAGCCCGACCTTCGCCATCATCGCCAGCGCCTTTTCACGACGCTCGGCGCTGCTCAACTTGGTATTGATAAGCAGCGGCTCTTCGAGAATCTGCCCCACCTTTTTACGCGGATTCAGGGAACCGTACGGGTTCTGAAACACTATCTGGATCTTCTGCCGACGCAGTTTTTCGGCGGTCACATCGGGTTTGAGAAGATCTTGTCCCTGATAGTAGAGTTCGCCGTGGCTCGGCACTTCAATCATGGTCAGCAGACGGCCCAGCGTTGATTTGCCGCAGCCAGACTCCCCGACCACCGCCAGCGTCTTGCCGCGTTCAAGCTCGAAAGACACGCCGTCGAGCGCCTTGACCGTGCGCTCGGGCTTGAACAATCCGCCTTTTACCGCGTAGTGTTTTTTCAGGTCGATAGCCTTGAGCAGCGGCTGTTTTCCTGTGGTGCTATCCGGTTCAACCGTGTTAACCCGGTCAACAGTGTGATTAAGCGTCATAGGTTGGTCTCCCGGCATCATCCAGCGGATAATGGCATTTGGACTGGCGGCCCGGCATTCCCTGCAAGGCGGGTTCTTCTTTGCGGCAGCGATCGGTGGCGTACGGACAACGCGGGTTCAGCAGACAGCCGTTCGGACGGTCATATTTGCCCGGCACTACGCCCGGCAGCGACTGCAGGCGCGCCTTGTCAGTCGAAAACTCGGGCAATGAACGCAGCAGCGCCTGGGTATAAGGATGGCGAGGCGCGCGGAAAATCTCGTTGGATTCTCCGGTCTCGACCACCTGCCCGGCATACATCACGATGATGTGGTGCGCCGCTTCGGCCACCAGCGCCAGGTCGTGGGTAATCAGCATCAGCGCCATATTCTCTTTTTGCTGTAAATCCAGCAGCAGCTCGATGATCTGCGCCTGAATAGTGACGTCGAGCGCAGTCGTCGGCTCATCGGCAATCAGCAGTTTGGGACGACAGGCAATCGCCATCGCAATCATTACGCGCTGGCTCATCCCGCCCGAAAGCTGATGCGGATAAACATCCAGTCGCGAGGCGGGATCGGGTATACCCACCAGATTCAGCAGGTCGATAGTCCGCTGGCGACGCGTTTTCCTGTTGCCGCCCTGATGCACCTTGATGGCTTCCATAATCTGGAAACCCACGGTGTAGCAGGGATTGAGGCTGGTCATCGGGTCCTGAAAAATCATCGCCACTTCAGAGCCGACAATCTGCCGACGCTGTTTCTCGCTGATGCCCTGCAGGTTTTGCCCGCCGAATTCCAGCTGGTCGGCCATGACTTTGCCCGGAAAATCAATGAGGCCCATCAACGCCAGCGAACTGACGGATTTTCCGGACCCCGATTCCCCGACGATGCCCACGACTTCGCCCTGTTTAACGGTATAACTGATGCGGTCCACGGCGCGAAACGGCG
This sequence comes from Rouxiella chamberiensis, assembly GCF_026967475.1. NCBI lineage: Bacteria > Pseudomonadati > Pseudomonadota > Gammaproteobacteria > Enterobacterales > Yersiniaceae > Rouxiella > Rouxiella chamberiensis. Next base: position 3,882,197 of record NZ_CP114058.1, on the reverse strand, counting down.
TGCCTTCATTGCCAAAGTGAACCGACAGTTTATCGACGGTCAACAGCGTATTGCCGACCGGCACGTCTTTAATCAATGTTGTATCCATCTCTCGTCCCCTACTGCTTGAGTTTCGGGTCGAGGGCGTCGCGCAGGCCATCTCCCATCAGGTTGAATGCCAAGACCGTCAGCAGAATAACCACGCCCGGGAAGGTGACGACCCACCAGGCGCTTTGCGCGAACTGCAATACATCGGACAGCATGGTGCCCCACTCCGGCGTTGGCGGCTGGGCGCCCATGCCGAGGAAGCCGAGAGCCGCCATGTCCAGAATGGCGTTGGAAAAACCGAGTGACGCCTGCACGATAAGCGGGGCAAGGCAGTTCGGCAGAATATTCACAAACATCTGCCGCGTCGAACTGGCACCGGCCACGCGGGAGGCGGTCACGTAATCGCGATTGACCTCGACCAGCACCGCCGCACGCGTCAGACGCACATAGTGCGGCAGCGCCACGAAGGTCAGCGCCAGCGAGGCGTTGACTATCGAGGGTCCGAAAATCGCCACCAGCACCAGCGCCAGCAACAGGCTTGGCAGCGCCAGCATGATATCGACTACACGCATGATGACGGCGTCGACCACACCGCCGTAATAACCGGCGAACAGGCCGAAGATCACGCCAAAAATCAGCGACAGCACGACCACCAGACAGCCGACCAGCAGTGAAAGCCGTGCGCCGTACATGAGACGGGTCAGGATATCGCGCCCGACGTCATCGGTGCCGAGCAGGAATTTCCAGCTGCCGCCTTCCATCCAGACCGGCGGGCGCAGCAGCGCATCGCGGAACTGTTCGGCCGGCCCGTGCGGCGCCAGTACGTTCGCGCCAATCGCCATCACCAGCATGAGGATGATGTAAACCAGACCGGTAACGGCCCCTTTGTTTCGCTTGAAGTAATGCCAAAATTCGCGCATTGGCGGCATGGGCGTCGGTGCGCCCGTAATCAGTTCACCGGCGACAGGTTCAGTAACTTGAGTCATTGTGCGCCTCTTATTTCTTGTGACGAATACGTGGATTGACGATGCCGTACAGCACGTCGACCAACAGGTTGACCAGAATGATAAGCGTGGCGACCAGCAGAAACGCCGCCCTGCACCACCGGGTAGTCACGACGTTGCAAGGCTTCAATCAACCAGCGGCCCACGCCCGGCCAGGAGAAGATGGTTTCGGTCAGAATCGCCCCGCCGAGCAAGGTGCCGACCTGCAAACCAATCACCGTCACGACCGGCAGCATGGCATTGCGCAGCGCATGCACCACGATAACTCGCATACGGCTCACGCCTTTGGCGCGCGCGGTGCGGATATAGTCTTCACCCAGCACTTCCAGCATCGAGGAGCGCGTCATACGCACGATAACCGCGAGTGGAATGGTGCCGAGCACGATGGCAGGCAGGATCATGTGCATCACGGCGTCTTTGAAATCGCCGGGTTCGCCCCAGATAAGCGTATCGATAAGCGTAAAGCCGGTGAGCGGCAGGCTGTCGTCGAGGAATACCGTGTCGCTTATTCGCCCCGAAACGGGGGTCAGATTCCAGTGCACGGAAACCAGCATGACCAGCATGATCCCCCACCAGAAAATCGGCATCGAGTAGCCGGTCAGGGAGATGCCGACCGCCGTATGGTCAAAGATGGAGCCGCGCTTCACCGCCGCCAGCACGCCGACCGGAATCCCGACCAGCACCGCGAAAATCATCGCGCAGATACCCAGCTCCAGCGTGGCTTCGAAACGGGGAAGAAACTCGTGCCATACAGGCGTATGACTGCTCAGCGACATGCCCAGATCACCGTGCAGCACGCCGTTCACATAGTGGAAATATTGTTGATAAAGAGGCTTGTCCAGCCCCATTTCTGCCATCAGCTGAGCGTGACGCTCGGGAGACACACCGCGTTCACCGGCCATGATGGTGACGGGGTCGCCGGGGATGAGATGCACGAAGGCAAAGGTCAGCAAAGTAATGCCGATAAACGTTGGGATGACTAACCCCAAACGTCGGAGTATGAACTGCAGCATATCCCGTACTCTCTGTATAAAATGCCCGGCGAACCGTAGCGCGCCGGGCTTATTGTTAGCTCACATTGCTTTTAAGGAACAACGACTTTACTCAGGTTCACAAGGCTTTACCGGGTGTGCAGCGAGCCTTGCAAAGCCGCTCGCTGCGCTGTCGGTCAGGCCGTTACTTGATATCTACGTTTTCGAAGTGGTGCTTGCCCAGTGGGTCCACGACATAGCCGGTGACTTCTTTACGCACAGGCTCGTAAACGGTGGAGTTGGCAATAATCAGCGCCGGAGCCTGATCGTGCATAATCACCTGGGCCTGCTTGTAAAGGGCGATACGTTTGTCGTGATCGGCTTCGGCACGCGCCGGCTGAATCACGTCTTCAAACGGCTTGTAACACCATCTTGAATAGTTGGAGCCGTCTTTTGCCGCCTGGCAGCTGAACAGGGTCGCGAAGAAGTTGTCCGGATCCCCATTGTCGCCGGTCCAGCCCATCATGACGGTCTGGTGTTCGCCGCTCTTGGCACGCTTCAAGTATTCGCCCCACTCGTAGGTCACGATTTTGGCTTTCACGCCAATCTTCGACCAGTCCGCCTGAATCATCTCGGCCATGCGGCGAGCGTTCGGGTTATAGGGACGTTGTACCGGCATAGCCCACAGGTCGATGGAGAATCCGTCCGGCATGCCCGCTTCTTTCAGCAGCGCCTTGGCTTTTTCAGGGTCGTAGGCGTAATCCTTGACGTCGTTGTTATAGCCCCACATGGTTGGCGGGATCAGGTTTTTGGCTGACTGGCCTGCACCCTGATAAACGGCGTCAATGATGGCCTGCTTGTTCACAGCCATCGTCAATGCCTGACGCACCTTGACGTTATCCAGCGGTTTTTTCTCGGTATTGAACGACAGATAACCGACGTTCAGACCCGGTTCCTGCATCAGATTGATGCTGTTGTCTTTTTTCATTGCCGCGATGTCTGCCGGATTCGGGTAAGGCATCACCTGACATTCGTTTTTCTGCAGTTTGGCGTAACGCACGGAGGCATCCGGCGTGATGGAGAACACCAGGCGATCCAGCTTCGGCTTGGTGCCCCAGAAACCTTTAAACGCGGTATAGAGGATGCGCGAGTCTTTCTGGTACTGCATCATCTGGAACGGGCCGGTGCCGATAGGGTTGAGATCGATTTTTTCCGGCGTACCGGCTTTCATCATGTTGTCGGCGTATTCGGAAGACAGAATGGACGCGAAGTCCATCGCCATGTCGGCCAGAACGGCGATTCAGGATGGTTCAACACGAACTGAACGGTGTGATCGTCCACCTTGACGATTTTGTTTATCAAATCGCCCATGCCCATGCCGTCGAAGTATTCATAGTTGCCGCCCGACACCTTGTGGAACGGGTTGGCGGTATCTTTCTGACGGTTGAAGGAGAACAGCACGTCATCGGCGTTGAAATCGCGCGAAGGCTTGAAGTCTTTGCTCGACTGCCACTTCACACCTTGGCGCAGGTGGAAGGTGTAGGTTTTGCCGTCGGCGCTGACGTCCCACTTTTCGGCCAGACCCGGCTGAATTTCGGTGGTGCCGATTTTGAACTCGACCAGACGGTTATAGATAGGCACGGAGCTGGCATCGTAGGTGGTACCGGAGGTGAACAGCTGCGGGTTGAAGCCTTCCGGCGAACCTTCGGAACAATAGACCAGTGTTTTGGCCTGAACGCTTGCCGCCACGGTCAGCGCAATCAGACCCAGACTGAATTTCAGCAGGCCTGATTTACCCAGGGAGATTCTCATCGCTTTCGCTCCATTTAGTAAGGGTGATGTGGTTGTGTGTTGTGTTTCAGCTCACCCCGCCCTTTATTTTTTGTTTACGGGTAGAGGTGGATGTCGGATAGCTGCAGAAGTGAATTTTCAGACGTTTGACCGACGCCGACAGAAGCTTTTTCGAGATAGCCATTTGCACCAAAAGAGGGTGCAAATAATTACCGGACTAATCCTCTGGTCAATCCTGTTCAGTTCAATTTCGCAACTCTCTCAGGCGTCGTCAATATGAGCAGCAGGCTTTTACAAAGACTGTGAGACACAGCAAACAAACACAAAAAAACGGTAAATTGTCATTTACAAGGTTAATATTTATACATAAAGCATTTACCCAAGACATAACTCCGCCTTTCAAAATTTAACCAGTGAATTACTCCACGTAAAAAGTCTTAAAATTCCATGCATAACGGAGTTTATCCGAATGGTTATTTTAAAAATTTAGCCCAATAGCAGGGGAAAATGCTGGAACATACCTCGAAAGAGTGGCGCGAATTGCGCTTATTTCACTGGCGAAATAAACATTATTGGATGAAAAGTGGGCAGGTGCGCCATTATGGTGCAACGTGACGGGTTCTACGCTTGAGGGTTTTTTAGGCACTTTGCTGGCAGGACAGGCTGTGGGCGCTGCGCAGAATGTAACTGATTATTTCAGAGTTGGCGCACATGTTGCATCACTCTCCCCTTGCGAAAGTTTTGTGTTGTCGTCCGTTTTCTTTCTTCCAACGCTTTTTGTCTCGTCGTATTTCCTACGCAGACAGGTCGCAAAAACCAGCCAGGGGTTTGTCATATGGAACTGAAGTGGTTCGAAGATTTCCTGAGCGTGTCGCACTGTTACAGCTTTACCCGCGCGGCCAATGAACGCAACATTACCCAGTCGGCGCTGAGTCGTCGCATCAAACAGCTGGAAGAGTGGCTCGGCGTGCCGCTGTTTGACCGCAAAACCTATCCCGTTCGTCTGACGCCCGAAGGTCAGGAATTTCTGACCACCGCCTCCGAAATGGTGTTCTCTCTGACCCAGCTGCGCGGTGAACTCCGCGAACGTCACGGGCAGAAAAGCTCGATTCTGCATTTCGCCTCGCTCAATACGCTGGCGCAGACGTTTTTTCCGGACTGGATCAACAAGGTTGACCCGACTCATCAATGCGGCTGCATCCGCCTTTCGGACCATCCGCCCTCCTTTGCGGGCAATATTGCCCTGCTGCTTGACGGTAAAACCGATTTTCTGCTGACCTACACCCATGATTCGGTGGCCCTGATGAAACAGCTTGAGCGATTCCCCTCTATTGAGCTGGGCACCGAGGTGGCGATGGCGGTCTGTGCGCCCGACAGCGACGGCAAACCGCTTTACCCCTCGTTGAGCGCGGCATGCCGACGCCGTTTCTCAGTTACGGTAATCGGTCCTTTTTCGGCCATGCTCTGAGTGCGTTGTTTGCTACGCGTCCTCTGCCGTTAAAACCGATTTATGAAAATCCGATGTCCAGCGGCCTGAAAGCCATGACCATTTCCGGCTGTGGCGTGGCGTGGTTGCCCGTAAGCCTGATCAAAACCGAACTTGCCGGCGGCACCCTGACCCGCGCAGGGGATCGCAGTTGGGATATTCTGACCACCATCCGCCTTTATCGTCTCGAAAAATCGCGCAATCTCCAGGCCGAAAACCTGTGGAACAAGGCGCGAAAACTTCACGCCACACAACGTACCGCGCAGGCCGTCGCCTAATTCTCTCTCCGGCCTGCGGGCCGGTTTTTCCTCTCTCTGCGTCACACTATTCCGTTTTTGCATGGCCGCCGTCAGTGCGTCAGAAACTATGCAAATTCGGAATGAGGCATCGCAAACTCTCATTGGACCTTTGCCCGTTCTGCACACATTCTGCTCGAAAGCCTTTTTTCGCCTCCCTACGCCGCTACAAGGAGTCCACATTGAAGAGTGAATCTGCACAGCAAAAAACGCTGGTCTGGAATCTGGTCGATGCCAAAAAAGCCCTGTTTACCGCCTTGAGCGACAGAGTCTGGGGCATGCCCGAAATTTGCTATACCGAATACCGTTCGGTCGCCGAACACACCGCCATGCTGAAAACGCAGGGTTTCACCGTGACCGAAAATGTGGCCGCCATTCCCACGGCGGTGATGGGCGAAGCCGGACACGGCGGCCCGATTATCGCCATTCTGGGCGAGTACGATGCCCTGCCCGGTTTGAGTCAGGTCGCCGGTCTGGCACGTCAGGAAGCCTTGCCGGGCAACGGTCATGGTCATGGCTGCGGACACAATTTGCTGGGGTCTGCGGCGATGCTGGCCGCGACCGCGATAAAAGACTGGCTGGCAGAAACCGGCACACCGGGCCGCGTGCGTTATTACGGGTGTCCTGCCGAAGAAGGCGGCGCGGCCAAATCCTTTATGGCCCGCGCGGGCGCATTTGACGACGTGGATATCGCCATCACTTGGCATCCATCGGCCTTTAGCGAAGTGGCACGGGCGGAATCGCTGGCCAATACCCGCATGGATTTCGTGTTTCATGGCCGCGCTTCCCACGCCGCCGCCGCACCGCACCTTGGCCGCAGCGCCCTGGATGCCGTCGAACTGATGAATGTGGGCGTCAACTATCTGCGCGAGCATGTCCCTGCGGATTCGCGGATTCACTATGCCATGCTCGACGCCGGTGGTATCGCGCCCAACGTGGTGCAGGCTCGCGCGGCGGTGCGTTACGCCATTCGCTCCCGTGATGTCCACGCCATGTTCGCCCTTAACGAACGCGTCAAGAAGGTCGCCAACGGTGCAGCGATGATGACCGAAACCACGGTCGATATCAGCATCATGAGCGCCGTTGCCAATCTGCTCGGCAACGCACCGCTGGAAGAGGCGATGCAGCGCAACTTCGAATTACTCGGCCCGCCTGAATTCGACGATGCCGACAAAGCCTTTGCCGCCGAGATTCAGGCAACCCTCAGCCCCGAAGACATCAGCAGCGCCTATCGCCGTATCGGCATCAAAAAGCCGCAGCAGGCGTCGCCGCTGTGTGAATTCATTGTGCCTCTGGAAGCCTCGGGCGAACTGATGCTCGGCTCGACCGACGTCGGCGATATCAGCTGGAAAATCCCGACCGTTCAGGCGCATGTGCCGACCTACGCCATCGGCACGCCGGGCCACTCGTGGCAGCTCACCGCTCAGGGCAAAATGCCTGCCGCGCACAAAGGTTTGGCCTATGTCGCCAAAATCATGGCCGCAACCGCCATCGACACCCTGACCGACAAAGTGCTGCTGGCACAGGCGAAAACCGCGCATTACGCGTTAACCGCCGAAACGCCTTATGTCTGCCCGATTCCCGCCGAGGTTTCACCGCCGTTGCAACCGCGCCCGACGGAGGAATCCGCATGATGACATTCACCCGCGCCTGCGCGACCCGAAAAAACGGCTGACCGCCCTGATTGCGCTATCGCTTGCAGGCAGTGTAATTCCGCTCGCGGCACAGGCCGAAACGCCCGCCGATTCGCTGGTCATGGCCTGGAATATCGATGCGATAAGCACCTTCGACCCTGCGCAAATCGGCGAGGTGGTGACCAATGAGCTGATTAAGAACACCTGCGACACGCTGGTGGATTTCGATCCGAAGGATGAATCGAAAATCATTCCGTCGCTGGCAAAAAGCTGGGACATTTCCGCCGACAGGAAAACCCTCACCTTTCACCTGAACAGCGGTCTGGTGTTCCCGTCCGGAAATAAAGGCAGCGCGCAGGATCTGGCGTGGTCGATGCAGCGTGTCGTGCTGCTCGGTTTCGGCAATTCGGCCACGTTGACCGAATATGGTTTTACCAAAGAGAACGTCAAAGAGCGGATAATTGCGCCGGACGACAACACGCTGGTGATGAAACTCGACAAACCCTACCCGACCAACCTTATCTTGCAGGCGATCGCCGCCAATGATGTCGCGATCACCCTCGATAAAGCCCTGCTCGAGAAGAATATCGTCGGCAATGACATGGGCAATAAATATCTCACGACGCACACCGCCTGTATCGGACCTTATCAACTGGTGCGCTGGAATGCGGGCGAAGGTCTGGTATTGCAGGCCAATGAAAATTACTACGGCAGCAAGCCCAGGCTGAAACGCATCCTGATTCGTCACGTGGCCGAAACCGGCACGCAGCGCCTGTTGCTGACACAGGGCGATGTCGATATTGCCCGCGATTTAGCGCCGGACGACCTGCGCGATCTCGACAAGAGCGGCAAAGTGAACATCGAGAAAGTGCTCAAACCACAATTGTTTTTCTGGACCATGAACGCGGAAGACCCGATTTTCAAAAACGAGAAAGTGCGTCTGGCGATGCGTTATCTGATTGATTATCAAGGTCTGGCGTCGACTGTGATGCCTTATCTCGGCGTGCCGCGCGCGAGCTTTGCCCAACTCGGCGCATTCGGCGCGCTGGACAAAGACAAGGGCCAGCCGTTCAAGCTGGATTTGGTCAAGGCCCGACAGCTGCTGACCGAAGCCGGTTATCCGAACGGTTTTTCCGCCAAGGTCTATATCGGTACGCTGCCGCACTCCGCGCCTATTGCCCAGAATACGCAGGAAAACGCCGCCAAAGTGGGCGTAAAACTGTCGATTGAGAGCATGGCCAATGCCCAGCTGTTCAGCCGCGTACGCGGGCGTGAATTCCAGAGCGCGATGATGGCCTGGCAGACCTCGGTTCCTGATGCCTACGGCAATGCCTCGCGGCTGGTGTCCAATCCGGACAACAGCAAGGAGGCCAAGAAAACCCAGTATCCGAGCTGGCGCGCCTCCTATTTTGACGCGGCCATGAACAAAGCGGTCAATGAAGCGCTGCTGGAACCCGACGAGCAGAAACGCGTCGCGCGCTATCACACCCTGCAGGAAGAGCAGATGCAGCAAGGCCCGTTCGCCATCATGTTCCAGATGTACAACACCGCCGGGTTGAATAAAAGCGTGAAAGACTGGACCTGGAACGGCTTTCGCGTCTATTACGCCGTGGCTTCGAAATAATCCCGTTCTGGAATAATGGAGGAGATCCGATGTCGCTGATTGAACCCACGGCGGGCGTGCAGCCTGCCGAAACACGGTGGACAAGGGTAGCGGAACGCGCCGCTTCGCTTGGCAAACTGCTGGTGTCGGTGGCGGTTACGCTGCTCGGACTGGCGGCGCTGACCTTCTTTATAGGTCGGCTGCTGCCCATCGATCCGGTGGTGTCTGTGCTTGGCGACAACGCCAGTCAGGAAGCCTATCAGAAAATGTATGTCCTGCTGGGGCTGGACAAGCCGCTGTGGGAACAGTTTCTGCTCTATCTGAAACACGTCTGCATGCTGGACTTTGGTACGTCGCTGACGACCGGACATCCGGTCAGCGAAGACATCGCCCGCGTGTTTCCGGCAACCCTCGAGCTCGCCAGTCTGGCCGCCCTGATAGGCACCTCGCTTGGCATTCCGGCGGGCGTGCTGTCGGCCATGTACCGCAATACCTGGTTCGATCACGGCATTCGCTTTATCGGCCTGCTGGGTCATTCCGCGCCCAATTTCTGGCTTGGGCTGATGGGGCTTGTGCTGTTCTATGCTGCGCTTGGCTGGATTGGCGGACCGGGGCGTATCGATTTCATGTATGAATTCGACGTGCATAAAGTCACCGGCTTTTACCTGATAGATACCGCGATTGCGGGCAATTGGGAGGCCTTTCGCAACGTATTCAGTCATTTGATATTGCCTGCGTCGATTTTGGGCCTCAGCGGACTTTCCTATATCAGCCGGATGACGCGCAGTTTCATGATTGAACAACTGTCGCAGGAGTATGTGATTACCGCGCGGATAAAAGGCCTGTCATGGGCGCGCAGCGTGTGGATCCATGCGTTTCGCAATGTAGCGGTTCAAGTGGTCACCGTGGTGGCGCTGTCCTACGCCTTCCTGCTTGAAGGCGCGGTACTGACCGAAACCGTGTTTGCCTGGCCGGGCTTTGGCCGCTATCTGACCAATGCCATGCTGGCCGGAGACATGAACGCCGTCGTGGGATGTTCGCTGCTGATTGGCGTGATTTTTGTGGTGCTGAACCTCGTCTGCGACCTGCTGTATCGCATTTTCGATCCCCGCACCCGACAGGAGCAGTCATGACCGATTCCGTGAAAACACCGGCTGTACAGCCGAAACACCGTTCGCTGCGCGGCTGGCTCGATGCGCCTGTCCCGGCCACGCCCTGGCAGGCACGGGTGCAGCAAAGCCTCGGCCAATGGCGTCGTTTTCGCCGCAATACGTCGGCGATGTTCGGGCTGATTGTCATTCTTGTCATCGGCGTGGCCGCGATTTTTGCGCCGTGGCTCGCGACACACAATATCTTTGCGCAGGACCTGCAACTTCGGCTGACCGCACCAAGCCGCGAATATTGGCTCGGCACCGACGAGCTTGGTCGCGATATTTACAGCCGCTTAATCTATGGCGCCCGTATTACGCTGTATATCACCTGCCTGAGCGCGCTGATTGTCGGCCCTATCGGCCTGCTGGTCGGCACCATTGCGGGCACGGTCGGCGGCTGGACCGATACGATTCTAATGCGCATCGTCGATATTTTTCTCGCCTTTCCGAGCCTGATTCTGGCGCTCGGTTTTGTCGCCGCACTCGGTCCCGGCATTGAAAATGCGATTATTGCTATTTCGCTATCGGCATGGCCGCCGATTGCGCGTCTGGCAAGGGCCGAGGCGCTGTCGATTCGCAAGATGGACTATGTTGCGGCGGTGCGTTTACAGGGCGCATCGCAAATGCGGATTATCTTGCGCCACATTATTCCGATGTGTCTGCCGTCGGTAGTTGTGCGTTTAACGCTCAACATGGCGGGCATTATTCTCACCGCATCCGGCCTTGGCTTTCTGGGCCTTGGCGCGCAGGCACCCAGCCCGGAATGGGGCGCGATGCTGTCATCGGGACGGCAATTCATGATGACTCACTGGACGATTGCCGCCATTCCCGGCCTGTCGATTCTTCTGACCAGCCTTGCCTTCAACCTGTTTGGTGACGGCCTGCGCGACGTACTGGATCTGCGCCATGACTGATAACGCAATGGGTGTACAGGAAACGCTGCTCGAGGTCGAAAACCTGAATGTGGTGTTCAAAGGCCATCGGCAGCAACATCACGCCGTGCGTGATATTTCGTTCAGTATCGGACGAGAAAAAGTCGCCCTCGTCGGCGAATCCGGTTCGGGAAAGTCATTGACCGGCCGTTCGCTGCTCAAACTGACGCCGCGCGGTGCCACGGTGACGGCGGCGAAAATGCGTTTTGGCGACATCGATCTTTTGCGCTGTTCCGAGCGCGAAATGCGCAAAATTCGCGGCAAAAGGATTTCGATGATCATGCAGGATCCGAAATTCTCGCTCAATCCGCTGATGCGCGTCGGCCATCAAATCACGGAAGCCTACCGCATTCATTTCAACGTCAGCGAAAAAGAGGCGTGCATCAAGGCGATGGACATGCTGGAGGCGGTCAATATTCGCGATCCGCAGCGCGTTTTCGGGCTTTATCCGCACGAAATCTCCGGCGGTATGGGCCAGCGCATCATGATTGCCATGATGCTGATTCCGGAGCCGGATCTCATCATCGCCGATGAACCGACCTCGGCGCTCGACGTTACCGTGCGCCAGCAGGTGTTGGGCGTCCTCGATGCGCTGCTTGAACGCCGTAATACCGGATTGCTGTTTATCACGCACGATTTAAGTCTGGTATCGAGTTTTTGCGACCGCGCGCTGGTGATGTATGCCGGTCGCATTCTGGAAGAGATAGCCGCCGACCAGTTGCATCTGGCCAAACATCCCTACACGCGTGCGCTGCTGGCGAGCCAGCCTGACCTGAAGCATCCGGTCGATATGCTGGCTATTCCCGCGCGCGACCCTGCCTGGCTTACCGGTCCGGTCTACCGTCATGGAGAAGCCTTATGATGCTGTCATCCGACACCGTGAAAACGCCGCCGCTCACCGCCGATCGCATGATTGAAACGGTAGACCTCAGCATCGCCTTTGGAAAAGGGCATAAACGACGTCTGGTAGTGGATAAGGTTTCATTGAACATTGCACGCGGCGAGAGCTACGGGCTGATTGGCGAATCCGGCTGCGGGAAATCCACGATATTGCGTACCCTGACAGGGCAAAATACGCACTACGACGGCGCAATTCTGTATCAGAATCGCGAGCAGCCTGCCCGACGCGATAAAGAGGAGTATCGCCAGATTCAGATGGTATTTCAGGACCCCTACGCCTCTTTGCACCCGCGCAAAATGGTGTATCACACGCTGCTGGAACCGCTGGTGATTCACGGCATGGACCGCCGCGAGGAGCGCATCAGCGAGGTGCTGACCTCACTCGGACTCAGCGATGCCTTTCGTTATCGTTATCCCCACCAGCTCTCGGGCGGACAACGCCAGCGTGTGGCCCTCGCCCGCGCACTGATTATCGAACCTCAGGTTCTGCTGCTCGACGAACCCACGTCGGCGCTCGACGTTTCGGTGCAGGCAGAAATCCTCAACCTTTTGAAAACGCTGCGTCGGCAGCGCAATCTGACCTACTTGATGGTCACGCACGACCTCGCGGTGGTTGCGCATCTCTGCGACCGCGTCGCCATCATGCATCAGGGCAAAATGCTGGAAGAGTTGACCGCCGATGAAATCCGCTGCGGCGCGGCAACGCAGCCTTATACCCGGCAATTTCTGGCGGCGAGCCGCGTCGACAGATTCCCGCTCGCTCAGCCTGACCACCTGTGACTTTCCCGATTCACCCTTGCCGGAGACTACCGATATCTATGAACGCCATTGAAGCCATTGCCGCCTGGAGTCATCGACAAAACTCTTTCAGCCTGCAGGCGCGCGAACTGGCGCGGCTGGCGATAACCGATACGCTGGCCTGCCTCTACGCCGGACAACAGGATTTTTCGAGCCGCGCGGTGCGCAGGGCATTTTCGGAGTATCTCAATCCAGACGCCGGTGCGCGAGTGATTGGTGGCGGCAAAGCGCCTGCGGCAATTGCCGCCTTACTGAACGCCACGGCGGCGCACGCCATCGATTATGACGATAATTTCCAGCCGGGCATGAGTCACGCCTCGGCGGTACTGGTTCCGGCATTATTAGCCGTTGCCGATGAAATCAACGCCAGCGGCCACCAGCTAATTGATGCTTATTTGGTGGGTTTGCAGGCGCAGGCCTTTGTCGGCTGGGGCGTAGGTCCTTCACATTATACGGCGGGCTGGCACGGCACCTCGACGGTCGGCTGTATCGGCACCGCGGCGGGCGTCGCGCGGTTATTGGGGTTGGACTCGGCGGGAATGGCGCGGGCGTTAAGCAATGCGGTCAGTTTTGCCTCAGGTACAAAAGGGCAATTTGGCACGCCGATCAAACCGCTGCATGCGGGCTGGGCGGCGCGCAATGCCATTGATGCGGCGCGCTTTGCCGAGCAGGGAATGCAGGGGCGTATCGACATCCTCGAAGCCCCGCAGGGATTTTTAGAACTGTTCGGCGGGGAATCCCCGTCCGGATGGAACGCCGAACAGATTCTTGCGACCGAAAAACACGTCATAGAAACCGTCGGCGTGATGCCGAAACGCCATCCTTGCTGCGGCTCGACCCACATGATTATCGATGCGCTTTGCGATATCCGCGAGCAGCATGTCTTTGCCGATGAAGATGTGGTGAGTGTCGCAACGCTGGTTGGCATCGCCAATCAGCGCAATCTGGCGTATACCGTGCCGGAAGACGAGATGCAGGCCCGCTTTTCGATGCCATATTGTGTTGATACGCTGCTGCGTAACGGCGCGCTGGGCGTGAACGATTTTACGCCGCAGCGTGTCGCGGATCTCACCGATCCCGAACGATTGGCGCGGATCTCCATGCAGGCCTACAGCGCCGCACAGGAAAAAGACACGCCGCCGGGCGAGCGATTGCCGCACCGCGTTACCGTTACGCTAAAGGATGGACGGGTATTCGAAGCCGAGCGCACTCTGGCCAAAGGCAGCCTGATCGAGCCTTTTACTCCCGCCGAACGGCTGCAAAAATTTGTCGACTGCTGCGCTTCGCTTCGACACGCCGAGCCGTTGTTCGCCCAACTCGAACGGCTGGACGAGCAACAGGACATGACGTTTTTAACGGCGTTTTTTGCGGACTCACGCCAGCAATAGCCTGAGCGGAGAGCGCGCCGACGTCAAAACCTTCTTGCCGGACTGAACGGCTGCATATCGATGTGCGGTGTTTCGCCGGTCATCAGCGCGGCAAGCAGCTCACCGGTGGCTGGCCCGAGCGTAAAGCCCTGATGACCATGACCAAAGGCACACCACATGCCTTCTACGCCAGGCACTGCGCCAATCACGGGTTTCATGTCCGGCATGCACGGGCGCGCGCCCTTCCACGGCACAGCATCGACTCTGTCGCCGAGCGGCAGGAGGTCGCGCGCCACAGGTTCGGCATCTCGCAGCTGCGTCGGCGTTGACGGGCTATCCAAAAGCGCCAACTCCGCCCCTGTGGTGAGCCGCAAACCGTCTTTCATCGGCGCCACCAGATAACCACGCTCTTCATCCAGCACCCAGTGCGCGAGTTTTCTGTCGGGCAACGCCGCGTAATGCATGTGATAGCCGCGTTTGACGAACATCGGCGGAGCGAAACCAAAACGCTCGGTAAGCCGCGTGGTCCACGGGCCAAGCGCGATCACGACCTCTTTTGCCGTCACTGTTTCGCCACTTTGCGTGCGCACCTGCCAGCCTTCGGCCTGTTTTTCCAGCGAAAGCGCATCGCCCAGCCGCATCTCGCCGCCGCGTTGCGTAAATAGTGCTGCATAGGCCTGCACCAGTTCTCCGGGGCTGCGCAGCGTCCAGGGATCGGTCCAGTGTACCGCGCCTGCCAGCTGATCTTTTGCTATGCCGGGTTCCAGTGCGGCCAGTTCGGCGCGGTTAAGCTTACGGTGATTTACGCCGTTTTCGCGGTGCAGCAGGTCGGCCTCGGCAAAGGCGGCCGCCAGATTTTTTCACTGCGCATCAGCATCAGCCATCCCTGCTTCTTCACAAGCGATTCCGCCTGCGCCGCACGAATAAGCTCGGCGTGGGTATCGATCGACATCGCTATCATCGAGGCATAGTCTGCGGCGATCCTGGCATACGGCGCAGAAGCCGAGTGATTGAAATATCGCAACAAAGGGCCGGCAACGTGGCGCAGCGCCGCTGCGTGATACCGTACATCAAGACGACGATTGGTGGCCGCGCCCGCGATAACCGACAGGGCACGCGGAAAGGCATAGGGTCGCACCGCCTCGCGCTGGATGATGCCCGCATTGCCGAACGACGTTTCCAGACCGGCGGCCTGCCGGTCGAACAATACAACCGACCGCCCCCTGGCCTGCAAATGTAGCGCGCTGCTCACACCGACCATGCCCGCACCCAACACCAATACGTCGTATTTCATGTTTCGAGACTCCGAAAATTTAGGCGGGCACGCGGGCGATGACGGTGATTTCCATCGCCGCGTCGTCAACCATCATTCCTGCGCAGACCGTGGTTCTTACAGGCAGCGGCGCGGTAAACCAGCGGGCATACGCCTGATTGAACTCGGCGAAATAGGCTTTGTCCGTCAGGTAAACCGTACAGGAAATGACATCGCGCATTCTGATGCCATGCTCTTCCAGACGCGCCTTTACGCGCCCGAGCATGGTGTCGGTTTGTTGCGTGATGCTTGAAGCAAAGCTGCCGTCGGCTTCAAACGGCACTTCACCGGATAAATAGGCGATTCCGTCCACAATGCGGATCGGCGAAAAAGGCAGATTGGCGGGAATACTCATGGCATGGCTCCAAAGCTTAAAAGAGGGTGAGCGGCAGAGAAATTCCGCCGCTGGAAACACCAGACTAACCCTGACCTACCGGCAGATAGAAATCAGGCATGTCGGCAATCGGCCTGGCGCGTTTCAGCGCCGCAATGTCGGGCACCGGCCGTGCGGTCGACGGACTGCCTTTCAACTGCTCCTGCAACGCGTAGGCCATGCGCAGCAGCTGAACGTCACCGCCGCGCGGACCTATGATTTGCAGGCCGAACGGCATTCCGTACTGATCTACCCCGACCGGCAGCGAAACCGACGGCAGACCGGCAATCGTCGATGCATAGGCCAGCGCCAGCCAGTGATAATAGGTGCGCGTGGCCTGCCCGTTTATCTCCTTCGGATACAGCTCGGTCCACGGACGCGGGCTGATAGTGACCGAGGGCGACAGCATAAAGTCATAGTCGTCGAAGAAAAGTTGCCAGCGGCGGTAAATCTGCGTTTGCAGATCCAGTCCGCGCGCGATGTCCTGCGCCGTGTAGCGCAGCCCTTCTTCCACATTGAGCCGCACGTTTTCGCCGACCTGATTCGGATCTCGTTGATAAAGCTCGCGTGTACCGGTCAAGAACATCAGCGAACGAATTTTTTCAAAGGCTTCATCCGTGCCGCTACAGTCGGGTGTCGCGAATTCGGCACATTTGAATACCTGTTTGAAACGCCCCGTTTTTTCGATAAACGTCTCGGCGACGCCGGTTTCAGTGGGCGCGAAACCGAAATCGGTAGTGAGCGCGACGCGCTGGGCGGAGAGGTCCAGCGGCGCAATCGGCGTAAATTCGCGGGCGTGGCGCATCGTGCGTCCATGAACAGTATGCGCCAGCGGATCGCTTTTATCTTCGCCCATCATGACGGTAAACAGTGTTGCCACGTCTTCGACAGTACGCGCCATCGGCCCCAGCGTCGAGATTTGCAGCCACGCCGTGCCGCGTTTTTCGGCAGGGATGAGTCCTGCCGTCGGGCGAAAGCCGACCACGCCATTAAAGGCCGCCGGATTGCGCAGCGAACCGCCGGTATCGGAGCCGGTGGCTATCGGGAACATGCCGCTCGCCAATCCCGCCGCCGAACCACCGGACGACCCGGCCGCCGACTTGGTGGTATCAAAAGGATTGCCGGTCGTGCCGTACACCGGATTACGGGAATTTCCGCCCGCGCCCCATTCGGGCACATTGGTTTTTCCCAGCACATTGGCACCGGCTTCGCGCAGCACACGCACCAGCCGCTCGTCTTTTTCGGGCAGATAGTCCTTGCGCGACAGACTGCCGCAGCTGGTCGGCAGCCCGGCGGCATCAATCATGTCTTTCACGCCGAGCGGCAACCCGTGCAGCGGACCCAGGGTTTCGCCGCGCACCACGGCCTGCTCCTGCTGGCGTGCCTGCGCGCGGGCGGCGGCAAAATCGTGTGCCACTACCGCGTTGACGGCCGGATTCACCTCTTCGATGCGGCGAATGCAGCTTTCGGTCAGCTCGACCGGTGATATCTGTTTCTGTCCAATCAGGCTGCGGGCCTCTGTAGCCGACAGGTCGCATAGTTCGGTCATGGCCTCTCTCCTTGTCAAAAACGCGTTGTATCATTCAGGCGAAACCCGTCTCTCAGGCACGTTCCGCCTTAATTTGCTGGCTGGTCGGTGTACGCAGCGTCATGCTGATAACCACCGAAGATGCAGCCGCAATCATCAGGAAAATAAACGCGGCGGAATAGCTGTAATGCTGCACCAGCACGCCAATCACCAGCGGCGCGACAAAGCCTGCCGCCTGTCCACCAAAGTTGATCATGCCTATGCCCGTTCCCATCATTTTTTCCGCCAGAATTTTCGTCGGCAACGCAATGGCGACGGCAAACACAAAGGATTTAAAGAAATAGACGCAGGCCTGCGCCGCGATCACCGCTGAAATCGACTGCGCGCTGTACATGAAATAGAGGAAAAAGGCCGTCAGCGCGGCACTGACCATCAGCATGTATTTCTCTTTGCCGTCGAAAAACTTGATCATCACCCAGCCGCCCAGCATGGTTGCGATACCCGCCATCAGGTACGGAATGGGCAGCAGCACGCCGACCGCCTTGAGATTCAAGCCGCGTTCGGTCATCAGGTAAATCGGCATCCAGGTGTCGAGTCCCTTGTTAATCAGGCTCAGTCCAAACCACACGGCCGCCAGTTTCCACATCAGCGGCTTTCTCAACAGTTCGCGCAGGTCCGCACCGTTCATTCGCTGATGCACGGCGGTGCAGCTCTCTTTGCGGCGAACGGTCAGGCCATACACCAGCACAAAGGCGATCCCCAGTCCGCCAATCATCATGAACACATGACGCCAGCCGAAATGAATCAGCAGCGGCGCAATCAGCAAAGGCGCGAGCATGCTGCCGATGTAGTTGGAAGACATCAGGAAGGAAGAGACTTTGGGTTTATCTTCAAGGCTGAAGTTTTCCGTCACGCCCTTGACCGACGCCGACGGAAAAATGCCTTCACCCACGCCAAACAGCAGGCGGATAACCAGCAGCGCGCCGAGCGACCACGCCATGCCGGTAAACAGGGTGAACAGCGACCAGCAGCCAATACCGATCATGATGATCGCCTTGGATCCAAAACGGTCTGCCAACCATCCGCCCGGCAGCTGCATCAGCCAGAATCCAAAGTAAAAAATACTTAATACCAGGCCGATTTCGGTAGGCGAGAGGTTGAGCTCTCTGGCAATCACCGGTGAACCCAGACTGAGCACAACCCTATCAACAAAGGCGATACACCAGGCGGTGTACAGCAGCCCAAGCACCCAGTATTTGTTGTCTTTTGCG
Organism: Rouxiella chamberiensis; assembly: GCF_026967475.1. Classification (NCBI taxonomy): domain Bacteria; kingdom Pseudomonadati; phylum Pseudomonadota; class Gammaproteobacteria; order Enterobacterales; family Yersiniaceae; genus Rouxiella; species Rouxiella chamberiensis. Next base: position 3,863,753 of record NZ_CP114058.1, on the reverse strand, counting down.
GCCTTGCCAATAATCGCGTCTACCATGTTCATTTTCTCCGCTGAGGATGAAAGAAGAACCCGTTTTTATAATTTCAAAGTCGACCTAAAGGTGCTGCATGATTTTTATGTTGAAACGGCCTGTGGATGGCTAATTGCATCCTATCCAGCGCTCAGACATACTTCCAGTTCAACTTTTTGAAGACTTCATTGCCGAAACGGCAAACTTTGAGGACTGGACATGAGCGCACGCATTCTTCAGGACACGGCCATTCGCTATTTTCTTGAGGTAGTTCGCTGCGGGTCCATCAGCGAGGCAGCGGTACGCCTGAATGTGGCGGGCTCGGCGATCAGTCGTCAAATCAGCGGCCTTGAGGCCAGCCTGAATACGCAATTATTCGAACGCCGCAAGCGCGGCATGATCCCCAGTGCCGCGGGCGAGTTACTGGCCGCCTATGCCTTTAAAAATCAGCTGGAAACGGAGCGCGTCAGCAATGAGATCATCGAATTGCAGGGGATGCGCCGTGGAGAAGTGCGCATAGCCAGCACCACCGGGTTTTCCATCGACTTTCTGCCGCGGGCAATAGGCGAATTTCGCGAGCGCTACAGCGGCATTCATTTTCATCTCGACGTCGTCAATGCCAGAGAAGTCACCCGCCATCTGCTTGAGGGTGAAACGGACATTGGCCTGACATTCAGCCAGACGCCCGAACCCAACATCAACGTGCAGTGCCGACGCAGCGCACCGATTTTTGCAGTGATGAATCAGTCTCATCCGCTGGCGGAAAGACAAAGTCTGCGGCTCTCGCAGCTGGCAGGGTATTCGCTCGGCATGCCGACGCGCGAAATCATGATGCGCAGCGTTATCGATGCCTGCTGTAGCCGTCAGGGTCTAATGATTGAACCTACCTTCACCACCACGTCGATGATTTCGCTGCTTTCTTTTGCGAGCATGAATGGTGGAATCATCTTCTCGACCGAATTACTGGTGCGTCACTATCTTCAGACCTATAACCTGCGGGCCATTCCCATCTCCGACCGCGACATGAACTCGCTGAACATGGAATTGCACACGCTGGCAGGCCGTACTTTGCCCAGGGCGGTGTCCAGTTTTGTCGAACTCCTGCAACAACGCCTGCGTTCCGAATCCTCCTAATCGCCCCGCCTGCACTGGCGTCACCCCTTGTGGCTGCTAGGCTTAAGACAGTCCTGCTTTTTGTAGGGTCTTTGTTGAATAAACAATCACACGCAAAAGAAAAGGAGCATGTCGTGACGTATAAAAAGCTATCGCGCTTTCAGCGCTGGAAAATAATCAGTTAAAACAAGTAGAAATCGGTGAAACTAACGTTGTGCTGGTGCGTCGGGGCGACAGCGTGCATGCGTATCAGGCAAATTGTCCGCATGCAGGTGCGCCCCTTGCCGAGGGAGCCATTTGCGAAGGCAAGCTGGTTTGCCCGTGGCACAAAGCGGTCTTTGATTTGGCAGATGGCAGTCTGGATCAACCGCCTGCATTGGAAAGTCTCAAACAGTATGCCGTGAAGATTGAACAGGGTCAGGTGCAGGTGAATGTCGACGATGTCAGCCAGCATACCCACCTCGACGCCGGTGAGGAAAGCGAGCAAATTGTGATTCTCGGCTCCGGCGCGGCTGGCAGTGCGGCACTCGGCACGCTCGAAGAGAGCGGCTATCACGGCCGTATCGTCGTTATCGATCAGGAAAAATCAGCGCCCTACGACCGCACGGCGCTCACCAAATTCGTGCCGAATGGCAGCATGGACGTCAGCGACGTGCCGACACTGCTTGAAGACAACGCCTTCGAGCAAAAAAATGTGCAGCGCATCGTGAGTAAAGTGACGCAAATCGACAGCAAGAACAGAAAGCTGCGTCTGGCCAATCAACAGACTATCTCGTTTAAAAAATTGCTGATTGCGACAGGTGGCGCGCCGACGCGACCTGACTTGCCGGGCAGCGAACTCAGCGGCATTCACGTATTGCGTAATTTGCAGCAGGAAAAAACGCTGCTCTGCGCCGTCGATCAGCTTAAACAGCTGGTCATTGTCGGCAACAGTTTCATCGGCATGGAGATGGCGGCGGCGCTGCGCAAACGCGGCATAGACATTAAAGTCATTGCGCCTCATCCCCTGCCTTTCGAGGCGCAGTTCGGCGAGAAGATTGCCCGCTATTTTCGCGCCTTGCATGAACAGAACGGCGTGGAGTTCATCGACGGTGAAGTCGCCGGTTTCAAGGGCGGTCGTCGTGTTGAATCGGTCGAACTGAAAGACGGCACTCGTGTGAAAACCGACGTGGTGCTGCTGGCAACCGGCGTACATCCTGTCACATCGTTCGTGCACGACTTGACGCTTAACGACGACGGCAGCGTAAAAGTGGATGAATATTTGCAGGCCGCCGAAGATATCTATGCGGTAGGCGATATCGCCAGTTTCCCACTCGACGGCAAACCGACGCGCATCGAGCACTGGCGCGTGGCGCAGCAACAGGGACGCACTGCCGCCAAGAATATGATTGGCGAGAAAGAGGTCTATGACCGTGTTCCGTTCTTCTGGACTCAGCAGTTCGGCACCCGTTTCGAGCATCTCGGCCATCCCGATAAATGGGATAAAGTGGACATCATCGGCTCACTCGAAGACCAAAACTTTGTCGCGCTCTATGGCCTTGAAAATCATCTGGTGGGGGTCTTTGCAACCGGCCGCGTCCGCACCACTGGCAAACTGCTGCTGGAGATGCAGCACGACCTGACGCTTAAACAGGCGCAGCAAGTGGTGAATGAAACGCAGGAAGGCTAGGTCGCCGACAGCGCGCTGGCTTTAGCCACGTCGTGCAGGCAATGCCCTATCAGCGAATGCAGAGGGGATTGCCTGTTGGCGTGGCGCATCACCACGATGAGTTCACGATAAAACGTCATGTCGCCAAGAGAAATGACCCGCAACTTCGCCTGCCGCTCGCGCCAAAGCCCGGCCAGCGGCACCAGCGCCACCCCCAATCCGCTCTCTACCATCTTAACGATGGCGTCGATTTCGTCGATTTCCAGCGCCACGCGCGGTTCCAACCGGTGTTGGCGCAGAAACTGCGTCACCATTCTGCCGCCGAAAGATGTGCGATCGTAGCGAATAAACGGCTTGTCGCGGAGCAGCGCCAGCGGTTCCTGCTCTGTCATGTCGGCGGGCACAATCAACACAAACGGCTCGCGAGCCAGCGTTTCGCTGTGCAAATCCTTGGCGAGCGGAAAGCCGGGTTTGATAACAATCGCCAAATCGATATTGCCGGCATCGACCTGCGTCAGCAGATCAAACGACACACCCGGCAGCAGCTTGGTTTCCAGCGCAGGCGCGCTCTCGTGCAGTTTGACCAGCACCTGGGGCAGCAGCCCCGTCTGGAACGTGGAGATAGCGCCAATCTTGATGACCCCGCGAAAATCTCCGGGGTTGTCGGGCCGTGACATGCTGGCAAAAATCTCGAGAATTTGCTGCGCCATCGGCAAAATCCGGCTGCCCGCGGCGTTTAATATTGCCGTGCGGCCGGTTCTGTCGAACAGCGTTACACCCAGATTCTCTTCCAGACCGCGAATTTGCGCGCTTACGGCCGACTGTGTCAATCCAATGCGCTGCCCCGCCGCCGCAAAGGTGCCGTCCTGCGTCACTGCGATAAAGGTTTTTAGCTCGCGTAACATCGTTGCCCCATTCATCTGTTTTTTTGATGATTCACAATAATATTAATTGTTTTTAATTAAAAATATTATCGATAAGAATAGGTCATCACCATGTCATCCTCACCCATCATCCCGCGTCGTTGAACAGACTTCGGGAAAGGAGAATTCAATGGCTTTAAGCCCGTTTCATCTGGCAATTCCGGTTTATGACCTCGCGGCCTGTCGTGCTTTTTACGGCAACACCTTTGGCCTGTCCGAAGGACGCTCCAGCGCGCAATGGGTCGACTTTGATTTTTACGGCCATCAGCTGGTTATTCATGAACACCCTAAAACGGTGACGCAGGCGTCGGCGCACACCAATCCCGTGGACGGACATGACGTGCCGGTGCCTCATTTTGGTATCGTGCTGAGTTGGGAAGAGTGGGAGGCGCTCGCGGCGCGTTTGAAGTCTTTCGACACTAAATTTGTTATCGAACCCTATATTCGTTTCCAGGGTCAGGTGGGTGAACAGGCGACCATGTTCCTGCTGGACCCCTGCGGAAATGCCCTTGAATTCAAGGCATTCAAGGACATGAGTCAGCTGTTCGCAAAATAATGCGCCGAAGATAAGCCGGATCTAACGGCGGGTTGCCAATGTGCGTGGCCCGCCCTTCTTTTATCAGCGATCGTCTTCGTGAATTGACGACGGATGGCGACATAACGGCGTCACCTGAATTTCCATATACGGGTAAAGCGGCAGGCCCGACAGCAGGTTGTGCAACTCGCTGTTGCTCTCGACGTCAAAAATACTGACGTTGGCATAACTCCCGGCCACGCGCCAGACATGACGCCATTTCCCCGCCGCCTGCAACTCCTGCGCATATTTTTTCTCACGCAGCTTAATCTCGCTGGCATGCTCTTCCGTCATCGTCGCAGGCAGTTTTACCGTCATTTCAACTTTGAACAACATTATGATTTTCCTCTTGATTGCCCGCACAACACGCCCGCTGCGCGGCAGCGTCGTTTAATCTTAGTCCACCTGCCCACGGCACTGGACATATAAATGTGCGGTACTGAGAAAATAACTGGCTCTATCAAAACCCCATAGCAAAAAACCCGCGAGCCAGAAGCCGCACTGTTTACAAATCAGCCAATTCGCCTACAATGACTATAATTCTGTACTTTATAATGTACTTTTTATTTTACCAAGGTTGCCATTGTGAATCGAATTTTGACCGAATTTACTGTTAACGTTACCGAACTACGCAAAAACCCCGTTTCCTATTTCCATGCCGATCAACCGGTTGCCGTCCTTTCCAATAACAGAACGGCCGGATATATGGTGAGTGCCGCTTTGTTTGAACAGCTAATCGATTTGATTTCTGCTCAGCAGGCTGGTCGAGCCATTACAGCCAAATTCAAACCTTCCGCTCATCGGCTCGAAGAAATCACACAGCATGCAGACGCTATTCTTGAGAATCTTTCAGGTAAAGATGTCAGCGATTTCGAGGAGTTCGAACCTTGAGCCCAAGGGTTTTTACATCAAAAGCCCTAAGACAGCAGTTAAAGCAGGAAGAATTGGCAAATCTTGTCGGGGATTTTAAATCTTACAAAGCGAGCGGATTTCCACCGGAGACGTTTGGCAGGGATGCGCCGTATGATGATGAAAGAACATGGCCTTTAGTGCGGCAAGAGGAGGTTTCACATATACACCTCGCCGATGCATCTACTGTCTGGCACAGGAATATCTTGCAGTATCGCCGTACGAGCAATAAAAGCCATCTGGTTTACTGCAAGGGCAGTATGCACAACGATGTTTTTCTTCTCATTATCCTGCTGCAACCCGATGCCCATAAAATGCATAGAGATCCTCGGCATATGGAAAAGATTGGGCTTATGGCGCAGGCGTTCAGGAATCGATTCTAGCGGGCTTCAGTTGCTCGAAACCCCCATAGCAAAAAACCCGCGAGCCAGAAGCTTGCGGGTTTTTCTAAATGTGGTCGGCGAGAGAGGATTCGAACCTCCGACCCACTGGTCCCAAACCAGTTGCGCTACCAAGCTGCGCTACTCGCCGAATTGGGCCGCATCTTACTGCTGCCGGTGGTAGGCGTCAATCCCTTTTATGTCCGCTGCACCAACTGCTTATAAAACACACGAACCCTGCCCAATTCGGTGAATTAAGCGACTATAGGGCTTTTGGGGCCAGAGGATCGGCGCACCAGTTATTCGCCTGATTAATGCCGCCATTCGGCGAACGATAACCCAGACAGCCTAAAATCGAGTCGAACAGTTCGACGTGACGATGCGGTGTCTCTTTGCCCTGCTGCGCCTTGAGCAGCTCGAATGCGCGCTGATGGTCAGGCTGGGTCAGGAAGCTGTCGGAGGCCCAGACAATCATCGGCACGCGGAACTGCTCCGGCGGTGCCATTTCGCGCGGCGTGCCGTGAAGGTGCGAGTTCTCGCCAATGGATTCGCCGTGATCCGAGGCATAAAACACCAGCGCCTTTTTGTCGCGCAGTTGGTCTATCACGCGGCTGATAAAGGTATCGGTATATAACACGCTGTTATCAAAGGCATTAATAAGCTGCGCCGCACTGCACGACTCGTCTACACCCATGCATTCCGGCGTGAAACGGGCAAAGCTGCGCGGATAACGTTGCGAATAGAGATAATGCGAACCTTTGGTATGCAGCACGACCAGATGCTTGCCTTTCGGGAAACGCTTCAGCGATTCCTGCAACTCGCCAACCAGTAGCATGTCATCGACCGACTTGCCGTCATTGCGTTTTTCAGAAGCAATCAGCTCGCGAAACGAGTAATTATTGGTGTTGGCATTGTTGTAAAACCACACCTCGCTCTGCATGGCAAAGAGTTCCGAGCTAAAGCCCAGTTCGCGCAGGACGGAGAAAATATTCTGCTCTTTCAGTGTTCTCTGCGCGTTGTCTGCCGTTCCGCCCTCGCGAACAAACATGCAGCGCAGCGAAAGTTTGGTGGCGGTATCGCAGGACGTGCCCTTGAAAGCCACCAGATTTTTCTCTTTCGCAAGCATGGGAGTCGTGTCGCGGTGATAGCCCAGCAACCCCATGTGATCCCAGCGGGTGGTTTCGCCGATGATAAACACGACGTAGGTATCATCGATGTCTTCCGGCGGCAGGTAGGTAAAGGCTTTCGCGGGATCGAAGAAATCTTTGGCGTCGCGGTTTTCATCGACCTGCGTGTAGGCAAATAACCCGAGCGCAGCCAACCAGTTGGAGGGCAGATAAGAGTGCGCGACGACTCCGCCATAACTTGGCATGTCCACATTGCTCAGCTTTTCGGTGGCTTTTTGTTCTTTGTCCATCACGCGAAGCGGCAGCCAGACCAGCAAACCGGCGAGAACCAGCACCAGCAGCGGTTTGATACGCTGACCCGGCGTTTTCATCTGCTCGAGCAGCGTATGGCGCAGGTTATTGCGAAAGATAAACCACAGCGGCAGCGCGCTGACCACCAGCATCCACACCACAAACTTGAAGCCGATAACCTCTTTGCTCAGGTCGATATCGGTTGTCATGACCGACATGACGATGCCGTAGCCTATCACCACGTTGAAGTAGGTCATGTAATAGCTGGCGGCCACGGATATCAGCACCAGCAGGCTTGCCACGATGCGGGAAAACGTTTTACCACCAAACGACAGCAGGCGCAGCACAAAGAAGGTAAACAGGACCGTAGTGCTGATTTCTATTGCCGCGGCGGTCCATTGTGCGGCGTGAAATGACTCGGTGAGAGAGGCAAAACGACGGACGAATACCGAGAGATTTAAAAAAATACCTATGTAAATCGCTAACAATAAACAGATTTTTTGCTGCGAAAGAGTCTTCACTCTAATCATGTAAGATTTTTTTCCAGAACTTTTGAAATATTTGGAATCATTGTGACACGATTAAAGCGCCAGAGTTTACATAATCTAGTGGGGGATGCTCCTAAAACGACAAACGGGAAGCCGAAGCCTCCCGTGTGCATGACGATATTTACACGTTAGGAAATTATTTAACGTTAAGCGTCACATCGATGTTGCCGCGCGTGGCGTTGGAGTAAGGGCACACCTGATGCGCTTTCTCGACCAGCGCTTCGGCTACGTCGCGTTCGATGCCTGGCAGTGAGATATCCAGTTGTACTTCAATGCCGAATCCTCCCGGGATTTCGCCAATGCCGACTGCGCCTTCGATTTTGGCATCAGCCGGGATACGCACTTTTTCCAGTGAAGCCACGTGTTTCAACGCGCCCAGGAAGCAGGCCGAGTATCCAGCGGCAAAAAGTTGTTCCGGGTTGGTCACGTCACCGCCCAGACCGCCCATCTCTTTTGGCAGACCCAGTTTAACGTCCAGCACGCCGTCAGAAGAGGTCGCACGACCGTCACGACCGCCGGTCGCTGAAGCATGGGCACGATAAACAACTTTTTCGATAGACATGATGTATTCCTTTAAAGTCTGAAAGGTTTATTGGATTGCAAAAAACAATCCGCTTTTTTACGCTATTAAATCGCGCACGATGTTTTTACTGCTCATCAAGATGCAAATTTTTGCACCTTGATGGTTATCTCTTTTAGCGCATTAGGCCCGGTTTTGCAGATTTCGACGCAGGCATTGCAGCTGGTTCTTTTATCGCCGACATCTCCTCGACGCTGCATTCTGCGGCGCAGGCGATGGCTTCGGGGATGCCGATAGCCTGTTGATGCAGCGCGCGTCCGGCGTCGGTCAGCGAGATAATCACCTGGCGCTCGTCGATTTGCGCACGACGACGAACCAGCAGTCCGGCAATTTCAAGCCGCTTCAACAGCGGCGTAAGCGTGGCGGAGTCGAGAAACAGCTTTTCGCCGATATCCGACACCATCAATTCGTCCTGCTGCCATAACACCAGCATCACCAGATACTGCGGATAGGTCAGATCCAGCTGAGTGAGCAATTTACGATAGACTTTATTCAACGCCAGATTGGCGGAGTACAACGCAAAACACATCTGTTGATCCAGATGTAGCGAGTTGGTGGATGCAGTCTCTGCGCCGTCATTAGTAGCCATAAAATCAGTCTCTTTACTCATAACGAGAAAATATATCGCGCGCGATTTTATCGCAAGCATATTTACAAAGGGTGCTTTTTACCGCGCCCATGATATAACGATAGCAGGCATAACTTCTGGGGAAACTTTCATGACCGATTTTGTGGACAAGGCACGACGTTATGCCAGCAAGGCGCACGCCAGTATCGATCAGCGGCGAAAATACACCCATGATCCCTATATCGTGCATCCTGAGGCGGTGGTGAATATCGTGAGCAGCGTGCCGCACACGGAAACCATGCTGGCTGCCGCGTGGTTGCACGACACCGTCGAAGACACGCCGACAACGCTTGAAGATATCGCCAGCCATTTTGGTGACGAGGTCGCCGAATTGGTGTCGATGCTGACTAACGTCAGTTGCGACATGCAGGGGGATCGAATCGAACGGAAAAATCTTGACCGTCGCCATAGCGCGAAAGCCTCTGCCGCCGCCAAGACCATCAAACTTGCCGATCTTATCGACAATCTGCGCTCGCTCATTACCTATGACCCTGATTTCGCCAAAACCTATCTGGTCGAAAAGCGTCTGCTGCTGGAAGTCTTGAAAGAAGGTGACGCCACTCTGTGGCAACAGGCTGAACACATCATCAACGATGGCCTGCAAAGACTGCATCAACCGCCCCACAATATTCCGAGCGACTGGTTTCAGGGCACCGAAGCCGCCTATCGCGCAGATGAGTCGGCGTCGTAAATTCGCGGCGTGCCGAAAAGCAGGTATGGCTCCTTTGTGTTAATTGACTCTTTCATGCGATGACGGCTTCGGCCCCGTCGCCTATTCATGCACCCTGATAAATCGTCCATTTATTGCCCCGATACTGTACAAATGCGCCGCAATGGGGTGCCATGATGTGCATGCAAAAGGCGAGCGCTAGTAAAATTAATAAGTAAAACATCAAGTTAAAAAATGGCACGCCGCTTGCTTAGATGAATTCAATCTTGTGTACTAGATGGAATTCAAACTATGGCATCTGTATCAACTCCTTATACCGGCTTTCAGTTACGCGACTGGCAACACCATTATCAAAGCGCTCCCGACAGCCTGCGCAGCTCATTGGGGATTGTGTTAAACAGTCTCGACAACGCGGACAACGCCTGGCTATATCGCGCCACTCCTGCCCAGCTTGAAGCGCAGATAGCCTTGCTTGAAACGCTGCGCGAACCAGGCGGGCGGCGAGTTGACTGCCCTGCCGCTGTACGGCGTCCCTTTTGCGGTCAAGGACAATATCGACGTCGGCGGCTGGCCCACCAGCGCCGCCTGCCCCGCCTTCGAATATGTGGCAAGGGAAGATGCCGCCGTGGTCGCCAATCTGCGTGCCAAAGGGGCGGTAGTGATCGGTAAAACCAACCTCGATCAGTTCGCCACCGGACTGGTCGGCACACGCTCTCCCCACGGTGCGGTAAAAAATACCTTTAATCCTGACTATGTCAGCGGTGGCTCGAGTTCCGGCTCGGCCTCCGTGCTGGCGCGCGGTCTGGTGGCCTTTTCGCTCGGCACCGACACCGCCGGTTCAGGCCGCGTGCCTGCGGGTTTCAACAATATCGTCGGACTCAAGCCGACAAAAGGCTGGCTGTCGAATCGCGGGGTTGTCCCCGCCTGTCGTCTGAATGACGTGGTGTCCATCTTTGCGTTAACCGTTTCCGATGCCTATCAGGTCGCCTCGCTGGCGGGCGGATATGACCCCAAAGACGCCTACTCTCGCGCCAATCCGCATACCGCACCGGCGGCGATGTCCACACAACCGCGCTTCGCGGTGCCCGACACGCTGGAATTCTTCGGCGATACCGAATCCGAAAAAGCCTTCCAGCAGGCGCTGGACAAACTGGTCGGCAGTGGCGTGAATCTGGTCAAAATCGATTTCACCCCTTTCAACGCCCTCGCTGAACAACTTTACTACGGCGCATGGGTTGCCGAGCGCACCGTCGCCGTCGGCAAGATTTTCGAAGAGACGCCGGAAGTGATGGACCCTGTGGTGCGCGGCATTGTGGCCAACGGCCTGAACTATTCGGCCTGCGATGCCTGGAAGGCCGAATACCTGCGCGCCGAACTCTCGCGCACCATCAATCAGGCGCTGGAAGGGTTTGACGCGCTGGTCGTGCCGACATCACCCACGATCCGCACGCTGGAAGAGATGGTGCAGGAGCCTGTGCTCTACAATTCGCAGTTTGGCACCTACACCAACTTCACCAATCTCGCGGATCTCTCCGCGCTGGCGCTGCCCTCCAGCCTGCGCGAAGACGGCCTGCCTTCGGGCATTACCCTGATTGCTCCCGCCTGGCACGATGGCGCGCTGGCGGCCTTTGGCCGTCAGTGGCAACGCAGCCTGACGCTGCCGCTCGGCGCGACGGGCAAAACGCTTGATGCCGAGGGCGCGATGACCGCTCCCGTCGCCGCCAGCCGCAGTCATGTGCGTGTGGCTGTCGTCGGCGCGCACCTGACCGGCATGCCGCTGAACTTCCAGCTGACAACGCGCAACGCCGTTCGCGTCGAGCAAACCCGCACCGCCAGCGACTACAAACTCTATGCCCTCGCCAATACCCAGCCGCCTAAACCCGGTCTGGTCAAGGCCGAAGGCGGCAGCAGCATTATCGTCGAACTGTGGGATATCCCGCTGGCGCGCTTTGGCGAGTTTGTGGCGGAAATTCCCGCCCCGCTCGGCATCGGCACGCTGCAACTCGCCGATGGGCGCAGTGTGAAAGGCTTTATCTGCGAACCCTGGGCCATTGCCAGCGCGACCGACGTGACCTCGTTCGGCGGCTGGAGAAGCTATATCGAGCATCTGAAATCCACCGCCACGAAAAACGCCTGAGGAGCCACGACCATGTTTCATACTGTCCTGATTGCCAACCGGGGTGAAATTGCCTGCCGCGCCATTCGCACCCTGAAGCGCCTCGGCGTCACCAGCGTCGCGGTCTATTCCGATGCCGATCGCAATGCGCCGCACGTCACCGACGCCGATATCGCCATTGCCCTTGGCGGCGAAAAAGCGAGTGAAAGCTACCTGCTGATCGACAAGATTCTGGCCGCCGCCAAAGAAACGGGCGCACAGGCGATTTATCCGGGTTACGGGTTCCTCTCCGAAAGTGCCGAGTTCGCGGATGCCTGTGAAGCGGCCGGCATAGCCTTTATCGGTCCGACGGCCGAACAGATTCGCGAATTCGGCCTCAAGCACCGCGCGCGTGAACTGGCCGCCGAAGCCGACGTGCCGATGACTCCAGGCACCGCGCTGCTCGACAGTATTGAAGACGCGGTCACTGCCGCCGCACGCATCGGCTATCCGATCATGCTGAAAAGCACCGCAGGCGGTGGCGGCATTGGGTTGACCCGCTGCGACGACGAAGCCGCCCTGCGCAGCGCATGGGACAGCGTGAAACGCCTCGGCGAGCAATTCTTCCGTGATGCGGGCGTGTTTCTCGAACGTTTTGTGGATCGCGCACGCCACGTCGAGGTGCAGATTTTTGGCGACGGCAAAGGCAATGTGGTCGCGCTGGGCGAACGCGACTGCTCGCTCCAGCGCCGCAATCAGAAAGTGGTGGAAGAGACACCGGCCCCGAATTTGCCGCAGGCTACCCGCGAGGCGCTGCATCACGCCGCCGTGCAACTGGGCGAATCGGTCAACTACCGCAGCGCGGGCACGGTGGAATTTATCTACGACGCCGCCCGCGACGAATTTTATTTCCTCGAAGTGAATACGCGTCTACAGGTTGAACATCCGGTCACCGAAATGGTGACAGGTCTGGATTTGATCGAGTGCATGCTGCGCGTCGCCGCCGATCAACCGCTTGACTGGCCGCGCATGAAACAGGCACCAAAAGGCGCATCGATTGAAGTGCGTATCTACGCCGAAGATCCGCTGAAAAACTTCCAGCCCAGTCCGGGCGTGCTGACCGAAGTCTATTTTCCCGAAGACGTGCGCGTCGACGGCTGGGTTTCCACCGGCAGCGAAGTCTCCGCCTTTTATGATCCGATGATTGCCAAACTTATCGTGTACGGCGAAAACCGCGAACAGGCGCTGGAGAAAATGTCCAACGCACTGGCCGCGACCCGACTGCACGGTATTGCCAGCAATATCGACTATCTGCGTCAGGTCGTCGCCACGCCGGTCTTCCATCAGGGCGAAATGTGGACCCGCATGCTCGACGGTTTCGAGTATCGCCCTCACGCGGTCGAAATTCTTTCGCCGGGCACCTACAGCAGCATTCAGGATTATCCGGGACGTCTCGGCTATTGGGATATCGGCGTACCGCCGTCCGGTCCGATGGACGATTTCGCCTTCCGACTCGCCAACCGCATTGTGGGTAACCACCTCGATGCCGCCGGTCTGGAATTCACCCTGCAAGGCCCGACGCTGCGTTTCCACTGCGACGCGACCTTTGCGCTGACCGGTGCAGCCTGTCCGGCCGACCTGGACGGCAGGGAAGTCGCCTACTGGCAGCCGATTGCCGTAAAAGCGGGCCAGACATTGACACTGGGCCGTGCGACCTCGGGTTGCCGCACCTATCTCGCCGTGCGTAACGGCTTCGACGTGCCGGTGTATCTGGGCAGCCGCTCGACCTTTGCCCTCGGCCAGTTTGGCGGACACGCGGGCCGCACGCTGCGCGTCGCCGACATGCTGACCCTTTCACAGCCCGACCTGCCCGCCTGCACCACACCCGCGCCCGTGGATTTACCGCAGGCCGCCGCCGCCGACATCGTTCCGGCCTACGGCGATGTGTGGAATATCGGCGTGCTTTACGGCCCGCACGGCGCACCGGACTTTTTCACCGAAGCGTCCATCGACAGCTTCTTCGCCGCCGAATGGCAGGTGCACTACAACTCCAACCGCCTCGGCGTGCGTCTGACGGGGCCAAAACCGCAGTGGGCAAGGCTCGACGGCGGCGAAGCCGGTCTGCACCCTTCCAACGTTCACGACTGTGAATACGCGATTGGCGCGATCAACTTTACCGGCGATTTCCCGGTGATTCTGACCCGCGACGGACCGAGCCTCGGCGGTTTCGTTTGTCCGGTGACAATTGCCAAGGCGGAATTGTGGAAGGTCGGACAGGTGAAGCCGGGCGATCGCATTCGTTTCCATCCCATCAGTTTCGAGCAGGCACAGGCGCTGGAACTGGCGCAGCAGGGCACCATCGATTCACTGATGCCTATCGAAGCCATGGCCCTTCAGGTGCCGTCGCTGCTGCCGACCACAACGGCGTCGGCGGCAATTCTCGCCGAACTGCCTGCCACCGACGGCCGCCCCTGCATTGTCTATCGTCAGGCGGGCGATGGCTATGTGCTTGTCGAATACGGCGACAATGTGCTGGATCTGGCGCTGCGTCTGCGTATTTATCTGCTGATGAATGCCCTTCGCGAGTCGGCCGAGCCGGGCATCGAAGAGCTGTCTCCGGGGGTGCGTTCACTGCAGATTCGTTATGACAGCCGCGGTTCTGCACCAGTCGGCCTTGCTGCAACATCTGCTGACGCTGGAGCATCGACTGGCCGACGTCAGCAACCTGAAGATCCCGACCCGCATCGTGCATATGCCGATGGCGTTCGAAGACAGCGCCACGCTGGGTGCCGTCGAGCGTTATCAGCAAACCGTGCGCGCCGACGCGCCGTGGCTGCCGAACAACGTCGACTTCATTCAGCGCACCAATGGGTTGGCGACGCGTGAAGAAGTCAGAGACATTATTTTCGACGCCAGCTATCTGATCCTGGGCCTGGGTGACGTTTATCTTGGCGCGCCTTGCGCGGTGCCGGTTGATCCACGCCATCGCCTGTTGAGCTCCAAATACAATCCGGCCCGCACCTACACCGCCGAAGGCACGGTCGGCATCGGCGGGATGTACATGTGTATCTATGGCATGGACTCGCCGGGCGGCTATCAACTGGTTGGGCGCACGCTGCCCATCTGGAATAAATTCCTCAAGAATGAACAGTTTGCCGAGGGCGAGCCGTGGTTGCTGCACTTCTTTGATCAGGTGCGTTTCTATCCGGTTACCGAAGCCGAACTGGACGGGCAGCGCGACGCGTTCCGGGAAGGCCGCGCGCAGGTGCGCATCGAGCATTCCGAATTCGATTTTGCGCAATATACCCGTTTCCTCGCCGACAACGCAGAAGATATCGCCGCATTCCGCGAACGTCAGCAAAGCGCGTTCATCAACGAAGTGGCGCACTGGCAGGCTCAGGAAAGCGCGGCTGTCGAGGCGGCGGTCAACGGCGTTCAGCCTCTCGAAGACCTTGCCGATCAGCCGGGTCAGCTGGTCAGCGCGGATTTGAACGGCAACATCTGGAAAATTCTGGTCGAGCCGGGTCAACGCGTCGAGGCGGGTGAACCGCTGATTGTCGTCGAGGCCATGAAAATGGAGCTGTCGGTGAATGCGCCCTGCGCAGGCATTGTGCTGAAAATCGGCTGCCAGCAGGGTCGTCCGGTAGGACCGGGCGATGCACTTCTGTGGATTGAGAAAGAAGACCAAAAGGGATGAATCATGCAGTTAACTGGCGCACGTAACGGACGCAGCAAGACTCGCCCCGAAGGGTTGGCGGAACGGATTTATCTCCAGCTCAAGGACGATATTTTCAGTTTTCGCCTGCTGCCCGGCGACCGATTCAGCGAAAACGAAATCGCCGATCGTATGGAAGTCAGCCGCACGCCGGTGCGACAGGCGCTGTTCTGGCTGGAGCGCGAAGGCTATGTGGAGGTGTTTTTCCGCAGCGGCTGGCAGGTTCGGCCTTTTGATTTCGAGTATTTCGAGCAGTTGTACGACCTGCGCATTGTTCTTGAGCTGGAGGCGGTCAAACGCCTCTGCGCTCTGACAGCCATGCCCGAGCCGCTCGATGCATTGAAACGCTTCTGGATAGACGCGCCGAGACGGGAAGACGGGCAGGACGTGGCCCACTTCGACGAAGAGTTTCACATGACGCTGGTTGCGGCGGCGGGTAACGGCGAGATGGCGAAAATACACCGCGATCTGACCGAAAAAATTCGCATCATCCGGCGTCTGGACTTCACGCAGGATGCGCGCGTAAACGCAACCTATAACGAACACGCGAGTATTTTGCTCGCCATCATGCAACGTCAGACCGGGGAGGCACAACGCCAACTACAGGACCACATTGCCGTCAGCAAGGCCGAAGTGCGCAAGATAACGCTGCATATGCTGCATCAGGCGAGGCCGGAAAACGAGACGGATTCCCCGTCATCGTGATTTTTTCAGTCGAATTTTATACACAGCCAATAACGCCTTAACCTCGAACAGGAGATCGTATGAAACGTCGCAACTTTATTAAAGCTTTCGCACTTTCGGCATCCGTCGTCAGCATGGGTCTGGCCTTTGCCGCACAGGCTGCCGATACCATCAAGGTCGGCATCATGCACTCGCTTTCGGGCACCATGGCCATTTCCGAAACGCCATTAAAAGATGTGGCGCAGATGACCATCGATGAAATCAACGCCCACGGCGGCGTGCTCGGCAAGAAACTCGAGCCGGTGGTGGTCGATCCGGCATCAAACTGGCCGCTGTTTGCCGAGAAAGCCCGTCAGTTGCTTACGCAGGATAAAGTGGCGGTAGTGTTTGGCTGCTGGACGTCGGTATCGCGCAAATCCGTGCTGCCGGTGTTCGAGGAGCTAAACGGCCTGCTGTTCTATCCGGTGCAGTATGAAGGCGAAGAGATGTCGCCCAACGTGTTCTACACCGGCGCTGCACCCAACCAGCAGGCGATTCCGGCCGTGGAATATCTGATGAGCGAAGACGGCGGCAGCGCCAAACGCTTCTTCCTGCTGGGCACCGATTACGTGTATCCGCGCACCACCAACAAGATCCTGCGCGCCTTCCTGCACTCCAAGGGCGTTCAGGACAAGGATATCGAAGAGGTTTATACCCCGTTTGGCTACAGCGATTACCAGACCATCGTTTCGAACATCAAGAAATTCTCGGCAGGCGGTAAAACGGCTGTGATTTCCACCATCAACGGCGACTCCAACGTGCCCTTCTATAAAGAGCTGGCGAATCAGGGCGTGAAAGCGACCGATGTGCCGGTGGTGGCATTCTCGGTCGGCGAAGAAGAGTTGCGCGGTATCGACACCAAGCCGCTGGTCGGCGATCTTGCGGCCTGGAACTATTTCCAGTCGCTGGATAATCCAACCAACAAGGCCTTTGTCGCCCAGTGGAAAGCCTATGCCAAGGCGCACAATCTGCCGAACGCCAACTCTGCCGTGACCAACGACCCGATGGAAGCGACCTATGTCGGCATTCATATGTGGGCGCAGGCCGTTGAAAAAGCGGGCACGACCGATGTCGACAAAGTCCGCGCGGCGATGGCGGGTCAGACCTTCAAGGCACCGGACGGCTACACACTGACCATGGATGCCACCAACCATCACCTGCATAAACCGGTCATGATCGGCGAAATCCAGTCCAACGGGCAGTTCAACGTGGTATGGCAGACCGATAAACCGGTGCGCGCCCAGCCGTGGAGCCCGTATATCGCAGGCAACGACAAGAAGTCGGAGTCTCCGGTGAAGACCACGCAGCAGTAAAACGCAGTTAACCTGACGCTTTGTTTCGTGAAGATTTCCCTAAACGAGGCAAAGCGTCGGCGTATCGGAAAACTAAAAGCGATGATGACTATGATGAAATTCTTGCGCTTCTCCGGTTTGCGAAAAGCTCGGCCGATGAGCTGGCAGACCCTCACTTTCCTGCTTTGCTGCCTGCCGCTGTGGGCCAACGCCGGGCCTGCCGATGATTTTGCGGGAGCCAGTCGTTCCGGTCAGGCGATGCTGCTTCAGCAGTGGGCGACCGATCCCCAGCCCGAGCGCCTGCCGCTGCTGGAGGCACTAAAGCAGGAAAATGTCGTCATTGACGAGGCACATCACGCCTTTATCAAACAGGGTGAAACCCTGACGCCGCTGGAAGGCACCGCAACGCCCCAGGGTGAAACCCAAAAAGTCTGGTTGAACAACCGGCTGCGGAATCTGATTGCCAACGCTCTGTCGGCGCACCGACTGGTGAGCCAGGACAGCGCCGTTCGCCTGCAGGCTGCAAAATCCCTGCAACGCGAGGCGCAGGCCGACCAGTTACCGCTGCTGACCCGCCGACTGGCGCAGGAGCAGGATGACGTGGTTCATGCTGCCTTGAGCATCGCGCTGGCCAATTTACAGCTTAGCGACCCGAATCCCCAGGTGCGGTTGCGCGCCGTCGAACTGCTCGGCGAATCGGCGGATCCGGACACGCAGGGGCATTTGCAGCCCTTGACCGACCCGAAAGTCGAGGCGGACCCCCACGTCCGCGCCGCCGCGCTCGTCAGCCTGAAAGCCGTGCAACATCGGCTGATGATAGGTGACCTGCTGGGTCAGGCCTTTACCGGCCTGTCGCTCGGCTCGATTCTGCTGCTGGCGGCGCTGGGTCTTGCCATCACCTATGGCCTGCTCGGCGTCATTAATATGGCCCACGGCGAGATGCTGATGCTCGGCTCCTATTCGACCTATATGGTGCAATCGCTGTTCCAGCATTATGCGCCCGGCATGCTGGCGCTCTATCCGCTGGTTGCGCTGCCGGTGGCGTTCTTTATTACCGCCGGTATCGGCATGCTGCTGGAGCGCTCGGTGATTCGCCATCTTTATGGGCGTCCGCTGGAAACGCTGCTCGCCACCTGGGGAATCAGTCTGATTCTGATTCAGGGCGTGAGGGTAATTTTCGGCGCGCAGAACGTCGAGGTCGCCAATCCGAACTGGCTGTCGGGAGGCGTGCAACTGCTGCCCAATCTGGTGCTGCCGTACAATCGCATCGCGGTCATCATCTTTGTCTTGCTGGTGCTGGCGCTGACCTGGCTGCTTTTGAACAAAACCCGCCTCGGAATGAACGTTCGCGCCGTCACGCAAAACCGTGCGATGGCCGCCTGCTGCGGTGTGCCGACTGGGCGCGTCGACATGCTGGCGTTCGGCCTCGGCTCGGGCATTGCCGGGCTGGGCGGCGTCGCGCTGTCGCAACTCAGCAATGTCGGACCGGAACTGGGTCAGGGCTATATCATCGACTCCTTCCTCGTCGTGGTGCTGGGCGGTGTAGGCCAGCTCGCCGGAACGGTGGTGGCCGCCTTCGGCCTCGGCATCGTCAATAAAATCCTCGAGCCGGAAATCGGCGCTGTCTTGGGCAAAATCCTGATACTGGCGCTGATCATCCTGTTTATTCAGAAACGTCCGCAGGGACTCTTCGCCTTCAAAGGCAGGGTGATTGATTGATGACGCAACCTTTAACGATTACGGGCGTGCAAAAAGCGCCGCGTGTAGCGATAAGTCTGGGCGCACTGATCCTGATTATTCTGCTGGTGATGCCGTTTCTGGCGCTGCTGCCGCAGACCAGTCCGCTGGCGATTTCCACCTACACGCTGACACTGGTCGGCAAAATCCTCTGTTATGCGATCGTCGCGATCGCACTGGATCTTGTCTGGGGTTATGCCGGTTTGCTGTCGCTCGGCCACGGCCTGTTTTTCGCGCTGGGCGGATACGCAATGGGCATGTACCTGATGAGACAGGCGGCGGGCAGTGGTTTGCCGGACTTTATGTCGTTTCTTTCGTGGAATGAACTGCCGTGGTTCTGGGCCGGAACCCAGCACTTTGCCTGGGCGCTGTGCCTGATCATCCTGGTGCCCGGCGTGCTGGCCTTTGTCTTCGGTTATTTCGCGTTCCGTTCCAAAATTAAAGGGGTCTATTTTTCCATTATGACCCAGGCGCTGACCTACGCCGGTATGTTGCTGTTTTTCCGCAATGAAACCGGCTTTGGCGGCAACAATGGCTTTACCGGCTTTACGACCCTGCTCGGCTTTCAGGTGACGGCAACCTCGACGCGCGTCGGGCTGTTTATCACCACCGTGCTGTTGCTGGTGGCGAGTCTGGCGCTGGGCTTTGCGCTGGCGCGCAGCAAATATGGTCGCGTCTTGACGGCGGTTCGCGACGCCGAAAACCGGCTGATATTTTGCGGTTAC
This sequence comes from Rouxiella chamberiensis, assembly GCF_026967475.1. Classification (NCBI taxonomy): domain Bacteria; kingdom Pseudomonadati; phylum Pseudomonadota; class Gammaproteobacteria; order Enterobacterales; family Yersiniaceae; genus Rouxiella; species Rouxiella chamberiensis. Next base: position 3,844,075 of record NZ_CP114058.1, on the reverse strand, counting down.
GATCCCAAGGGCTTCAAGCTGTTTGTGTGGACGATTTCCGCCATGATCTGTGGACTGGCGGGCGCGCTGTATGTGCCGCAGGTCGGCATTATCAATCCGAGCGAGATGTCGCCGACCAACTCCATCGAGGCCGCCATCTGGGTCGCGCTTGGCGGACGCGGCACCTTGATTGGTCCCATCCTTGGCGCAGGTATCGTGAACGGCGCGAAAAGCTGGTTTACCGTCGCCATTCCCGAATACTGGCAGTTTATTCTCGGCGGCATGTTTATCGTCGTCACCCTGTTCCTGCCCGATGGCGTGATTGGCCTGCTGCGCAAGAGGAAATCGCAATGAATTCAATGACCACGACGGGCGATCTCTTTACTCAGCCGCTTCCGGCGGACAAGCATCGCGAACAGACCGACCCGATTCTTGCCCTGGAGAAAATCAATGTCAGTTTTGACGGCTTCAAGGCGCTGACCGACCTTTCGCTGCGCATCGGCGTCGGCGAGTTGCGCTGCGTAATCGGGCCTAATGGCGCGGGGAAAACGACCTTGATGGACGTGATCACCGGCAAAACCCGGCCAAAGTCGGGGCAGGTTATCTACGACCAGAATATCGACCTGACGCGGCTGGATCCCGTGCGCATTGCGCAGTCGGGTATTGGTCGCAAGTTCCAGAAACCCACGGTTTTTGAAGCGCTGACGGTGTTTGAAAATCTCGAGATTGCGCAGAAAACCCGTAAATCGGTCTGGGCCTGCCTGCGCGCCAAACTGAACAGCGAACAGCGCGACCGCATCGACGAGATGCTGGTGACGCTTCGTCTTCAGGGCGAACGTCATCGCATGGCGGGCATGTTGTCGCACGGCCAGAAACAGTTTCTCGAAATCGGCATGTTGCTGGTGCAGGAACCGCATCTGCTGCTGCTCGACGAACCCGCCGCGGGCATGACCGATGCGGAAACCGAGTACACCGCCGAGTTGTTTAAATCGCTGGCCGGCAAGCATTCCCTGATGGTGGTGGAGCATGATATGGGCTTTGTGGAAACCATCGCCGACCATGTAACGGTGCTGCATCAGGGACAGGTTCTGGCCGAAGGATCGCTGCGCGACGTGCAGGCCAACGAGCAGGTTATCGAAGTCTATCTGGGCCGCTAGGCCGCGTCGCAAGGAGAGAAATTATGTTGCAGGTTAACGAGTTGAACCAGTATTACGGCGGCAGTCACATCCTGCGCGGGCTGTCTTTCGAGGCAAAGATCGGCGAAGTAACCTGCCTGCTGGGGCGCAACGGCGTCGGCAAAACCACCCTGCTGAAATGCCTGATGGGACTTATCCCTGCCAAATCCGGCACTATCAGCTGGAACGGCGCCGTGATTAACGGACGAAAACCGCATCAGCGGGTGCAGTCCGGCATTGCCTATGTCCCGCAGGGTCGCGAAATTTTTCCGCGTCTCACGGTGGAAGAAAATCTGCTGATGGGCTTGTCGCGCTTTTCGGGTAGTTCGTCGAAAACGGTGCCGGATGAAATCTATCACCTGTTTCCGGTTTTGCTGGAGATGAAACATCGCCGGGGTGGCGACCTGTCGGGCGGTCAGCAACAGCAGTTGGCGATTGGTCGCGCGCTGGCCTGCAAACCCAGCCTGTTGATTCTCGACGAGCCGACAGAGGGGATTCAGCCGTCGGTCATCAAGGAAATAGGCGCGGTTATCCGCCAGCTTGCGTCACGCGGAGATATGGCTATTTTGCTGGTTGAGCAATTTTATGATTTCGCGGCAGAACTGGCAGACAGCTATCTGGTCATGTCGCGCGGCAATATTATCAAGCGCGGTCCCGGCAGCGAGATGGAAGTGGAAGGGGTACGCGGGTTAGTCGCGATTTAAACACGGGTTGATGCCACGGCGTTCCGTGGCATGGTAGCGAAGGGTCGTCAAAACGATTTGCGACGATTGAGCATGACATGGTCATCCACTCTGCCGGTCATGATATTTTCCAGCCCATTCAAGATCCCCGAACAGTTGTTGCAGGCTTCGAAGTCGCCCTTTATCTTGCCGACCAGACGTTGGGTATAGATATAGGTCTTCGCCACCCTTCCAGACAGGGTCGCGTTTTCGTCATAAGGCTGGGAAACAATATAATTCAGCGCCTGAACTTCGGCATGCAGGCCTGCAATCCCGGCCATTTTTGGCAGGATAAAATTCATGTTTTTAACGTATTGCCGGATCCTTTTCTCAATATAGGGGTGCAGGCCAATCTGGGTTTCCGTCTGGAGATAAGCCGTTTTAATCCCTTCGATAAACTTCTCCATGTCCGTCACCTTGTAATACCCCAGGCTCATTTGTGGATTCCAGCGCTTGGCCTTGCCGAGTTTTTCCGGAGAATACTCGGCCAAATCATCCTTTATGGCTTCACTGACCAGTTTCACCCCCGAAAATAATCCTTTGACGGTCAGACTTCCGGGCAGATTGACGAACCCCTCTTTGCCGGCGGAACTCTCGCCCTCATCGTCAACAACGGCACCCGCATGCGCTGCATAATTTTTCAATTTTCTGCTGGTGAAACGCATATTCTGCGCCGCTTTTGCTCTCATTTTCTCGTTTTTCAACCCTTTTAGAGCCGTCTCGTTATTCTCGGCTTCGGCCAGAATACCCTGTGTGGAGGTTTTAAAGGTTTGATAAAAGTTCTGTATCGGCGGATTCAGCTTGTGAATGATATCAATCAGATTTTTTGTATTGTGATGAATGGCAAGCTCCAGCCACTCCAGCGAAGCCCCTGATTTTGGGTTGGCGTTTTCCCCTGCGCCCAGCAATCCTCTTCCTGATGCTGCATCTGAGGTTTTGCTGCTGTAATGATCAACCAGCGCGGACGTCAGACTGTCTGTATTGCTGTTGGCACCGGGTTCAGGCGAACTTTTTGCATCCAGCTCCGAAGAACCGACCCGTTTCAACGGCGGGAATTTCCTGAAGGAAACGGGGGTCGTTTGACGTGTGGGCGGGGAGAGGAATTAACAATAGGGTCATATTTGTTTGGCATCGTATCACCCGCATCAAGGGTTTAAGGGTCGAATACTCTCATTAAACACATTGACCGGAGTGATATCTACGCGGGCATGTTCCACCCTAAAACAAGGCGACCTCTGCTCTTTTTTACGCTACCAGAACGCAAAAAAGCCGCGACATTGCGCGGCTTTTTGTCATGCTTGCTCGCTCGAGACGAGCCTGTCGTTACTACGAACGGACTTTGCGGTAGATAAACAGCACCACAATGGCACCGATAACCGCGACAACGAAGCTGCCGAAGTTGAAACCGTCTACACGACCAAAGCCGAAGAAGGTACTGATGTAACCGCCGACAACGGCACCAATCACCCCTAGAATAACGGTCAGGATAAAGCCACCACCGTCTTTACCCGGCATGATCCACTTAGCCAGAATACCTGCAATCAGACCAAAAATAATCCAGGATAAAATACCCATTTGACGTCTCCTAATTCATTGGTGTTACCGTGAATGTTGTCCAGCCAAGCGGCCAGACCAAAGTAGAAAATTCCCTTCCTACATTCCCTTTCTACATAACAGTCCGTACGCAGCGCCCCAGACTTTTTTCTGTTACTCGCGTTCAAGTTTAGCAGAGATATGGAAACTCGCTCAAAATCAGCCACAAGCACATTTTTCAGGCGATTTTTGCGTTCAATGTATAGCGCCCTCCAGTCGAGTAAATATTTGTGGTCGGTAAGGTAAAAGCGCGTAAATATTGCACAATAAATTTGAATGACTTCCTCAAATCAATCCGTTTTTAATCCTTCTTCGATCGGCCTATTATTCTCTCATCGAAAGGCAAACCCCTTTCAAACTCACTCAAACCTTTAGGAACGACATCATGAAAAGCATCAAATATTTTGCAGTAGCAGCGACCCTTTCTCTGGCTTCTTTTGCTTCACTGGCCGCAAGCCCGATTGAAGACGGCGCACAGAAAATTGGCGTGGTGACCGCGCATGGCGCAACCAACCTTGATGCACTTGAAAGCGACGTCGCCGCTCAGGCAAAACAGGCCGGTGCCTCTTCTTACCGCATCACCTCGGTGACCGGTAACAACCGCATGAGCGCAAGCGCGGTGCTGTACAAATAAGTCCCGAACACCCTGTTTTATGCGCTTTAAGAAGGCCTGCGAGATCTCCGACCCTATCTCGCAGGCCTTCTGCTTTTCTGTGACCTCCCCTTTCACGCTCGTCATATCCTTGTTAGCATCACGCCCCTCGGCACACGCTGAATTTTTACTCTGTTCACAAGGGAAGGACGATGAAAACCCGTATTACCGCAACACCAACCCACGACGATATCGAAACCGTAAAAGATGGCCTGCGCGGCTACAATAAACACTTTATTCCGCAGAATTCGTTCAAGGAACTGGGCGTATTTATCGAAGATGAAAACGGTAAAAAAAGCGGAGGACTGATTGGCGAAACGGTCGGCAATTATCTGATGATCAAATACTTGTGGGTCGATGAATCTTTACGCGGTCAGGACTGCGGCACGCAGTTGATTCGGCAGGCTGAAGAAGAGGCCATCGCCCGCGGATGCCGCTATGCGCTGGTTGATACTTTCAGTTTTCAGGCGCGCCCGTTTTACGAGCGTCTGGGGTATGAGTGCAAAATGACCCTCGAAGAGTTTATCGACGATATTCGTGGACTGCCCGAAGTCGAGTCGACCCACCAGCGTTTCTATCTCAGCAAAAGACTCGGTTAATCAATAAGGTGCCCATTCGATTCGGGCACTTTCCCCTCAGGGCCGTCATCGTGGGCAGCCTGTCGTCAGGCGCATCGCGATACCCTGTCTTGAGGAGTAAATGCGTTTTACTCTCCCGATAAAGAATGATTGTGCATTCCCTGCCCTGAATGTCGAAACATGGCGTACTCTTTAATCAATAACTCTGCGTTCATGAGTATTCCCCGTCAGGAGGATCGATGAAGAGATGTGTTTCGACATTATGGGTGCTGCTTGCCCTGCTGTTTACCGCCAGCGCCTCTGCCGCCACGGCACATGCCATCAAGGAAAAATTCAATCGCATGCAGATTGGCGATCGGACACTTTGCCTGAGCGATATTCTGTATCCGAACGAACAAGCCATGAAGGTTATCGAAAACGGCTTTCTGGTGCAGAAATCCAAAGATGAACTGGTGTACCAAACCGTGTTGATTTACCTGCTCGGCAACGAGATTACCGTGAATATTCATGCACTCATCGTCAGTCGGCTCAATAATGAGTCTTTCTCCAACGAGTTCAGGGATACCTTCATTCAGGTTACCGGTCTCGACCAGCCCAATCAGGCGGCGGCCAAGGCCAACATCTTGAAAAGCTATCAGGAATCGGTAGTGAAACAGATAAGCAGCGTGCCTTACAGCGCGGTTATCCTTAACGAAAAGGGCTATGAAATCAGTCAGCAGGAAGATCAGGTGAGTGAACTCAGCACCTGTTATATTTCTCCCATTAAAACGGCGACGGCCGATTAACGCTGATACTTGATAAAATCGGTGTGAACGCCCACTCTGTCGTAGAGCTTTCTCGCCGTCTGGTTACTCTCCTGGGTCATCCAGTAGACATTGCCTTTGCCCGTTTCATCGGCATAGCGATAAACCGCCTCGATAAGCGCCTGACCTACGCCCGTCTTTCGCGCCTGCGAAGAAACGTAGAGATCCTGAAGATAAACCACCTGCTCGAGCCGCCAGCCATGGTCGTGATTGATACAGTTCACGATGCCCACCAACTTGCCGTCCTGCTCCGCCACATAGCCAAACATCGCGGCATACTCTTCCGAGGCCAGACGCTGAAAGGTGGTTTTGACTATCGCGTCATTCAACGTGGTCTGATAAAAATCCAGGTACTCTTTCCACAGCCCTTCCCACTGTGCCTGATCGGCAAAAGTCAGCGGACGAATAACCGGTTTGCCTTGCTCTGACATCGGTGCACCTTAAATGTCGATAAAAGTCAGTCTACCTTCATACAGAGAGCAATAATTCGTCAACCCCTTTTAGACAGGAGCGGGATAATGAATGATATCGTGAAATCTTACCGGTTCGCCGTGGGCGTTGCGATAGGCGTGGGGGCAGTCGGCCTCGAATCGTAGACCTTCACCCGCAGAGAGCCGATGGTGTACGCCATCTACCGTAAGCTCAAGTTCTCCTTCGATAACAATGACATGCTCGATGACGCCGACCGCATGAGGTGAAGACTCGCTGTAGCCTTCGCGCTCTAGTTCAACCACAAACATGTCCATTCTCAATTCGGGATCATAGGGGAAAAACGACACGACGCTCATTCCCGAATGCCTGTTGTCGAAGGCCGAGGCAGGACTGGCGGTCTGCCCCGTCGCCCCCACCTCGGGCGGCTGCAGGAACTGGGTAAACGAGGCCTGAAATCCGCTGGCGATTTTCCAGAGGGTCGCCACCGTCGGACTGGATTCCCCGCGTTCGATTTGCCCGAGCATCGCTTTGCTGACGCCCGTTTCATGCGCGGCCTGAGTCAGACTCCAGCCGCGCCTGGCCCGCAAGGTTTTAAGCTGATGACCAATGTGTCGCGTTAACTCCTGCATGGTGTTTTCCTTACCGGGTTTTGCTGAATTATGCCGTGTTTCGGGGCGGAGGTAATGATTGTACGTTATAACGCACGATGATACTCTCGTTTGATGTTGTACGCTATAACGTACGTTCATCCGTATCAGAATACGATTCCGCATTGGCAGGCGGGGAAAAAGGGGCAGGAGTCGATGTTTTCAAAATCAAGCAGGCAGGATTGGTCATTTTCCGCCATAAGCGCCGGATTCGTGGCCGTACTCGTCGGTTACACCAGCGCGGCGGCCATCGTGTTTCAGGCCTATCAGTCGGCAGGCGCGAGTCTGGAGCAGATTGGCAGCTGGTTTACCCTGCTCGGTTTCGGCATGGGCATTACCACTATGGGCCTGTCTCTTTATTACCGCACGCCTATCCTGACCGCCTGGTCGACGCCGGGCGCGGCACTGCTGGTCACCAGCATGCCGGGTATCGCCATCAATGACGCCATTGGCGTATTTATTTTCGCCAACGCGCTGATTTTTCTGGCCGGCATTACCGGTTTGTTTGCCAAAATGATGCGCTACATACCGCAGGCACTGTCTGCGGCGATGCTGGGCGGAATTTTGCTGCGCTTCGGGCTGGATGCCTTCGCCTCGCTGCAAAGCAATCTGGCCCTGGCGGGAAGCATGTGTCTGGTTTATCTGCTGGCAAAACGTTTTCTGGCCCGCTATGCGGTGATCCTGTCTTTGGCTATCGGATTGGCGGTGGCGGCGATGCAGGGAAATATCGCCTTCCACGGTCAGAGCCTGCACGTTGCCGCGCCGCTGCTGATTGCGCCGCATTTCTCGTGGTCGACCCTGATTGGCATCGGATTACCGGTTCTTTATCGTGACCATGGCTTCGCAAAATGCGCCGGGCATCGCCACGCTGCACGCCTCGGGATACAAGGTTCCGGTTTCCCCTCTGATAGCGGTGACGGCACTGGTGACAGTGCTTTTAGCCCCGTTTGGCGTCTATTCCATCGGCATTGCGGCGATCACGGCGGCCATTTGCATGGGTAAGGAGGTGCATCCCGATCCTGCCAAACGCTATACCGCAGCCGTCGCGGCAGGCATCTTCTATTTACTGGCCGGCGTACTCGGCGGTTCTATCGGCACCCTTTTCACCGCCCTGCCTGCGCCGCTTATCCATACCATTGCGGGTCTGGCACTGCTTGGCACCATTTCGGGCAGTCTTTATCGTGCGCTGACGGAAGAAAGCCAACGCGATGCCGCGATAGTCACCTTTTTGATTACCGCCTCCGGCATTCAGCTGTTTGGCGTCGGCTCTGCTTTCTGGGGACTGGTAGGCGGCGTAATAACTCATCTTATCCTCAGCTTTACGCCCAAATCCTCACAAAAAAATCAGGAAAAAATCAGTCATCCTCAGCCTTAAACTTCGACCGGGGTCTCAAAAGGTTGAGGCCCTTCATGTTATGGGTAACAGGATTCGGTAACACGTCGTTTAGTGATGGCGATCACATTTTGAAGAGGACAAAGCCTTTTAACTGAGTGTATAAATCGCCATTCAAAGAGCAAATGACATGAAAATCGAGACAAAATCTTGCGTAGTGACCGGGAAAAAAGACGTGGCTGTGGTAGACCAGCAACTGGATTATCAGGGCGAAGGCACCTTGGTGAAAGTCACCCGCGGCGGGATCTGCGGCTCTGACCTGCACTATTACGAACATGGCGCAGTCGGAGATTTCAAAGTCCGCGAAGCTATGGTGCTGGGTCACGAGGTCGTCGGCGTCGTCGAACAATCCGACAATGCTGCACTGAAACCCGGCCAGAAGGTCGCGCTGAACCCGAGTAAACCGTGTAAAAGCTGCAAATATTGTCTGGCCGGTGAAGAAAATCAGTGCACCACCATGAAATTCTTCGGCAGCGCCATGTATTTCCCGCATATCAACGGCGCATTTACCCAATTTAAAATTGTCGACAGCGAACAGTGCATCCCCTTTGATAATGGCGTAAGCGACAGCCTGATGGTGTTTGCCGAACCGCTGGCCGTGGCGATTCATGCCGTCAATCAGGCAGGCGATGTGCAGGGCAAAACCGTGTTTGTCTCCGGTGTGGGTCCCATCGGCAGCCTGATCGCCGCCGCCGCCAAAGCCAAAGGCGCTGCGGAAGTGGTCTGCACCGACCTGAGCGAGCGCTGTCTGGAGATTGCCGAGGCGATGGGCGCAACCAAAACGCTGCATGCCGCCACGGGTGATTTCGCGCCCTATCTCGAGCAGAAAGGCTACTTTGATGTTTCATTCGACGCCTCCGGCCACCCTTCTTCGATTCGTCGCTGCCTTGAAGTCACGCGCGCCAAAGGCACGCTGGTACAGGTTGGCATGGGCGGCGCCATTCCTGACTTCCCGATGATGATGCTGATTGCCAAAGAGATTAAATGGGTCGGCAGCTTCCGCTTCACCGAAGAGTTCGTAACGGCCGTGGAATGGTTGGCGGACAAGATTATCGACCCTATGCCGCTGCTTTCTGCGGAGTATCCGCAGGATGCGTTGACAGAGGCGCTGAACTTCGCCGCCGATAAAACCAAAGCCTCGAAAGTCCAGCTGGTGTTTTAGTCCCCCGCCGTCACCATCATGTCCGTTTTTGGCCTTCTTCCCGGCTCAAGGTGCGCGCAATATAGCGTTATCTAAAAGAGAGGAGGGCCGAATATGACTACCAGCGCACTATTGATAATCGACGTACAGCGTTCATTCGAGCAAAGACCGTTTTGGCAGGAGGACGATTTTCCTGCCTTCAAGCAGGCCATTTCGCGACTGATCGACGGCTGCCAGAGCCGTGGCGTTCCACTGGTCGATATCTTCCATGTCAGTCAGGGCGTTTTTTCCCGCGAATCCGGACTGGTAACGCCTATGTCCTTTCTGCATCACGAGCCGCAGGCACGTTTTTATAAACACGTGCATAATGCCCTGACCGAGTCGGGTCTGGACCTCTGGTTGCAGGAGCAGAACATCAAGCACTTGATTATCAGTGGGCTGCGTACGGAGCAATGCTGCGAAACCACGACGCGCGTGGCGTCCGATCTCGGCTTCGAGGTGACGTTCGTGACGGAAGCCACGATGACGTTCCCGATGACCCATGCCTCGGGCAAAACCTTTGGCAGCGACGAGATTAAACGTCATACCGAATTGGTGCTGGCGGACCGCTTTGCCAACGTTACCGACGTCGACGGCGCGCTGGAAGAACTGGACTACCGCGCCCGTAATCACCTCTAGAATCAGACAGGTAAGGATATTTATGCAGCGCGATGTATATTTTGTCACTCTGCCGGGCGCGTTGGCGCTGGACCTGACCGGTCCGGCCGAAACCTTGCGCCTCAGCGGGCAGTTCAGGACACATTATATCAGTCCGCTGAATGAGGTCGAGCTGACAACCGGTCTGGTGGTCAGCCGTCTTCAGCCTCTGCCTTCGACTTTACCCGCTCACAGCATCGTCGTCGTGCCGGGCGTCGATAACTCCGAAACCCAGTTTGATACCGAACCCGCAAGGCTTGCCCGCGACTGGTTAACAACCTTAAAAGGCCGTATCGAACAGGGAGGTTGCAGCTGGTCTGTATCTGTTCCGGCAGTCTGCTGGCGGGCATGGCGGGTCTGCTCGACGGTTACCAGTGCACCTCGCATCACGAGGTTATCCCGCGACTGCGCGAACGTGTGCCCGCGGCACTGGTCAAGGACAATCGCATCTTTGTCGAAGACCGCCACGTGCTGACCAGCGCCGGCATTACGGCGGGTATTGATTTGGCGCTGTACCTTGTTGCGCAACATCTCGGCCCACAGGCAGCGCTGGATGTCGCCCGCGAAATGGTGGTCTATTTCCGTCGCGGCGGCGAAGACCCGCAGCTTTCGCCGTGGCTGCAACATCGAAATCACCTGCATCCGGCGGTCCATCGGGCGCAGAATGTTATTTCCGCCGATCCCGAAACCGCCTGGCAGGTCGAAGACGTTGCCGCAAAGGCGCATATCAGCAGCCGCCATCTGACGCGACTGTTTCGGCAATATCTCGGCATCAGCGTGCGCGATTATCACGAGCAACTGCGCATCGCGGTGGCTCGCCAGCGAATGCAGCAAGGACTTGGCGTGGAGAAAGCCGCGTTGGCCGCCGGATTTTCCTCTGGCCGCCAACTTCGACGGGCGCAACTGCGCTGGCAGGAATAACCGCGCTTCATCTATTAACTGACCCAATGCCGCCGGTCGATTTTGCCGATAAGCACTGCCAGCAGCAAGCCGCCGCCCAACCCGCAGACAAACAGGAAAGCGATGTTGAGCAGCGGGTAGGCAGGAAAATCAAGATGCCGACCGCGTATCCCGATAATGATCAGCGCATGCAGGCCATAAATCGCCAGTGAATGCCGCGATATCAGCGCCAATCCCCGCAGACTGCGTTTCGCCAGATGCTGTTTTGCCCAGATAAACAGCGACAGGGCCGAAATAAACACCAGCGGACTGCAATAGGTATAAAACGTCTCGGCAAAGTTTTGATTACTCAGCGATTGCCGCTGCGTGCCAACGGCAATTAACAGCGTTACTGGCGACAAACACCAACCCTGCCACTCTACCCTGCCATTGTTTCTCGAGAGCCATGCAGCCCAGCGCGCGCCCCATCAGCGCATACAGCACATAATAAAAGGCATCGCCGCTGATATACAGATTCACAGGCAGCAGGCTGATTTTGTGCCAACTGACGGCAGGAAGCTGAGGATTGGCCAGCACGCCCAGCACGGCGGCAACGGCGAACAGCATCTTTCCCGATACGGGTTTGACATGAATAAAGGGCGAAAGCAGATAAATCAGCCCAATCGCGTAGAAGAACCAAAGATGATAAAACACCGGCTTATGAAGAATCTGTCGCAGTGAAGGCCAAAAACCTATTTTTGTCATCAAAATGATATAGGTTAGCGAGACGGCGCTATAAAATAACAGGCACAGCCCGATGCGCAGCAAATGGCGTGGACGGGCGCTTTTTTCGCCCCAGAACAGAAAGCCGGAAATCATGAAAAACACCGGTACGGATGCACGTGAAGCGGAATCGAGCAGATTTGCCAGCCACCACGAAACGTTATCGATTGCGCTGAAATTTACCACGTGAAAACTGGTGGCATGGATCAGGACGACCATCATGCAGGCGATACCGCGCAGATTATCTATCCAGCCTATTTTTTGGCTCATTTCGGGCTTAATCCTTAACTATTTTTAAACTTATTACCTGGTTCCGGCAGTTTAATCGACTATTTACGGGCTAAGAGGGTAAACTGTTACTCTCATTATGTGCTCAGCGGCAGAAAGATCGTTGCCATTTGCTCAAATTATCGGCAAAATATCTGCCATTACTGACTCCGCTAGTCCGTCCTGTCCGAGCAGTCCCTATTTTCCTACTAATTATCAGTTAATTAGCTCTTTTTTGTGAAGTGATTATGCTTAACTCCCCGAATACTGCGTCGCTCCTGAGTCGGCGGGCCCTGTTGTTCCCTCTGTGTCTGGTGCTGTTTGAATTTGCGACCTATATCGCCAACGATATGATTCAACCGGGCATGCTGGCGGTAGTCGCCAATTTCAACGCCAGTGAAGACTGGGTTCCTACCTCCATGACTGCCTATCTCGCGGGCGGCATGTTCCTGCAATGGCTGCTCGGCCCGTTGTCGGACCGTCGCGGGCGTCGTCCCGTCATGCTCGCGGGGGTCGGCTTCTTTGTCATCAGTTGTCTGGCGATTTTATTTGCCCAAACCATAGAACAGTTTATGGTTATTCGCTTCTTCCAGGGGATTAGCCTGTGCTTTATCGGCGCGGTCGGCTACGCCACGATACAGGAATCCTTTGAAGAGTCGGTGTGCATTCGCATTACGGCGCTGATGGCAAATGTGGCACTGGCCGCGCCGCTGCTCGGCCCCCTGGCGGGCGCAGCGATGATTGAATATGCGCCGTGGCAGTTGATGTTCGTGATTTTCGCCGTGCTGGCGAGCATTGCGTTCTGGGGCTTGCATAAGGCCATGCCCGAAACGGCCTCGCGCATCGGCGAGCCTTTGTCGGTAAAAGGGCTGCTGGTCGACTATAAAATCGTCTTGAAAAATCGTCCGTTTCTGTGCGGCTCTCTGGCTATCGGTTTTGCCAGCTTGCCGCTGCTGGCATGGATTGCGCAGTCGCCGGTCATTCTTATCCGCGGCGAAGGCCTGTCGGCGCTGGAGTACGGGCTGTTGCAGGTCCCGGTCTTTGGCGCACTGATTGTCGGCAACCTTACGCTCGCCAAACTGACGGGCAAACGCAGTGTCGAGCAGTTGATCAAGCTGGGCGCGGTACCTATGGTCGCGGGCCTGTTTATCGCCGCCCTCGCCACGCTTCTGGCGGGTCACGCCTATTTGTGGATGACCGCCGGACTCAGCCTCTATGCGTTCGGCATCGGGGTCGCCAATGCCGGTCTGTATCGCCTCACGCTGTTTTCGAGCGAGATGAGTAAAGGTACGGTGTCTGCGGCAATGGGCATGATAAGCATGCTGGTGTTTACGCTGGGTATCGAGTTGGCGAAAGTTGCCTACCTGAGCGGCGGCAGCGCCCTGTTCAACGGCTTTAATCTGGTCAGTGGACTGCTGTGGCTTTCGCTGGTCGCGGTGTTTATCCGCCAGCGAAAGCCGATGATTGATGGCGCGGTGGTGTAAAACGCAGATTCACGGAGGCGTGGTGCGGGCAAAACTTTCGCGCTGAAAAAGCCGCTCGACCAGTTTGATAAGCGTCGGGCGCTCCACGCACCAGCCCGGCGCGATACGACGAAAATTAAGATAACCGAGCGTGCAGGCTACGCTGATATCGGCCACGTTGAGTCCCTCGCCGTTCAGCCACTGCCGCTCTTTGGCATAATGCTCCAGCTTGTCCAGCCCGCGCAGCACTTTGCCACGCTGATTGATAATCCACTCTTCATTTCTTTGCGCCGCCTCGCGGCGATTTTCCAGCACCAGCGCCACGGCTGCATCGGTGACGCCGTCAGCCAGCGCTTCCACCTGCTTGACCCGCAGCGCGTCCAGCGGTTCCCACGGCAAAAAGGTAGGTGATGTGCCAAGCAGTTCGAGATATTGCACGATGATGGGCGAATCATAGAAAACTTCGCCTTCATCGGTCACCAGCGCCGGCACCTTGCCGAGCGGATTAAAATCCGTGACCTTGCTGCCTTCCGCCGAAGGAGGATCATTGACGAACTCGAACGGGATGCCCTTTTCAATCAGCATCACCGAAATTTTTCGCACATAAGGACTGGTATAGCTTCCGATTAACTTCATTAAACCCTCCTTATCAAAGTCCGGAGAAAACCGAGAAATAGCCGTTTACCCTCTATAAAACTAGCACTCGGGCCGCTTTTTACCAGCCTTTGGCACAGATTGAGATTCAATTTCGGCGGGGTTAGGTCTACCCTGGTTCCCAGTGTGTCCCGATTTAATTGCCAAACGGAAATCGCCTTGAATACTCCTCTGAATCCCGCCTCTGACGAGCAGCAAAAACAGCCTGGTCTCGAGCAGCGTCTCGTCGTGCAGCGCCGAAATCTGGCCGTCAGCCAGCCGGACTGGGTGGCGGAAGAAGTCCCCGTCGCGCTGGTTTACAACGGTATTTCGCACGTGGTGATGATGGCCTCGCCGAAAGACCTCGAGGCGTTTGCCGTGGGGTTTTCCTTGTCCGAAGGCATTATCGAATCGGTGAGGGATATTTTTGGGCTGGAGGTGACACCCAACTGTAACGGTATAGAGGTTAATATCGAGCTATCGAGCCGTCGTTTCGCTGGATTAAAAGAACGACGCCGCGCGATGGCGGGCCGTACCGGTTGCGGCGTCTGCGGAATCGAACAGCTGGGCGACCTGTTTCGTCCTCTGGCACCGCTGCCTTTTACCCAGACGTTTTCACTTTCCAATCTGGATAATGCGCTGCGCCAGTTGACCTCCGTGCAGCCGATTGGCCAGGAAACCGGATGTACACACGCCGCCGCCTGGATTGATCCGAAAGGTCAGTTGCTGGGCGGTTGCGAAGATGTCGGGCGTCATGTCGCGCTGGATAAAATGCTCGGGATCAAAGCCCGGCAAGCAGGCTGGCAGGCAGGCGCGGCGCTGGTGTCGAGCCGGGCGAGCTATGAAATGGTGCAGAAAACGGCCATGTGCGGCATCGAAATCCTGTTTGCCGTGTCTGCGGCGACCTCGCTTGCGGTGGATGTCGCCGAGCGCTGCAACCTGACGCTGGTCGGTTTCAGCAAGCCGGGTCGCGCCACCCTCTATACGCATCCGCAGCGATTAATCGACTAGCGGCCTTTTTCGCCAACGCCTTTTACAGGGCGATTCCTAAAATGCGCCGAAAGCCGGTTAGACGGATTTTGCCATTGGTTAGTCCTTGTCGCTCTAAGCCACGGATTACGCGGCCTGGCGAATACCCACACAAAGTGCAGCGCATAGATAATCATTTTCAATATCAATTTATTAACTATAATGATCCGACTGATTACGCGGTGCTCACCCTAATCTGCACCGCCCAACTAAAATGGAGCTGATGAACATGAGTTATTCACTACCATCCCTGCCTTACGCCTACGACGCTCTTGAGCCGCATTTCGACAAAGAAACGATGGAAATCCATCACACCAAACATCACCAGACTTATGTCAACAACGCCAATGCGGCGCTGGAAAGCCTGCCGGAACTGGCTGCGCTGCCTGTTGAAGAGCTGCTGGTCAACTTCGATAAAGTGCCTGCCGACAAGAAAACTGTACTGCGTAACAACGCAGGCGGTCACGCCAACCACAGCTTCTTCTGGAAAGGTCTGAAAAAGGCACCACCCTTCAGGGCGATCTGAAAGCCGCTATCGAACGTGACTTCGGAAGCGTTGATGCTTTCAAGGAAACCTTCGAGAAAGCTGCTGCAACGCGTTTCGGTTCAGGCTGGGCGTGGCTGGTCAAGAAAGACGGCAAGCTGGCCGTTGTGTCTACCGCTAACCAGGACAGCCCGCTGCTAGGCGAAGCGATTTCTGGCGCATCTGGTACCCCAATCGTGGGTCTGGACGTGTGGGAACACGCTTACTACCTGAAATATCAGAACAAACGCCCTGATTACATCAAAGCCTTCTGGGACGTTGTAAACTGGGACGTGGCGGCAGAGAACTTCGCAAAAGCCTAAGACGCCCGGTTTTATCAGGCGCAAGCCGCTCGTGGTCAGGTTTCGGCCTGACTCTGAACGCAAAAAACCGACGGAGCTTGCTTCGTCGGTTTTTTTATAGGGCAGAAAAGGTGCTAAAAAATTTTTTAGAACGCCTTTTTCGCATAGCCGGTGACCGCTTTCAGACCCATTTCACGGCCAAGCGCAGTCATTGGGTGCACGACGATGATACCGCGAACCGGCTTTCTTCAGCGTTCCCATATCTGCCTGCTCTTTCTTGGTGATTTCACGGCTGTAAGGCAGTTTCGCCAGCTTTTGAGCTTCCGCGCTCAGCTTCACTTCACGCACACCGCGCAGGCGCTCGATTTCGGCCGCCAGTTTCTCTTTTTCTTTCATATGCTGGTCAATCAGCTCGGACACGCCTTGCTGAATAACGGTAGCATCTTTGTGGTTCAGGGCGTCCAGCATGTCGCTCAGGCGCTTGATTTCTGCTTTTTCTTTCTCGATCATTTCGATAACCCGTATGCCATCAGGCGCCGCGAGATTGCGGGGCAGGATAGCGAAGATGGAATTCAACCTGTAGTGTAACAGGTATAGTGTAACAGGAAGTCGTCTATTCGGCAGCCTGCACGATGCCGGGCGGTAATCCGCTCATCTCGCAGGCCCTGCGCCCTACTCGTGCCAGCGCCTCGGTATAGCGCGCATTGAACGGATAACAGCAGGAAAGCCGCAGCGCGTTGCGGTAGCGGCCACTCGGCGAATAGAGTGTGCCGGGCGTCATGCTGATTTTTTCCTGCAACAGCTGTTCGAAAAGCTTGACCGTATCGACACCCGGCGGAAAATCCACCCAGAATACGAAACCGCCCTGCGGTTGCGTCGCCCGTGTCCCCTGCGGAAAATAGCGCATAATCAGCGATTTCGCCTCATCGACCTGCGCCGCATAGCGGCGTCTTAATACGCGCAGATGATGGTCAAAACCGCCCGACTCGAGAAACACCGCCAGCGTTTCGGACAACAGTGAAGATTCGGCCATCGACGACACCGCTTTCAAGCGGCGCAGCTTTTCGGCAAAACGACCTCCGGCAATCCAGCCAATGCGAAAATCGGGCGCCAGCGTCTTGGTAAAGCTTGTGCAAAACAGCACCCATCCGTTTTTGTCGAACGCTTTTACCGCCGGCGAAAGCGTCGCACCAAACTGAATTTCAGCATACAGTCCGTCTTCAATCAGCGGCACCTGATGATCGTTCATCAGCCTCGCCAACCTTTTCTTGGCCGCGAGCGGCATCGTAAATCCCATAGGATTCTGCGCCGTTGGCATCGCAATCACCGCATTTAGGCGCTTTTCGTTAAGCATCAGCTCCAGCGCATCGAGTGAAAGCCCCTCCTTTGGGTCGGTCGGGATTTCAATGGCCTTCAATCCGAGGCTCGCAAGCAGCGGCAGCAGATAAAAATAGGTCGGCGTTTCAAGCCCCACGCTGTCACCGGGTTGCGTCGTTACGCGCAGGGCAAGCTGAAGCGCCTCCATACATCCGTGGGTCAGCGTGATATCGGCAGGTTCCAGCATCATGCCCAACGTCATGCTGCGGCGCGCTATCTGCTGGCGCAAATGCAGGTTGCCGGGCGGCAGCGCGTATCGACCAATCAGCTGCGGCTGATGGCGCAGGAGCGATGACATAATGCGGCCGAGCTTACTGCCGGGATAAAAATCATTGGCTTGCGGGCACGCCAGCGAGATGTTGGTGTACTCGGGATTAATCTGCGCGGCAAAAACAGTATCGATAAGCGCCAGCACTTCATCGGCGGGTTCGGCGGCGGTAGAGTGCACCTCGACACGGCTTTCGAGTACGGGCAGCGCGTTGCTGACATAGAATCCGGACTGCGGCCTTGCTTCAATCAACCCGCGATCCTCAAGTCGCCGATAAGCCGCCACCACCGTGTTGATGCTGACCTGATGCATTTCGGCGCAGCGCCTGACGGACGGTAATCGGCTGCCCGGCAGCAATGTGCCAAGGCTGATGGCGGCGGCGAGCTGGTCCGCCAGCTGGTGGTAGCGCGTTTCACTCGCCTCGGCGGGCGCAGGGTCAACGACATGCGTCAGAACATCGGTCATGGTGTCAATTCCGGTAAAATAGGGGGTTACAGTTCAAAATTTATGCGACTGTAACCCTAACAATAGCCTAGATCTGGTTCTGTAACCATACCTCCAATCGTCTTATGCTACTCACACAATAACTGCCGCCGCCGTGTGCATAGCCATAAGGAAGACCCGATGCTGGATACCGCTTTTGTAAGTTACGTGACCGTAATGTCGATAACGCCTGGCCCCAACAATCTGTTGCTGGCCTCGTCGGGCGTGAATTTCGGGCTGCGCAGAACGCTGCCGATGACGCTCGGCATCACGCTGGGCTGTGCGCTGCAATGCGCGCTGACCACCTCGCTGCTGGCGGTGTTGCTGAGCTGGATGACGGTCATTCGCCTGCCGATGGCCATCATGGGCTGTAGTTATCTGCTGTGGCTGTCGTGGAAAATATTTCGCTCTTCAACGCCGCAAAACCGCGCCGAGCAACAACCCATGCGGATGATTAACGGTGCCCTGTTTCAGGCGGTCAATCCCAAAGCCTGGCTGATGGCAACCAACGTCGCCATTCTGTTTACGCCGCCGGAAGGCAATATGCTGCACCACACGTTGGCGAACTGTCTCGGTTTTGCCGTGTTGAATTTCCCGTGTGTTCTGGTCTGGGTGATGATGGGCGACAGATTGCGCAAGGCGCTGCAGGTAGAGTGGAAGCTAAAGGCGTTTAATACGGTGATGGCCGCGTTAATGGCGATAACCGCACTGTGGCTTATCATCGACGAGCTAAAAAGCGTCGCTGTTCATTGAATGCCCCCTCGATTTTTAGTACTTTAAAACCCCTTTTATTCGGGGTCGGACATGGCCCGCGAATATGTTGCTAAATTTTAGAGACTGGAAATGATCAAGGCATATTTTCTTGTAGGATTTTCGTTTGTATTCGCTTTATTCGGCTATTTCTCGCTGGATTTATTAGTGTCTCAATATTTGGGCGATCACCGAGGAGCCATTGCCGATTTACATGCCTTTATTATTTTACCGGTGACACTCGCGGTAGAGTATGTGATTTACTTTATGGTCTCTTATTTCCTGTTCGATAAAGTCAAGACGCTCACCTATAAAAGAGAAAGCACCTTTCAGGCTTTATCGCTGATTGTTAATGCGCTTTTCCTGTTTATTTTCACGGCGCTTTACAGTCGCGGTTTCAAGGAAGGCATTCTCGATGATGCGGTCATGCAGGTCGATAATTTCCCGGCGTCGAAAATCTATTTCACCACGATGGCGGTGTCACTGGTCTGTCTGCTGGGCTGGCGTAAAATCTGGCGCGCGGCTTAACGTTTTACCGGCGAAAGGCGGGAAGGTTGCTGATTGCTGATGTGGGCAATCAGCCCGGTGACGGAAAGCACCATGGTGGAACGGACAATCTGCTGATAACGCTGCCGCTGCATGGCAATCATTGCGTCATCCGCCTCGCCCGGCTTCAGGAAAGTGGGCGCAGGCGGCAGCAATGCCACGCAGTGCAGTTCGCCGAAAGGCCCGAGGATTTCGTCATCGGTGAAGCGATACTCGCTGGCATCGTGGTTCAACTCCTCCCGCAGGGCCATCAGCAGCTCGGCGTCTTCGTATTCATTGCGGCTGATGACGCCCAGCGCATAAATCAATTTTAAACGAACGGATAAATCCCCCAGCGGCCCGTTACCGGTCAGCAGAGGCTCCACGGCGTATTTCACCGCGTAATCATCTTTACGAAAGACCTCAATCACTAGAATATCCAGCGCTTCGGCCAAAAGTTCGACGGCCGTTATCAGAAAGCTGCGCACGGTTTTACCCGCATTCAGCTTTTCCAATACCCGATTCTCGAACGCCTGTGCTTTTTCCATGGTCGCTATTCACGATGTTAAGTGAGTCTTTCAACGCCCACGGCGTCATCCCTGATAGGCTCTATCATGAAAGATTGCTCTCTCTGACAGGGTTTTATTCACCTGGTGTTGGCATAATCCGTGGTCCCTGCGTTGCGGCTGCCCTGCCGCAACGCGAGTGACGGTGGAGAGGTATCCAGAATGTTATCAGTGCATTTTTTCGTAGACGTCGACCGCCTGCGCGACCACTTCTCCGTCGGCGGGCAGACCGGAAATCTGCGCCAGCGCGGCTTTCGGCCCAAGGGTATTCAGCAATTCCACCAGCTCCTGCGCCTGCGGGTCCTGCTCGCTGCGATAACGCATCGCGGCCGCAATGCCTGTGACCAGATTGTCATGAGGCAGCGCATACTCTTCGGTGCCAAGCAGCGGCTTGACGAGACGGTCGCCCGCGCTGAGTTTACGCAGCGGTTGACGCCCCACGCGCTCGACATCGTCGTGCAGATACGGGTTTTCGAAACGGGAAAGGATTTTCTGAATATAGGCCGCGTGTTTCTCTGCATCGAAACCGTAACGTTTGATAAGCACCGCGCCGCTCTCTTCCATCGCGCCCTTTACCACTTCGCGCACCTCCGGGTCGAGAATGGCATCACGAATAGTTGCATGACCGGCCTGCTGACCCAGATAGGCGGTAATGGCATGGCCGGTATTTAGCGTAAACAGTTTGCGCTCGACGAAGGCCATCAGGTTATCGGTGAGTTCCATGCCTTTGATATCCGGCAACGGGCCTTTGAACTGCGTCTGGTCGACAATCCATTCGGAGAAGGTTTCAACGGTGACTTCCAGCGGATCGGTGGTGCCTGCCGCAGCGGGCGGCACGATGCGGTCAACCGCGGAATCAACGAAACCGACGTGGGCCTCTACCCAGGCCTTTTCCTCTTCCGGCAGGGCATTGAAGACGTGCTGCTTGAACTGGCTGGTGCCGCGCACCATGTTTTCGCAGGCGATGATGTTCAAGGGACTTTCATTGCCCTGCTGATGGCGCAGGACCAGACCTTTCGCCACGTTCGGCGCGATTTTTTCCAGAATGGTCGGGCCGACGGCGGTAGTGACCAGGTCAACCTGCGCGATAAGGTTGATGGCGTCCTGACCCGCACTGTTGACGGCGCTGACATTCTTCACCGGCTCGACGGTGGCCTGGTTTCGCCCACCACGTGAACGTCATAACCTTTGCGGCTGTTAAGTGCCTCGAGCAGAACCGGGCTGACGTCGGCGAAGGTCAGTTCGACCTGTGCATCGGCAAGCAGCTTGCCGATAAAACCTCGGCCAATGTTACCGGCTCCAAAGTGTAAAGCTTTCATGATGACTCCCTAAAATGGTGACAAGAACCAGGAAGCTCTGGGCTTCGAATCAACAACCGGGTCTGCTATCCCTTGGTGGATAATGACAGACCCGGTTAGTGACGTTCTCGAATGGTGGCATTCGATAACCCGAAGATTATCGAACAATTGCCGTTAGCCGCGAATGATCTGCAACACTTCTTCCACACTGTGTGTCGTTGCCAGACGATCGATAACGCCCTCTTCGTCGAGCGCGGTGGTCAGCTTGGTTATCACGTTGATGTGCTCGTTATTACGCGCCGCAATACCGATAACCAGACGGGCAGAGTCGTCTTCGTCATCGCCCCAGCGAATGCCCGCCGGATACTGGCAGAACACGATACCGGTTTTCAGCACCCGATCTTTCGCTTCGATGGTGCCGTGCGGCACGGCAATTGACTCACCCAGATAAGTTGACGTCAGCTGCTCGCGCGCCAGCATGGCCTCGACGTATTCTGCCTGCACGTAACCGCCTTTCACCAACTGCTCACCGGCAAAGCGGATAGCCTGTTCTTTATTGGCTGCCGTCAGGTTCAGGAAGATATTTTCAGGGCTCATGCGGAACAGGTTGCTGTTGTCGGCATCTGCCACCACGCTGTCGCTCAGGGTCGTGTTGACCTTTTCCTTGTATTCGCTGGTTTTGTTCACCTCGGCCAGACGGGTTACCAGGTCGGTATACAGGCCGCTGTCGAGGAAGTTGGTCAGTGAAATATGCTGCGCGTGCGGCACCTGGCGCATGGCGCGTTCGGTCAGATCACGGTGGGTAATGACCAGATCGACGTCGTCCGGCAGGTTGTTGATAGCCATGTTGGTGACGGAAATATTGCTCAGCTTGGCATCCTGCACTTTCTTGCGCAGCACGCCCGCGCCCATCGCACTCGACCCCATACCGGCGTCACAGGCAACGATGATCTTGCGCACGGTAGACAGGTCGCCCGCTACACCGGTCGCTGCCGCGCCTGCAACAGGTTTGCCGCCCTTGGACTGCGCTTTCATGTCCTGCACGCGACGGGTCGCTTCTTCCAGCTCATCGCCTTCACGCACCTTGGAGCTTTTCAGCAGGATGGAAGAAACCACGAACGACACCAGGAAGGCCGCCACGATAGCCGCGATGTTGGCGAAGTAGGTGCCTTTAGGTGTCATGGCCAGCACGGCGATGATAGACCCCGGAGAAGCCGGAGACACCAGGCCGCCGTTCAGAAGCGTCAGCGTGAACACGCCGGTCATACCGCCAAGAATAACCGCCAGCAGCAGGCGCGGGTTCATCAGCACGTAAGGGAAATAGATTTCGTGAATACCGCCAAGGAAGTGAATGATGGCCGCACCGCCCGCAGACTGCTTGGCGCTACCGCGACCAAACACCATATAGGCAATCAGCACACCCATCCCCGGACCCGGGTTGGCTTCAATCAGGAAGAAGATGGATTTACCCACTTCGTTGGCCTGCTGAATACCCAGCGGCGAGAAGATGCCGTGGTTGATGGCGTTGTTCAGGAACAGGATCTTCGCCGGTTCGACAAAGATAGAGGCCAGCGGCAACAGGTTATGGATAACCATAATGTGCACGCCTGCCGCCAGCACCTTGGACAGGGCTTCAACCAGCGGACCGATAGCCAGGAAAGAGAGGATAGCCAGCAGCATGCCGATGATACCGGCAGAGAAGTTGTTGACCAGCATCTCGAAGCCGCTTTTGATTTTACCGTCTACCCAGCGGTCGAAGTGCTTGATGCACCAGCCGCCCAGCGGACCGGCAATCATGGCGCCGAGGAACATCGGCATATCGGCACCGACGATCACGCCCATGGTTGTGATGGCACCGACCACGCCGCCGCGATCGCCACCGACCAGACGACCCCCGGTGAAACCTATCAGCAAGGGCAGCAGGTAGGTGATCATCGGGCCGACGAGTTTGGCGAGCGTGGCATTCGGGATCCAGCCAGTCGGGATGAACAGCGCGGTGATGATACCCCAGGCGATAAATGCCCCAATATTAGGCATTACCATGTTACTCAGGAAGCGGCCAAAGTTTTGAACCTTAACCTTTACGTCTGGTGAAAACATAAAACACACCCCTATTGATACGCGCTAACAATAAGAGCGCGTTATACGTGATAATTATTGGGACGGTATCAATACCCACAACTGCGGGATCCCGTCGAATTGCTGTCTGCAAGGCGAACTCTAGCACGTCGTTATGACCGCGCGTAGACAGGGCCGGACACGTGATTGCGATCACTGCTTTACCCCCTCTCCCCTCTACTTTTAGTGATATCCATCACATAAAAGTCCTGTAACTTAAGCACATTGCGCTAAAAGGCGTCAGAAAGGTGAAATAATTGTGATCAATGTCACTTTTTTGCGGGCGATCTTTATCACTAAAGCGTGATGATGATCACAAATTATTTTCGCTATGCGTCTGAAATTACGCTTGAAAAAGCATCGTTTTTTAAAGATGAAGGAATTAACCAGAATTTAACAAGTCAGCCTGAAAGAAAATTACGCTGCATTGCAGAGCCGAAGAGGCTTTCAGCACGGGCATGCCAGCGTGGCCTGCTTAGTTAGAATACCCTTAACTTAACTGAGGATTTACCCGCGTGGAGGACGAATCGTCTATAACCGAAATTCGCCGTTCTTATATAACCTATACCTAAGGACAGGTAACATGCCTATATTGATTGCCCTAGTGAATAAAAAGCAGCTAAATCATTATTATTTAGAATCTATCAATACTCTCGGATTTACATCGTAATATTTTTTTAAACTTACAGATGATATAAAGGATAAAAGGAGAAATCGGAATGATGTCTATTACGCTCGTTCTTATTATAATCAAAATCATTAACTTGGCATTAAATATCATTCTTGGAATAAAAAAGCTATTTGGCGGGCGAGGATAACTCGCGAGGAATATATCAAAACTTTATTTATTAATGTTCAACTCCACCTAATTAACCGGCATGATAATTGGCTCACATAAAAATACACCCTATACTTAAGCACAGTGAAAGATTATTCGATTCCCTGGTGTTGGCCACGTTGGCATCCCCTTATCTCGCCGAGAATAAGGGGCTTTTTTTACCGTTAATTAATTAGAAATAATTTTCTGAATACTGGATAAATATAAAGGTCGTCGTTTCTTAAATCAGGATGCGCCGGCCTGATGAATGATATCCAAGACGCGGTGCAGATCCTGGGCATCAATCTGACCCGGCGCAGAAGACTTGCCGACCATGCCAAACGCCATTGCGGAACCCGTTAACTCTCCCGACAGGCGCGATACCACGCCGGTTCCGCCCATCGCCATCGTCAGCAGCGGCTTGCGGGCGTACTTGCTGTACATTTCCCAAGTCGCGTTCATCAATGTCAGCACATCGCCCGCATCTTTCGGCGACGCGGCTATCTTGAGCACGTCCGCGCCTTTCTCCTGCTGTAAACGCAGGCGTCGAATCATCTCTTCCTGTGGCGGCGTCTTTTCGAAATCATGGCTCGACATCACAATGCCCACGCCAATCTCATGCGCATGCGCCACCAATTTGTGCACCAGCACTTCATTGCGGAACATCTCGATATCAAGCAAGTCCAGTTTGCCGTGGGTCAGAATTTCCTGATACAGCGCGCAATAATCGGCATCTGCAATGTCTTTCTTACCGCCCTCGGGCTTGGTGCGAAAAGTCACCAGCAGCGCTTTTCGCCCAACGATGTCATACACCTGACGGCTCAGACGGGCGATGGCCGACGTGTCTGCCACGCTGTCCAGCGGATCGAGACGCAGTTCGACCACATCCACCTCGTTGACGGCAGACAGTTCGCGGGCCTTGTCCAACACCTTCGATTGCAGGCTTTCGGAAATCGGTACGATAAGCTTGGGTCGACCCTCGCCGATAGTGATGCCTTTGACATGCAATGTCTCAATCATGGATTCCCTCCTTATTCATGAAAATGGACGGCTTACAGCGAATACTGAGGTTCGTCGCGGTAACAGACGGCTTTGAGCGCCTGCATGGCTTTGCGGGCAACCTCGGTGGCGTCCTGCTTTTTAAGCGTATCGTTGAATACTTCCAATCCAATCGGCCCGGTGTAACCCTGCTCTTCCAGATGCGTTATCAATGTATCCAGCGGGAATGTCCCTTCGCCCGGCAGCAGACGACTGTGTCGTGCCGTATCGACCAGATGATCGGCGGACGGCGTTTCGGCCAGATCGGATAACTGCACCAGAAAGATTTTTTCCATCGGGATGCCGTCGAGATCTTTCACCGTGCGCTGGCGCACGAAGATATGAAACGCATCGACGACCAGTCCGAGGTTGGGCGCATCGATGCGCTTAACCAGTTGCCACGCCTCGGCGGTGTTGTTGACGGCCGTGCTCCAGGCCATGCCTTCATAGGCAATTCGCAGTCCGCGCCGAGCCGCCTGCTGCACCAGCCAGCGCATATCTTCTTCGACGCGCTCTTTGACACACGCCTTGTGCGTGCAGGCAGGTGTCAACACGGTTGTTGCGCCAAGCTTGACCGCCGTATCCAGCATCTGGATGGCTTCCTGACGTTTTTCTTCGCGCAGGCTGTCGGGCGCGCCATCGAAGTCCAGCAAAACCTGATAGTCAGTCAGCGCAATCGGCAGGGTTTGCAGTAAATCCTTGATTCCCGCGCAATCGCCGTCGGTTGCCTCGACGTCCTGACGCCAGAGTTCAACCTGGTCAAATCCGGCGGCGTGGGCGGCGCGCAGCTTTTCTTGCGTGGAGCCGCTTAAACATACGGTATTGATAAAGAGTTTATTGGCTGATTTTTTCATTAACGTTCTCCCGGTGATAATAGTTAACCATAGACGAGTGCCTGCGGAGGAGGTCAAAAAACGCCCGCCCGCCACGTGTCTGTCAGGGTTGGTAATCAGGCACAAAGCGCTTCACGTCGACCTCCTTGAACTGCGAACGCGTGAAATGCTCCTTGAGTTTGAAAGGCACCGTGCAATCGAAAATGGTTTTGCACGAAATACCAGTGTCTTGCAGCAGCGGATTGAAATCCGGCGTTTGCGACGGGTCGAGCGGATGACAGCGTACGCCCGGAATAAACACGGTGCTGACATCGCCCTGATAGCGCGTCTGCATCGCCCACAGCACATCATCGGTATCGAAAATATCGACGTCTTCATCAACCAGAATGACGTGTTTCAATTCGCCGAAGGCGGCAAACGCCAGCAGCGCAGCCTGACGCTGTCGCCCTTCGTCGTTCAGCGACGCCTTCTTGAACTGCATGACCGCCAGATATTTACCGCCGCCGGAGGGATGGGCATAGACGTTGAGCAGGCGGCCGGGCATTGCCTTGTCGACCATCTGCAAAATGCTGGCCTCGGTCGGGATCCCGGCCATGTTGACGTGTTCTTCGCTCGGCCCGATCACCGTTTGCAGAATAGGATTTCTGCGGTGCGTCACGGCTTTTACCTTGATGACCGGCACTTCCTGCTTGGCCTCGCCGGTATAACCCGGAAATTCGGGCATCGCTTTACCCGTGTGGGTGTTCTGGTCTTCGCGCACGCGATAATTGGGGATGAGTTCACCTTCGATAACGATTTCGGCATTGGCAATCGCCCGCGCCCTGACCGACACGCAGTCAACCAGCTCAACGGCCTGGTCGCGCAGGCTTCCGGCCACCTGAAGCTCATCGAAACCCAGCGGCGTGGTCGGCGGCTCGAAACAGGCACCGATTTCTATCGCCGGATCGACGCCGATACTGATAGAAATCGGCAGCGCTTCACCTTTGGCTTCGGCTTTCATGCGGAACTGGTCCAGATGACGGCCCGGCACGAAATACATCGAAATCTCGTCGGCGCTTTGCACGCAGAGACGGTGAATGGTGACGTCGGATTCACCGGTGTCCGGATCCGAGGCGTAACACATTCCCATAGTGAAATACGGACCGGCATCTTCTTCGGTATTGGTCGGCGCAGGAAGCAGCGTGCGAATATCGAAATCCTTGTCCGTTGCGCGGTGCACCACCTCCTGGCACACGGCTTTGTCGGCTGAAATCACCACGGGCGGAATCGGATTGTTCACGGAGTCTTTCAGCAGAAAACCCAGCTTGTCGACCGGCGCACCCAGCAGGCGCGCCACGCGTTGACGGGAAGCCAGCAGACCAATCAGTACGCGAACATCGCGAAACCCTTTGACCTTGTTGAAGATCATGGCCGGTCCAAGCTTTGTCGGGCGCATTACCGTGCCGCGCGCACCAATGTAACGATAAACACCCGAGATCTCGGCGCTGGGATCGGCTTCGACATCGGTTGTGATGAGTTCGTCAGGGTAGCGTTCAAGAAGCGCAAGGGCAGAGCGCAGGTCATACACTGACCCTTTTTCAAGTGAGGATTTAATCATGGTTTCGTCCTTAAAAGGAGAGGTTACTCGGCGTCATATATTTTTTATGAAAGGTTAAGCCTAGTAATAAATCTATTTAAGGGGGAATACTCTTTAACGATGGCGACCTATACCATAAAGGTAGTATGTTGGATTAATAATGCTTGAGGCATGCGTTCGCTAATTTAGCGGTCGTCATTATCATTATTTACAGGCAACCTTCAATTATAGACAATAACAGGAATAAAGGTTTTGTATGGATTTAAAACGATTGCGCTATTTTTGCGTTATTGTCGAACAGGGGTCAATCAGCAAGGCGGCTCGTCTGCTCAATATCTCCCAGCCGCCGTTGAGCAAACGGCTTCAGGAGCTGGAAGACGAGATTGGTACGGCGCTGGTATCACGCAACGGCACCGGCATTGCGACCACTGAAGCGGGCATGGTGTTCTATCTGCGCGCGACGGACATTTTACGCAACGTGGAAGAGGCCCGCAGCGAAGCCCTGCTCGTCGCCACTAACAGAAAAACCGTAGTAAGGATCGGCATTTCCTACCTTTTCCAACGTTATTTCAGTCCGCTGGTGGCAGAAATTTATCAGCAGCTGGAAGGGGCGAAAATCGAAACAGTTGTGGCCGACTCAAGCACGCTTGAGACCATGCTTGAAAAAAACGTATAGATATCGGGCTATTCCAGCAACCCGATGCTGCCGGAAGCTATGAATGCGTCAGTATGCAGCCGGTGAAGGCGGTCGCGGTTATCTCGAAAAAACTGCTGCCGACGCCGCCGAAAGACCAGATTCTGCTGGCGGAACTCGGGCAACTGCCGCTTATCTTAATCAAGAGAATCAATGGCGAAGGAACATTCGATTTCATCCACAATCAGCTGTTAAGGCTGGGCGTTCGGCCCAACGTTATCATCTCTGCCAACGAACCGCGAATGGTGTGCGAGTTGATAGCCTCGGGTATTGCGGCGGCGTCGATGATGCCGATGTCCGAAGTGCCGCCACATATCACGGAAGCCTGCCATATTGTCGATATTTATCCTGCGCCAAATATCTATTTCCCCACCTTTGTGAAATTAGCGGCTACGCCGCAGCAACAGACACTCATGAATATACTGTTACATTATCAGCAGAAAAAATATTAATACAGGGACTAACAAGCCCTTTGAAATGAATATAAATGATTATTCCGGTAAACATATGTGTCGGCAGATAACGTCTATAATGTTAAATGAAAGTAAATAACGAGTTCACCCATAAACTCCATTTTTAAAAAGAGTCTCTGTGATGAAAAAAGCAATGCCTTCAACCGTGATCATTATCGTCGTTATCATTGGACTGGCTGTCTGGTGGTTTAATCGTACACCCGCCCATCAACCGGATTATGACGCAGCGACCTGTGCGGCCGTCGCCCAGCTGGGCAACACACCGGTCGACGATGGCGAATTAATCAAACGAATCCAGGCCGTTATCAGCAATCAAAACAGCTCTTACTCTGTCGACCCGGTAAAATTTGACGAAGATCTGGCGAAAGCTTCGGCGCAGCGCTATCAGTCTTTGAGCACCCAGCAAAAAACCTTTGCCGGTGAAAGCCTCACAAACTGCACAAAAACGATGGCAACCGGCGCAGCCGATAAAACCAACCAGTAAAGTCTTCGAGGTGAGGAATGCAGAGCCCGGACGGGCTCTGCATGGCGTGATATGACGCTTATTTGCCCTGTGCCTTGTTGATGGCGGCCTGCAAATCCTGAGCAGACACGGCACCCGGCAACACAGTGGTATTACCCGCATTCGCTCCGCTCACCGGCATTACGATGAAACCTGGCGTTCCTGGAAGCCCAGCGATTTCGCCAAATCATCATTTTTAGACAGCGCGGCGTGCGTTTCCTGACGATGCGCATCACTTGGCAAGGCACCGTGCACCTTCTCGACCGCACTGGAAATGTCGGCGTCGGTCAGCTTGCCTTCGTCGTGGCCGGTTGCATAAATGGCATTGTGGTAATCCAGGTAAGCCTGCGCGCCCTTCTGTTTCCAGATAGACAAACCGGTTTCCGCCGCGGTTATCGAGGCTTTCCAGCGATCGCCAAAGATTGGCCATTCCTTGAAGATGAAACGCACGTTCGGGTTGGCTTTCACGGTCTGCTCGACCAGCGGCGCCATGCGGCTACAGTACATGCACTGATAATCGAAGAATTCGACAAACGCCACTTTCGCGTCTTTCGGGCCGTAGGAAGGGGTGTCTTTGTCCTGGAGCAGCGCCGGAGCATTGGCCAGCACGGCGTTCAGCGCCTCGGATGCCTGTTGCTGCTGTTGCTGCGCCTGCAGTTTCTGACTCGCCTGCACCAGCACTTCAGGGTGAGCGACGATATAGTCGGAAGCAATCTTGCCGATTGCCTGCTGCTGGGCGTCAGTAAAGGTGGCGCTGCTGTCTGCGGCAGAGGCCAGACCCGGAGCGGCAATCAGCGCGGCCAGCAAAGTCATCATGTGACGTTTCATAAAAAACACTTCCTTTGAGTATGAGGCTACATTTTCACAAATTTAAAACAGTCGAGTGACATAAAAACTAATGTATTACGCCCTCTGCGTGCATCTCTAAATTGTGAGCTTTTATTAATCCTGCCATTCTACTGAAAAAAAACCACGCCCGATGACGTGGTTTTTTGATTTAAATCACCCGATTTTCAATTAATTACCCATTACTCGGGGGATTATTAAAAATTGCCGGCAATGATTTTCTGCGCATCGACCATCGCCTGCTGCTTGCCGAGCAGACCGGTCATCATCGCGTTGTATTGGGTGACCTGCTGCTGGGTCGGAAACTGGACGCCACCGTTGGCGAAACCGACCTGAGTGCCCTGCTGGCCGAGGAAATCACCCACGCCGATAATATCCTGCGTAAAGCTTGCGAGCGCCGGAACCACCGGAATCAGCGCATTGGCAGGCTGCGTCACGTCCTGGGCGTAAACGCGGTTATATACGGCCTTGAGATCGTCGGGCTGCTTGAGCGCGGCCTGTGCCGTATCGGCGGTGGCCTTGGCCGTCTGAATCTGCTGCGAAAGGGTGGTCAGCGTACCGGCCGCCTGCTCGAGCGCGCCTTTCTGCTGCAGGTAATCCTGCGGAACGCGGATCTGCGCAATGGTATTCACGGCAGGTGCCAGGCTGTTGTCGACGGATTGTTTAAGCTGACGCGAGAAGGTCAGAATGATGGTGTAATCATTGGCGTAATTGCCGAATTTCTGTTTTTGATCTTCGCTCAGCGTCGGCAGATTCTGCCCGCTGCGCATTACGGTATTTTGCAGATAGTCGATGAAGGCTTTCCGTTGATCCGGCTCTTTGTCGCCACAGCCCGTCAGTTGGAAAACTACCAGTAATGCCACTACAGGCGCCAGCCAGCGCGCGAATGTCCTGCTCCTGATCCCTACAGCCATGTCCTGACTCCTGATTCAATATTCTTATTAGGTGCTATTACCCTGAGAGTAGCTTAGTAGAATAAAACATCCTGTGTGCTTAGGATACAGCAAAGAGAATGCGCCAAATTTCGCGGAACCCTTTCCTGCTGTCAAAAGATAAAAATCGTGATGTTCTTCACCTTCGGAGAAAAAAGGGTTTTCCGGCAGCGGGCAACCTTGCCCGCTGCGTGTTATCGCCGTAGGCGATCGATTTATTTTTTTGAAATTTCGCGGATCAAAAAGGGAAAAACCGATCGCGAAATCACGCTATTTTGACTAAAAAGCCGCCCAAAACTGTTCTATAAATCTGCAAGTGCTTGTTTAAAATCAGCAATGAGATCCTCGGTGTCTTCGATACCAATACTAATTCGCACCAGACCGTCCGTAATGCCGCTTTCGAGGCGAATTTTCTCCGCCACGGCGCTGTGGGTCGTGGTCGCAGGGTGACAGGCCAGCGAGTCGGTATCGCCCAGTGAAACGGCCTGCGTGACCAGCGTCAAATGGTCGAGGAAATGGCGCGCCGCATCTTTGCCGCCCTTGAGTTCCACCGCCATGATGCCGCCAAACAGCCTCATTTGCTCACGGGCTATCGCGTGACCGGCGTGCGTTTTCAGCCCCGGATAATAGACGTTGGCAATCGCCGGATGGTCGCTGAGGTAATCGGCAATCTTCTGTGCGCTATGCGAGCAGGCTTCAACCCGCAGCGGCAGGGTTTTAAGCCCGCGCGTCATCAGCGCCGCCTCGAACGGACTGAGGCAGCCGCCAAACTGCTTGAGGCACAGTGTACGGATAGGGTCGATCACTTCGCGCCTTCCGGCAACCACACCGCCGGTAGCATCGCCGTGTCCGCTGATATATTTGGTTGCCGAATGCAGCACGACATCGATACCCAGCGTTAAAGGCTGAGTGAGGTAAGGCGTCGCGAAGGTGTTGTCGACCACGCTGACGGCACCCGCTTCGCGTGACAACCGCGCGACCTCCTGTAAAGACACGATACCCATTACCGGATTGGCAGGCGTTTCGACAAACACCATTTTGGTATGGGCGGTAAAGGCGTCTTTTAGTGCATCGAGCGAGGCAACGAACACCGGTTTAATGCCGTAGCGTGGCAACAGATTGCGGATAACGCCTTCCGTGCCGCCGTACAACGCGCCAATGTGGATAACTTCGTCGCCGCTTTTCAGCAGCGCAAACAGCGTGGCACTCACCGCCGCCATGCCGCTCGCGCAGGCTACGGCCGTTTCGGCTGCTTCGAGCACCGCCATTCTTTCTTCAAACGCCGTGACGGTGGGATTGCCGAAACGGCTGTACATATAGCCCGGATCTTCGCCGCTAAAACGTCGCGCACCGCTGTCGAAATCGCCGTAGGAGAAGGAAGAGGTTGCAACGATAGGAGGAGAAATTGCGCCGCTTTGCGTGTCGGGCCGATGACCGCCGTGAACGGCGAGTGTCCGCATGCCGAGCGCGGAGTGATTACCTGGTTTTTTCATGGAAGTGTCCTGTTTATTCTTTTTATTTCATCTCCCTTAAGGGTAGCAGGCAAAAAAAACCGGCTCGGGCGCGAGGCCGGAACCGGTTTTATTATCCTGGAGAGATTACTGCAGGACGGAAATATCCGCGACTTGCAGGAACAGCTCGCGCAGCTTGCTCAGCAGCGTCAGACGGTTGATGCGCACCGCTTCGTCTTCCGCCATGACCATAACGCCATCGAAGAAGGCATCGACCGGCTCGCGCAGCGCGGCCAGTTCCACCAGCGCTTCCTGATACTGACCGGCGGCAAACAGCGGTTCCAGCTTGTCACGCAGCACCACCACATGGGTCGCCAGTTTCACTTCGGACGGCTCTTTCAGCACGGAGGCGTGAACCTGGTCGTACAGGGCTTCGGTCGACTTGGCCAGAATGTTCGACACGCGCTTGTTGGCCGCAGCCAGCGTAGCCGCCGCTTCCAGCGTACGGAAGTGACTGACTGCCTTGACGCGGGCATCGAAGTCGGCCGGTTTGGTCGGACGACGCGCCAGCACGGCCTGAATGGTGTCAACCGCGTGACCTTCTTCCTGATACCAGGCGCGGAAACGACCGAGCATGAAATCAACCACGTCATCGACGACGTTCGCGTTGGTCAGCTTGTCGCCGTACAAACGCACCGCTTCTTCGGTCAGGGTTTGCAGATCCAGCGGCAGGTTTTTCTCGACGATGATGCGCAGCACGCCCAGCGCCGCACGACGCAGTGCAAACGGGTCTTTATCGCCCTTCGGATGTTGTCCGATGCCGAAAATACCGGCCAGCGTATCCATTTTGTCGGCAATTGCCAGCGCACAGGCAACCTGAGACTCAGGCAGCTGGTCACCTGCAAAGCGCGGTTGATACTGTTCGTTCAACGCAACCGCAACTTCTTCGGCTTCGCCGTCATGACGCGCATAGTGCATGCCCATCACGCCCTGCGTGTCGGTGAATTCGAAGACCATGTTGGTCATCAGGTCACACTTGGACAGCAGCCCCGCGCGTTTGGCATTCTCGACGTCGGCACCGATTTTATCGGCAACCCAGCCAGACAGCGCCTGAATGCGGTCGGTCTTGTCACGCAGCGTTCCCAATTGCTTCTGGAACAGCACGGTTTCGAGGCGCGGCAGGTTATCTTCAAGACGTTTCTTGCGATCGGTATTGAAGAAGAATTCGGCATCGGCCAGACGCGGACGCACGACCTTCTCGTTACCGGAGATTATCTGCTGCGGATCTTTCGACTCGACGTTGGCGACGAAGATAAAGTGAGGCAGCAGCTTGCCCGCGGCGTCGTACACCGGGAAATACTTCTGGTCGCCCTTCATGGTGTACACCAGCGCTTCCGCCGGTACTGCCAGGAATTTTTCTTCGAACTTGGCAGTCAGCACGACCGGCCATTCGACCAGCGAGGTGACCTCTTCCAGCAGGCTTTCGCCAAGATCGGCGACACCGCCAATTTCGGCCGCCGCTTTCTCGGCATTCTGCCTGATAACGGCTTTACGCTGTTCGTAGTCGGCAATGACCTTGCCGCGCTCAAGCAGGATCTGCGGATACTGATCGGCGTTGTCCAGCGTCAGTTCCGGCTCGCCCATGAAACGGTGGCCGCGAACGGTACGCGCAGAATCGATGCCGAGGATCGTGCCCGGGATCAGTTCGTCGCCCAGCAAAAGGGTTACGGTATGCACCGGACGCACAAACTGCACGTCGGAATCGCCCCAGCGCATCAGTTTTGGAATCGGCAGCTTTTGCAGGGAAGTCGCAATCATGGTCGGCAGCAGCGCCTGCGCGCTTTCGCCTTTGACATGGGCGCGATACACCAGCCATTCGCCTTTATCGCTGGTCAGGCGCTCGGCCTGATCGACGGTAATGCCGCATCCGCGCGCCCAGCCTTCGGCCGCCTTGGTCGCCTTGCCTTCGGCGTCAAACGCCTGGGCAATGGCCGGACCGCGTTTTTCGACTTCGCGATCGGCCTGAGCCGCGCTGAGGCCGGCAATTTTCACCGCCAGACGACGCGGCGCGGCAAACCACTCCACCGCACCGTGCGCCAGATTGGCTGCATCCAGTTCGGCGGTCAGATTGGCGGCAAAAGATTCGGCAAGGCTACGCAGCGCCTTTGGTGGCAGCTCTTCCGTGCCGATTTCCACCAGAAATGTTTTTTCAGTCATCACTGTTTCTCACTTCTCGTTCTTTTTGCACATCGGGAAGCCCAGCGCCTCGCGGGAAGCGTAATAGGCCTCGGCTACCCCTTTGGTCAGGGTGCGGATGCGCAGAATATAGCGCTGACGTTCGGTCACGGAGATAGCTTTACGCGCGTCCAGCAGGTTAAAGCAGTGCGCCGCTTTCAAAATACGCTCGTAGGCAGGCAGTGCCAGCGGGTTGTCGAGTGCCAGCAGCTTTTGCGCTTCTTTCTCGTGCTGTTCAAAACTGTGGAACAGGAATTCGACGTCGGCGTATTCGAAGTTATAGGTGGATTGCTCCACTTCGTTCTGGTGGAACACGTCGCCGTAGGTCGTTTTACCCAGCGGACCGTCGCTCCACACCAGGTCATAAACGCTGTCGACGCCCTGGATGTACATCGCCAGACGCTCGAGACCGTAGGTAATTTCGCCGGTAACCGGCTTGCACTCAAGGCCGCCCACCTGCTGGAAATAGGTGAACTGGGTAACTTCCATGCCGTTTAGCCACACTTCCCAGCCGAGACCCCAGGCACCCAGCGTCGGGTTTTCCCAGTTATCTTCAACGAAGCGGATATCGTGAACGGTAGGATCCAGGCCCAGCTCTTTCAGCGAGCCGAGGTACAGCTCCTGAATGTTGTCCGGCGACGGTTTGATCATTACCTGGAACTGATAATAGTGCTGCAGGCGGTTGGGGTTTTCGCCGTAGCGACCGTCGGTCGGACGACGCGAAGGCTGCACGTAGGCGGCAGCAAACGGCTCCGGCCCCAGCGCGCGCAGGCTGGTCATCGGGTGGGAAGTTCCCGCGCCGACTTCCATATCCAATGGCTGAACGATTGTACAGCCCTGTTGTGCCCAGTAATCCTGAAGCGTCAGGATCAGGCCCTGAAAGGTCTTGGTATCAAACTTTTGCATGTTGGTTTCGCACGCGAGACAAGTGAGTGTATACCCAAAATAATTCGAGTTTCGGCAAGGCGGCAAGCTCGTGAATCCCAGAGAGACTGGATAACTCAGTGACCGGGGCAGTCAACGCCTCTGCAACTTGAAGTATGACGAGTATTAAAGAGTCAGACAGTATACCCGCTGAACGGAAGATAATCAGCTATCAGTTGGGATATCTGTCATTTGCAAAAGCCGCGTTTAGGGGCGGTTTTGCTACATGACGGCGCACGGCGTTGGCGCATCTGCCTGTCGGTGGCGCATTTTCCCGTCTTTGCCGCCTTCCCGACCCCGTTTTGCGGCGTTCTTCGCAGACTGGCATCAAGATTGCTAGCTTCCTGATAATATCCACGATCAGGAAGCTCGCCTATGTCTACCGCCCACATTCAGGAAAACTACCGCTACCGCATTTTTGCGATGGTCTTTTTTATCGCGTTGATTAACTACATCGATCGCGGTGCGCTCTCCTTTGCGGCCAACGACATCGCCGCAGAGTTCAATTTCAGCAAGGTTCAACTCGGGGCCGTGCTCGGCTACTTCGGCTTTGGCTACCTGGTTCGGCTCCCTTTGCGGCGGCGTGCTCGCCGATAGGATCGGGACTCGCAAAGTCTGGCTGATGGCAGGCGGACTGTGGTCGATACTGGAAATCGCCACCGCCTGGGCGGGTGACGTCGGCGTCGCGCTGTTTGGCGGTTCCGCCATCATGGGCTTTGCGGCGCTGCGCATTCTGTTCGGTTTCTCGGAAGGGCCGGCCTATGCGCTGATGAATAAAACCATCGCCCATTGGGCGCCGCGTAAGGAGCGGGGTTTCTCGTTGGGGATAGGACTGCTGAGCACGCAGGTCGGCGCGATGCTGACTGCGCCTCTCGCGGTCGGCCTGCTGCTGCTGACGCACGACTGGCGCACCATGTTTATCGTGCTGGGCGTTGTCTCCTTGCTGGCTATCGGCATCTTTGCCCGCGCCTTTACCGACACTCCGGCCATGCATCCCAAAGTGGGTCCGGCAGAACTCGCCAAAATTGGCGAAGACGCGCCGAAAGAGGAAACCGGCACCCCGCAGCCGTGGTGGCGCTTCTTTACCCATCGGACATTGGTGCTGAATGCTCTGGGGTATTTCTCCTTCCTTTATGTCACCTTCGTGCTGGTGACCTGGAGCCCGAAATATTTGCAGGACACCTTCCATTACGACCTGCATTCCCTGTGGTATGTCGCGATGATCCCGTGGACCGGCGCCTGCTTCACCGTGCTGCTCGGCGGTAAAATTGCCGACGGCCTGCTGCGTAAGACCGGTAATCTGCGTGTCGCGCGCAACGTGTTTGCTGCGGTCACGCTGCTGCTGACCGCCACCTGCTTTGTGCTGATTCCCTACGCGCATTCGGCGGCGCAAATCATCCTGCTGATGACGCTCGGCAATGCGCTGAATGCGCTGGTGAACAATGTTTACTGGTCGGTGGTTATCGATGTTTCTCCGAAAGCCTCGGTTGGCACCTACAGCGGCATGACGCTGGCGATTGCCAATATCGCCTCGATACTGGCCCCGACGCTGAGCGGTTATCTGGCGCAATATCAGGGTTATGGCGCGATGTTTACCGCCACGGCGGCCGTGTCATTTTGCTCGATGCTGTGCATGATGCTGCTTCAACCCGAAAAACGGATGCAAACGGCGGCGACGGCGCCTGCGGGTCAGGTGGCGCTTGCCGAGAAATAATCCTCGGCCCGGCAGGACGATGGCGGATTTATCGCCCTGCCGGAACAGCAAGGGAAGTTAGAGGTTGCCGATAACGCTGAGCGTGGTGGTGTCCGGCACCTCATTGTACGAAAGCACGTTCAGCCCCGCCGCAAACAGGCTGGCATAACGCGACAGCAAAGGGCGCAACTGCGGCGTCACCAGGAGAACGGGCGTTTTTCCAAGCGCTTTCATCTGCGTGTAAATCAGCGGCATATTGATTTGCAGTTGCGTCAGCAGGTGAGGATCGACAGCGAAACTGTCGAGCGCGATTTTAGCCGCCTGCTGCGACTGATTCAGCGCCGCCAGGAGGATATTTTCCAGCGCATCCGCAAGCGTATACACCGCAAGCGAGCTTTTCTCGCCGTTGATGGCATTCACAATCGCATGACGCAGCGCGTAACGAACGTCGGCGACCAGCAAGAACGGGTCCTTGGTCGTCGCCGAGGTGTCAAGCAAGGTAGAGGCAACGGTAACGATATCTTTCAGCGATACCTGCTCCAGCAGTAACTGTCGATACACGCGCAGCAGCTGACTAAAATTCAGACTGGCGTTGAGATCTTCGGCCAATTTCGGCGAAAGCTGGGACAATCGACGATTGAGATGGGTGATATCGTCGTAGTTGAACAATTCGGCCAGCTTTTGTCGCGCCACTTTGTTGACGTGCGTGGCGACCACGCTGGCGCAGTCCACAACCTGATACCCCAATCCCAGCGCTTTGCCCTTGTTGTCTTGCGTAATCCAGGTCACCGCCAGCCCGTATGACGGGTCGATATCGACAATGCCGTCGATTTCGCCATAAAGTTCGGGCGTCGGAATAGCCATGAGCCGGTCGGCATGCACTTCACCCACGGCAATTCTCACCGCATTGATATAGATGGAATACTGCGCCGGTTTCAGGCGGAAATTTTCGC
The DNA here is from genome assembly GCF_026967475.1 of Rouxiella chamberiensis. NCBI lineage: Bacteria > Pseudomonadati > Pseudomonadota > Gammaproteobacteria > Enterobacterales > Yersiniaceae > Rouxiella > Rouxiella chamberiensis. Next base: position 3,806,033 of record NZ_CP114058.1, on the reverse strand, counting down.
GGATACGAATTTCGGGTAATAAAATGCCGCAGGTTTCCGAAATAACCTGCCGCACGCCTTTGATACGTTGCGTTAATGGGCTGCCCTGCTGCGAATCAAGCAGCGTGACCAGTTTATAGCCCAGATTGAGGCCAATCGGCTCGACGCAAGGAATGGAACTCCAGTCTACCGACGGCATATTCTCGGGCGTTATCGACCGGCTCAGCACGTCGATATCTTCGTCGGGCTGCGCATGGCGGATTTTATTTGTCTGCCGCCAGGCCGCAAAGGTCAATAACGCGGTAAAGCAGAGAAAGACCAGATGCGGCATGCCCGGCACAATCGCCAGCACGAACATCACGAAGGCAGCGGTATAAAGCACCGCCGGTTTCGCGAGGAGCTGGTGCTTTATTTCATCCGACATGTCTCCGCCGTCGCTGACGCGGGTGACAATAATTGCCGCCGCCGTCGCCAGCAATAGCGACGGTATTTGCGCCACCAGGCCGTCACCGATGGTTAATAGCACATACTGCTGAAAGGCCTGTCCGGCGCTGAGGTCGTATTTGAAGATGCCGATACAGATCCCGCCAATCACGTTGATTAACAGAATCATGATCCCCGCGACCGCATCGCCGCGAATGAATTTGGATGCCCCGTCCATGGCGCCATAAAAGTCTGCTTCGCTGCTGACCTCTTTGCGGCGCAGTCTTGCCTGCTCCTGATTGATCAACCCGGCATTCATATCGGCGTCGATGGCCATCTGCTTGCCGGGCAAGGCATCCAGCGTAAAGCGCGCCGACACTTCAGATATACGCTCAGCGCCTTTGGTCACCACCACAAAATTGATGATCATCAAAATCACGAAGACGACAAAACCCACGACGAAATTGCCGCCGATCACCACCTGACCAAAGGCTTCGATGACCCGTCCGGCCGCGCCGACACCTTCATGACCATGCAGCAACACCACGCGGGTCGAGGCCACATTCAACGTCAGCCGCATTAACGTGGTTATCAGCAAAATGGTCGGGAAAAGGGCGAAGTCGAGTGGACGCTTACTGTTGACGCTGACCAGCAATACCAGCACTGACAACACGATATTGAAGGTAAAAAGAATATCCAGCACCACCGGCGAGAGCGGCAGAATGACCATCGCCAGAATGCTCAACAGCAATATCGGCACGCCCACGTGGCTATTTTTCAGGATCCTGACCAGATTTTTCATATTATATTCTGCCATGCGGGTTAAGCGTCTCCGACGGAATGTCTATCGATTTGTTGAGGGCGGGTTTTTCTGCCTGACCCGAGCGCCAGGACTTTATTTGCAGCACATAGGACAAGACATGCGCCATTGCCCGATAAAGCTGGGTCGGGATCTGCTGATTGACGTTGGTGGTGTAGTAAATGGCGCGGGCGAGCGGCGGAAATTCGACGATTTCGACGTTGTTCCCCTGCGCGACTTCGCGAATATAACGCGCGATGTCATCCTGCCCCTTCGCCAGAATATAAGGAGCCAATGCGCGGTTCGGATCGTATTTCAGGGCAACCGCGTAATGGGTCGGGTTGGTGATAATGACATCGGCCTGCGGAACGGTCTTGGCTATCTGTCCCAGCGCGAACTGCCGCTGAAGTTGCCGGATTCTGGCCTTGATTTGCGGATTACCGTCATTGCTTTTGTGTTCCTCTTTAACCTCGTGCTTACTCATCTTCATTTTTTTGGTGAACATGAATTTGCTGAGCGGAATATCGATAAAGGCGAACAGCGCAATGCTCACCAGCATCTCGAGCATCACGCCCCGGTAAAGGGCAAAGCCGCGCACCACCGCCTGCGGCAATTCCATCGACTGCAACTGCATGAAATCGAATGTGGTTTTGACGGTAGCGGCATACAGAAGGCCGAGCAGGACAGCACATTTTCCCAGCATCTTGATGATGTCCATGACGTGACTTCCCGAAAAAGCCGCGCAAATCCGCTGACAGGATTAATTTTTTTGAGATCCGGCTTTAACTTTTCCAGCGAGAAGATCCAGCCGCCCGGGATAAGCGAAGCCAGAATGCCCACCGCCGGAATAGGCAGCAGGGTGGCGATAAATTTGAACAGAATGAGCAGGTTATGCTTCATGAATTCCCCTATCGCACCGTTGTCATTTTGCAGCCCGGCCATATTGCCGACCGCAATGAACGACTCCTGAACAAGGGATTTGTAGTACGGGAAAAACGCCGCGAGGGTAAAAAACGACGCAATCAGTCCGGCGGCCATCGTCACGTCTTTGGCGCGGGGAATATCGCCTTTCCTACGCGCCTTGTTAAGCTTACCGGCGGTCGGTTTTTCGCTTTTGTCTCCGTTAGTTGACGACATCACTCCCCCGCAGTGCATCCAGTTGAGTCAGCACGTCATTGGTCAGATTTAAATAATGCTCCGGCACGTGGGCGATAAGCAGCACCAGACACAGCAAGCCGAAAAGCATGGCGATGGGAAACCCCAGCGAGAAGAGATTCAGCGACGGCGAGATGCGGTTAAGCAGACCAAAGGTGCCCTGCACGGTGAGCATGATAAAAGTGGTAGGCAGCGCCATGAGGGTCGCAGCCGACATAATCCATCCGAGACTCAGCACAAGATTACGCAGGGACGACGTGTTAATCGCCTGACCCATCGGCCAGTAGGTAAAACCCTTATAAAGCAGGGTAACGAACAGCAGATGGCAGTCCATCGAGAAAAACAGCAATCCGCTGAACACGAAAATAATCTGCGAAATGACGGTCGTCGATTCGCCGTTGGCAGGATCATTCATGACCGCCATGCTGAGGCCCATGTTCATCGATAAAATATGCCCGCCGGTTTGCAGCGCCACAAACACCATCTGCAACATCATGCCGAATACCAGCCCCCACAGGATCTGCTCGCCCATCAGTATCAAGGTCTGCATGGACAGCAGCGCAGCGGGCTGCGGCAACCCGTGCAGCATCGGCGTTATCAACATCGCCAGCAGCAACGCGGTGCCGATTTTCATTTTGCGCGAAAAACCGCGATGGTCGAGAATCGGGCAGAAATGCAGAAACGACAGGATGCGCACAAACGGCAGCCAGAGCGCAAACAGCGGTGAAATCAGCGTATCGAGAGCAAGCGTCGGCATCGCCTACCCCACCAGCGTTGCGGCATGGGTAAAGATAGAGAGAGTGAAATCGGTCAGCTGCATGATGATCCATTTGCCGCTGACTATCAGCACGCCGAGCGTTACCACCAGTCTCGGCAGAAAGCTCAGCGTCTGCTCATTGATTTGCGTCACCGCCTGAAAAACGCTGACGCAAAGTCCGACCAGCAGACTCGGCACTATCACTACCGCCGAAATCACCAGCACCAACCGCATGCCTTCGGCCACTACATCGCCCGCCGCGCCGGGATCCATCATGATTAAAACCCCTGCACGCTGGAGGTGAGCGTGCCGACGATCAGCGTCCAGCCGTCGCAAAGCACGAACAGCATCAGCTTGAACGGCAGCGACACAATCAACGGCGACAGCATCATCATGCCCATCGCCATCAAAATGCTGGCGACTATCAGATCAATGACCAGAAAGGGGATATAAATCATAAAGCCAATCTGAAAGGCCGTTTTCAGCTCGCTGAGCACATAGGCAGGCGTGACGATGCCGAGATCCTGATCCTGCGCCTCGCCCGAAACGTTGGCGATGCGCATCATCTGGTCCATCGCCTTTTTGCTGGTCTGCGCCAGCATGTAGTGTTTGAGCGGAGAGGCGGCGTTGACCAGCCCCTGCTGCAAGGTGATGTCGTCATGCTGAAAAGGCACAATCGCCTGAGTGTAGATTTGCAGCCAGACCGGGCGCATCACCAGCAGCGTGAGCGCCAGCGCGATGCCGGTCAGAATCTTGTTCGGCGGACTCTGCTGCAATCCGAGCGCCTGACGAAGAATGGCCAGCACAATGATGAAGCGGGTGAAGCAGGTCGTCATCAGCAGCATGATGGGCAGCAGGCCCAGCAGGGTCATGAGGACCAGGATTTCGATTTTGACGTTGTAATCCTGCCCTGCGCCGTGCGCCGTGGTGCTAAATAACGTCAAGTCGCCCCCGAGCGCCCAAACCTGCGGGGTGGCAAGCAATCCGGCGCACAGCAAAAAGAGCGCCAGCGGTCTGCGCCACGGCACAAGCTTCATAGGATCAGCTCACCCAAGTCTTTGTTGTTGAATTCGATGAGTCGCAGTCCGTATTTGTCGTTAACCACCACCACTTCGGCCTTGCCGAGCTGGGATGCCGTTGATTTTGACATCCAGAGAATCGCCGGCCAGCTTGTCGAGTTCTATCACCGAATCGTTATCTACCGACATCAACTCGGCGAGGGTAATTTCGGCCGAGGCGACTTCCAGCGTCAGAGTGACGGGAATGCGGCTAAACAGCGACATCTTGCGCTTGGTGGCGCTCAACCTTTGCTGCTCGGCGAGCAAGACATCGTCAAGCCGTCGAGCAGGATCAGGGTCGGTATCGGCGGCGGAGATTTCATTGGCAATCAGCTCAAAATCCATCTCACCCAGGGGGTTTCTTCGCGCTCAGTCATGCTTGTTCTCGCTTGTTGTGTCTGTAAACTCTGAAAAGAAAAGTTTTCCGCGATCTTCTGCGACGACCGCGTTGAAGATTTGTTCTCTGCCGACAAAAACGGCCACGGTATCGGGAAGCGAAACAGGCAGAATGCTGCCCTCTTTCAACCCTAAAAGTTGCGCCAGCGTCAGGCTCAGGCTGCACAATTTGCCATGCAGCCTGACGGGCAGGGATTCAATCGAATGCGGCGTGGCGCACAACGAGGTCGTAAGCGAGCCGGTGGGCTGGCGCAAAACGCACAGCAGACGGTCGACATTGCCGGTATCCAGAAACAGATAGAACGCCCCCTTTCCGCCTGCCAATACAAAGGTCAGCCGGTAAGCCCATTCGCCAATCTGGGCGGCATGCTCGGTTTTACACGGGGTAGGTGCTCCGAAGGCTTCCTGATTTATCACCCACTCGGCAAGCTCAATCCCCAGGGTATTTTTCAACCGCTCTTCGGTTTTGGTCAGCGGCGTATTGCCGTTGCCAGACGCGGATGCGGGCAAGCCAGAACGGCCTTCCTCTTTGAGGAATCCGTAATAGTCATCAAGAATGCCCAGCAACAGTTCGCGGTCGAGATCGAACCCGATATTGCCTGCCGAATTGGAAAAAACCTCTACCTGTCTGGCGACATAATTTTCGTCGAACGTTATTGCTTCCAGAGAAATACTCATTCGGTATTTCTTTAAAAAGTAATAAACCAGGCTGCTGTCAATGCTGTCGAAACAGGCCAGCACGACCTTCGGTAATTTATGATAAGGCCGACCTAATTTCTCCACGTCGATAGGAATGACTCCCGCCGCATTATCTTTGGAGAAGATTTTAATATTTTTATTATTTCCTTTCATACGCTCACCGGAGGGACAGGAATGATTATATTAATCTGCCAATTTGAACCCCATCGAATTAATATTGCAACGACATTCTGGTTAAAAACAATAAGCCCGCGATAAATGGTTGTATCGATTGATGATTAATTTAATTAATTCAACATTATTTAATAATTGAGCCACATTGAAATGACGCTGTTATTTAATTCATTGAAATAAAGACAACAGTTTTACGAATTGTCAGGAAAAATACCTCCACCTCATGATTTTATATTTATCAACAAAATACTACCAGACAAGTCCTGTTCAAACTTAATTCGCAACTTCATATAATTCATGCCGATATCCTGCAAATAACGGTCAGGAATAATATGATGGAAAGCACAACGGGCGGAGCATCAATGCACCTCTATAATGACACGGATGATAAAGTGAGTTATATCGCGCGATCTCAATCGAGTCTGAATATCATGGCATTGGCGCGTCGAGTCGCTAATTTCAACGTTCCGACCCTGATTACAGGTGAAACCGGAACGGGTAAAGAGCATGTTGCGCGTTATATTCATCATTGCGCCCTTGGCGACGGCTTGCCCTATGTCGCCGTCAACTGCGCGGCCATTCCCGAAAGCATGATTGAAGCCATTCTCTTCGGCCACGTCAAAGGGGCATTTACCGGCGCGCTCGGCAGCGTCAAAGGCAAATTCGAGCAGGCCAACGGCGGCACACTGCTGCTGGATGAAATCGGTGACATGCCGATGAATATGCAGGCAAAACTGCTGCGTGTGCTGCAAGAGCACGAGGTGGAAAGGATTGGCAGTCACGAGCGGATACCGCTCGATATTCGCCTGATAGCCTCAACCAATAAACATCTTCCTACCGAAGTCGCCAACGGCCATTTTCGACAGGATCTTTTTTATCGTATTTCGGTCGTGCCTATTCATATTCCCCCGCTGCGCGAAAGGCCGGAAGATATTCTTCCGCTGACCCGGCTGTTCCTCAATAAATATCAGGCCACCTTGCTCAATAAGGCGAGACTTTCACCGCAGGGGCTGCAATTGCTTGAACACTATGACTGGCCGGGGAATGTGCGCGAGCTGGAAAACGTTATTCAGCGCGGCATTATTCTCTGTGACAATTATCTTATCACGCCAAAAGATCTTGGTTTATTGCCGCAGCAGGCCGAACCGCCTGCGCCAAAACATAGTCACGACTCTGCATTTTCGACGCCGCCCGAAGACAGTCTGAAAAATAATATCAAACAGCACGGCCGACTGGCGGAATATCATTACATCAACGAATTATTGCGCGAATGTCAGGGAAATAAATCCAAAACCGCCGAGTCGTTGGGCATTACCACCCGCGCCCTGCGTTATCGTCTGGCGTCCATGCGGCAAAAAGGCATCGGTATCGACTGTTATTCCTAATTCACTTTCGTCAATCAGGCGGGTTAAAAAAATGGACAAGCTCACGGCTGTGGGTATGCAAAATACCCAGCGGCAACTGTTGCAGGATATGCAAAGGATGGCCGCTCTCGGGGGCAATTCATTAGCGGTCGGCGCTCAACCGCGCATTATTGAAGACAACGCGGTTTCGCCGCCTCCGGCAATGACGTTTTCGGGAGTCTTGGCGGGCGCGATAAATAATGTCAACGATCTGCAAATAAGCGCCAGCGATAAACAAACGGCAGTCGATATGGGTATCAGTGACGATCTTTCCGGCACGATGCTCGAGAGTCAGAAAGCCAGCGTGGCTTTTTCGGCATTGGTTCAGGTCAGGAATAAATTGACGACCGGCCTGGATGAAGTCATGAACACCGCTCTTTAAGGCAAAATCGTGCTCGATAAAATAAAACACTCTTTACGGCAGATAACATTGCCGCGCGGTAAGAATCCGCTGTTTGTTGCCGCCGCCGCGTTGGTCATGACGGCCGCCATTGCGCTGTCATTGTGGGGCAACAGCGCGAATTATGTTGCGCTGTTCGGCTCGCAGGAAAATATTCCCGTCGCACAGGTCGTCGAGGTGCTGGGCGGAGAAGCCATCGCCTATCGGGTAAATCCCGACAGCGGCCAGATTCTGGTCAAAGACCGCTATCTCGCCAGGGCGCGTATGGCGCTGGCAGCCAAAGGCATTACGGCGCTGACGCCCTCGGGTTATGAGTTGATGGACAAGGAGCAGATGCTCGGCAGCAGCCAGTTTATGCAGAATGTCCGCTACAAGCGCAGTCTGGAAGGCGAACTGGCGCAAAGTATCATGGCGCTCGACGCGGTAGAACACGCGCGCGTTCATCTGGCGATGGTCGAACCCAGTGCCTTCGTTGTCAGTACCCGACCGGAGAGCAGTGCGTCCGTCATCGTTCACCTGCGCTACGGTCAGCGACTGAGCGACGCACAGGTCGGCGCGGTGATTCAACTGGTGGCAGGCAGCGTGCCCGGCATGAAAGGCGAGAATGTCCGCGTGGTCGATCAGCACGGCAACCTGCTGTCTGAATCCTATATCGCCGAGCATGACGGCGTGCCTTCTGCCAAAAATGGCCGCGAACTGGCCGAAAGGCTGAAAAACGACACCCGCAAAAATTTGGGCGACCTGCTGGTTTCCATTGTCGGCGCAAATAATTTCCGTCTCAGTATTACGCCTATATTCAATCTAAGCCGCGTCGAAGAAACCGAAGAGCGCCTGTCGGGTGCGCCGAAGGTCAGCGACGAAAATATCAATCAGGAAAATACCACCAACGAGCTGGCGCTCGGCATTCCCGGCTCGTTGAGCAATCGCCCCGCCAGTAAGGTCGATGCCGCCTCGCCTCAGGCGCTCTCCACCCGCAATCAGGCGCAGCGCAAATATGCCTACGATCGCGAGATTCGCCACGTCCGTTATCCGGGCTATGTGCTGGAGAAAATGAGCATCGCCATCGTGCTGAACCAGTCCGCGCCACAATTGGCGAAATGGACGGACGCGCAGCTTAACTCCCTGAACACGCTGATGACCAATGCCGCCGGTCTCGACAGCACCCGCGGCGACGTGCTCACCCTGAAGATGATGGCCTTTACGCCGCAGCCCGATATCGACATGACGCCCCTTCTCTGGTGGCAGGACACGGCAGCGCAGCGTTGGGCCGAAATCCTCATCGCGGGCCTGCTGGCGCTGCTGCTGATTATTTTCGTCGTGCGCCCGGCTGTGCGTCATTACCTGATAAAACAGGGGTCGACGCCGCAAACGGAAACCGGCAGCGAGACGCCGGATACGGGCGAACTGTCGGCCGCCGAAACGCTGGACAACCTCACCCGCCGCAACGTGTTTGAAAGTGAAGAAGCATTCCTGCCGCTAAGCTCCGGCATTGAAGAAAAAATTGCCTGTCTGCAGGCCCTGACCCTTTCGGAAACCGATCGCGTCGCTGAAGTCATCAAACAATGGATTAACTGTCATGAGCAATCTGACCCTCAGTAAAGCAACGGCTCAGAGCGAAGCGGTACCCGGCTCCGAGCATACCCGCATTGAACAGGCGGCCATCCTGCTGCTGAGTATCGGCGAAGAGGCCGCCGCCAATGTGATGAAGAAGTTCAGCCGTGAAGAGGTGATTCTTATCAGTGAAACCATGGCGCGGCTGCGCGGGATAAAAATCGTCGAGGCCAAACTCGCCATCAACAGTTTCTTTGAAGACTATCGCGATCAAAGCGGAATCAACGGCGCGTCGCGAACTTATCTGCACACCATTTTGCAAAATGCGCTGGGCGGCGAGATTGCCAAAAACGTGATTAACGGCATTTATGGCGATGAGATTCGCTTTCGCATGGCGCGCCTGCAATGGATAGACACCTTGCAGCTGGCCGCGCTGATTGAGCAGGAGCATTTGCAGCTACAGGCGGTTTTTCTGGCTTTTTTACCGCCCGACGTCGCCGCCGAGGTGCTGTCTTTTCTGGAGTCGAGTCGTCAGGACGAAGTGTTGTACCGCATTACCAAACTCAATGATGTGAATCGCGACGTGATAGCCGAACTGGACCGTCTTATAGAAACCGGATTGGCGATGCTTTCCGAACACGGCTCGAAAGTCGTTGGTTTGAAGCGCGCCGCCAACATTATGAACCGCATTCCGGGCAATCAGCAACAGATGCTGGACCACCTTGGCGAACGCGACGATAGCATGGTCAACGCCCTGAAAAACGAGATGTACGAATTCTTTATTCTCAGCCGTCAGAGCAGCGACACCCTTCAGCGCATTGTGGAAGAGATCACGTTGAACGACTGGGCGGTGGCGCTGAAAGGCACCGAACCCGTGCTGCGGGCGGCCATTTTTGGCGCGATGGCGAAACGGCAGGCGCAGTTGCTGAAATCGACCATCGATCGGCTGGGGCCGGTGCCGGTCAGCCGCATCGAGCAGGTGCGCAAGGACATTATGGCGCAGGTACGCGACATGGCCGAGCTGGGCGACATTCAGATCCAGCTCTTTGCAGAACGGACGCTGGAATAATGGCCCCTTTCAATAAACAGAAAACGCGACCCTATGCAGACTCGACGCCGCGATTGCATCGGTTTCCACCGCTGCGTAAAGCGCCTCAAAATGAGCAAGAAACGCTGCCCACGGGGCTGGAATATCAGCAACGATTAAACGACGGCTTTCAGCAGGGTGTCAGTCAGGGTTTTGCCAAAGGGCTGGAAGATGGCAGGCAGAGTGGCTTTGCGCAGGGACGTCACGACGGCTTCGCCGAAGGCATGGCCACAGGGCGCGTCGATGCTCAGAGGGTCGAAAAAGCCGCCTTCAATGAAGCCGCAGAGCCGCTGTCGCAATTAGTCGAGAAAATGAATCAGGCGCAGGAACGTTATGAAGAACGCCGTCGCGAAGAGCTGTTGCAGCTGGTTGAAAAGGTCACACGGCAGGTCATTCGCTGTGAACTGGCCTTGCAACCTACGCAGTTGCTGGCGCTGATCGACGAAGCGCTAACGGGCATGGACGTGCGCCCCACCATGTTAAAAATCAAGCTAAATCCAGAAGAATATCAGCGAATTACCGATATCGATGCCGAAAAATCCGCGCTGTGGGGCCTCACGCCCGAGCCTGCCATGCTCCCCGGAGAATGTCGCATCATTACCGATAATGCCGAGCTGGACGTCGGCTGTGAGCACCGTCTCGCGCAGTGCATCAGCGGCTTGCGCACCAGTCTGCTGCCCGAGAAAGCCGATGAGTGACAGCGATTATCTCGATAATGCCCTGAAATCGCTGGATAACATCAATCTGGCGCGCGTTGCGGGCAGATTGACCCGTGTTAACGGCATGCTGCTCGAATTTGTGGGCTGCCGTCTGGCCATTGGTCAGCGGTGTCAGGTAGAGACGCGTCAGGGTCAGCTTATCGACGCACAGGTCGTCGGTTTTCAGCTCGACGTCACCTTTTTGATGTTATTCAAGCCGACCACCGATCTGATGGCGGGCGCACGCGTTCTGCCCGCCGAAAAGGACCCGTCGCTTCAGGTCGGCGACGGCTGGCTGGGCCGTGTGGTCAACGGTCTGGGCGAACCGATTGATGGCAGGGGAAAACTGTACGGCGACACGCCGCTGCTGCAACCCTTGCTGCCGATCCATCCGCTGACCCGCCGCGCGATCGATACGCCGCTGGACACGGGTATTCAGTCAATCAATGGCTTGCTGACAATGGGCAAAGGCCAGCGTATAGGATTGATGGCCGGTAGCGGCGTGGGTAAAAGTGTACTGCTCGGGATGATCACCCGCTGTACGGCGGCGGATGTCGTCGTCGTCGGGCTTATCGGCGAGCGCGGGCGCGAGATTCGGGAATTTATCGAAAACGCGCTTCAGGCCGAGGGAATGGCGAAATCGGTGGTCGTTGCGGCTCCCGCCAACGAATCTCCGCTGATGCGCATTAACGCCACCGAAATCTGTCACGCCATTGCCACCTATTATCGCGACAAAGGTCAGGACGTGCTGCTGCTGGTCGATTCTCTGACTCGCTACGCGATGGCGCAGCGCGAAATTGCGCTTTCGCTCGGCGAACCGCCCGCGACTAAACGATACCCGCCTACCGCGTTTGCGGCGATCCCGATGCTGGTCGAAAGTGCAGGAAATAGCAGCAGTTCGGGGACGATGACCGCCATTTACACCGTTTTGGCCGAAGGGGATGACCAGCAGGACCCCATTGTCGACTGCGCGCGCGCCGTGCTGGACGGCCACATCGTGTTATCGCGCAAACTGGCCGAAGCGGGCCAGTATCCCGCCATCGATATCAGCCAGTCGATTAGTCGCTGCATGAATCAGGTGACTTCGCCCGAACATCAACAGGCCGCGCGGCGGGTTAAACAGTTGTACGCCGACTATCTGAGCATTCAACCGCTGATCCCGCTTGGCGGCTATGTCGCGGGCGCTTCGGCCTCGTTCGACTGCGCGGTTAACCTGCATCCGGCCATTCAACGGCTCTTGCAGCAGGAAATCGTTCATCACGTCTCTCTGCCCGAGGCCATGTCGGCCGTGATGGCTATCAATGCCGAGGCCTGCCGCGCCGCGCCGGAGCTTTCATGACCCAGGCAATCGAGAGTTTGGCGCTGTTCCAGCAGTTGCGTTTACGCCAGGTCGACAGCCTCACCGGCGAGCTAGGCCAGCAGAAAAGCCTCTGTCAGCGGTATCAGCGCACTCTGGCGGCGCTAGCCGGTCTTTATGAAAGTACGCGCCAGCCCGAGGGCGGTTTAGCCATACAGCTGAATAACCAGTGCGGCTACAAGCACCATATTCAGCGGCTCATCGACTGGCAGAAACAGGAGCAGATTCTGGCCGACAAGCAGCAACAGCGGCTGCAACGGCTACTGCTGGCCGAGGCGCGACGGGAAAAAGCGGTGGAGTGCGTGCTGAACGAGCAATACCTCGCGCAGTCGAGAGAAACGCAGCGCCGCGAGCAAAAGGTGACGGATGCCCAATCCGTTCAATGCTGGGTGCGGCTTCAGGCACTAAAAAAATAGACTTCAGAGGGAACTGCGATGAATTCAAAGAAAAAACAGGTTGTTACTTCCAAAAGTGCACGCAAGCATCTGCTGACTGCGCTTATCAGCAGGAGCCGGTCGCAGGCGCTTGCGCCGATAAGTGCCGACGAATACCCCTTTGTCAGCGTGATCGTGCCAAGCTATAACCGCCGTCATTTTTTGCCTTATTTATTATACATCTATCAATATCAGGATTATCCGGCAGACCGGCGCGAACTGGTCATTCTCGACGATTCCCCGCAAAGCAGTCAGGACCTTGTCGATCAGCTTCTGGGTGAGCACAGCGGCGAAAACGTGCGCTATATCTTTAGCCCCGAGCGGCTGTATCTGGGGCAAAAACGCAACATGCTGAACAAGCTGGCAAAAGGCGAATACCTGCTGTGCATGGATGACGACGACTATTATCCGCCCGATAAAATCTCCTACACCCTGCGCGAAATGCAGAAAACACGGGCGCTGTTCTCCGCTTCCGGGCAAATCTACATCTGGTACAGCCATCTGGATAAAATCTATAAAACCAGTTCGCTGGGGCCGTATTACGCGCTAAACGGCACCTTTGCCTATCATCGCGACTTTCTGAAAAACCATCTTTACGATGACAAGGCGATGATTGCCGAGGAGCATGTTTTTCTCAAAGGCTTTACCGAGCAAGTGCTGCAAATCGCGGCGGAAAAAAGCATTCTCTGTATTTCGCACAGCAACAATACCTATGACAAAGATTTTGTGATGGAGAGCTGCACGCCCGCAGACTTTACGCTTAAAGATTTTATTGCCGACAAAACCCTGCGGGCACATTACCGCCGCATGAGCCACGCGCCGGTTTCGCAAAAAGTGAACTGGCAGGCTTTCGAAAAAATCGCCGTGGTCGTGGAAAACAGGGATCAGGAACAGTGGCAGCAACTGCAGGCCCGCTGGCAGGAGATGGGGATGGACAGCGCCCGTTTGCTGCCTTTTTCGCTCGACAGACATCCGCATCCCGCCATCGCCGAAAGCCAGACTCATCTCGAGATTCTGACGCAGGCGCAGCAGGCGGGCTGGAAAAACGTGCTGATACTGCACGCCAATCTGCACTTTCTTCATCAGGAGAAAGCCATTGCGAAGGTCAACACGCTGATTGAGGCGCTTGAACACGTCGAATGGCAGGTGATGATGCTGGGCGTCGATCACCACAGGATTGCGCCTTCCGTGGTGCTGCCGGGCATTGTCAAAATGAATCATGGCGAAATCCCGTGCGCCTATGCCGTCAATCAGCCCTATTTCTCGACGTTAATCGAAAATTATCAGCAGGGTTTGACGCTGCTGCTGGCGCAGCCAGAAAAGATAATCTATCGACTCGACCAGTTCTGGACGTCCCTGATGCAGCGAGATACCTGGCTTGCGATGTACCCAAGCTTTGCCTATCTGCCGACCCTGCGATATCCAAAAGAGCCTGAGCCCGTGGATTCAGCCCACCGTTTCTTCCGCAAAATTGCCGACGACAAGCCATTGGCCAAAAAGCAAAAGGTCCGAAAATGAGTCTCTATACTCCAGAATGTGTCCTGAAATTCCGTCAATACGTCGATCGATGCGCCTGCGCTTACTGCCTTGCCTCTGGCGCGGAAAACGTGGCGGTAACGCGGACTTGGGCAAACGAACAGCGCGAAAGCCTGCGGCTTGGCTGCGAACGTGCCTGCCGCGAGGTGTTACTCAATCCCGAGGCCTTTGTGCTGCACGTCGACGAATCCACCGCCCGGGCCGCCTCTACATTGACCCCGTTTGAACAGACGTTGAATCAGCTGTCCATCAATCTGGCGATTGACCCTTATCTGTCTTTCGATGAAAGTCTCTACGGCCTCGGCGTGCTTATCAGCAAGGCGTCAACGTGCGACCCTACCGTGTCCGACGCCGTATTGGCGCTGAACACGTTGAGTCATGAGCTTGGCGAGCTGGCACAGCGTGGCTTGCTTCAGCAGCAATGTGCCTTGATGCCGCCGCTGCCCGACAGGCAAACTCGCGCCTTTGCCACGCTGGGCAAACAATCCTTTCCGCTCGCCTTGCCGCTTATCGACAAAATGGCTTTTATGCTGGCCTTGACCGAGTTGGCGCTGTTTAGCCCGGCGCAGCGGGCCGAACGGCACCATGCCCTGAAAACGCTCTGGCGCGAGCGCTGTGTGCCTTTCTTTGCCTCGCAGGACCACATCTGGCGCAACTATCTGCTTTATCGCCTCTACGATCGGCCTTTCTGTCTAGCTTCCGAACACAGTCTCGGCCAGCAATTTTTACAGCTGATGCAAGATATTCATGGGCTGAAATTACTGTCTGCGCTTTTGATTTCGCTCGATTTACCGCTCGACCATGAAAATCTGATCAAGGTGTTCAGCGCCTATGCAATGACAGCGGAGAAAACGCCGCACTCTGAAGGTGGCGGCGAAGAGGCAGGCGAGGAAGCCAACAAGGTGCCGTTTGCCCTTGCCCTGATTTCCCTCTAACTCATTCTTTATAAATGTAATCTTGCTCTCTGTCGAACCAGGGAGCCAGAAGGTCGCGCTGTAGGGTCAACAACGCGCCATTGCGCTCATTAAGCCGTTTGCAGGTCAGCGCAGCCTTTGCCAACTGCCGCCACAGGCTGTTAAGAGCAGGGTGATGGCTGGGCGGCAGGCGTTTCACCAGCATGTCAAAACCGGCGCTGCTGGCCGGTATCTCAAGTGCGATAAAATATTGATGACGCAGCACCGCGTGGGCGCTCAGGCGCTGATAAACCGCCGTCAGCGCCGCGTTAAGCTCGAAAAGCGCCGCGCCGCGACGACGCAGCATCAGCTGTCTTTGCTGCTCAAGCTGCGTTATCAGCTGCTGATAATCCTGCCGATCGGCATTGAGAAGCTTGAGCAATGCGGTGACGGACTGCGCAGTCGACGGGCCATTCACCCTCTGTAAAACTGCTGCATGCTGTCTGCCAGCGTCTCGAGGCACACAGAGAATCGGCCTTCCGCCAGCGCCTTTTTCATCTCTTCTACGCGATCGTTGTCCACCTCGGGCATCTCGGCGAGGGTTTTCCTTGCCGCCTGCAAGGTGGAAGACAGCACGCCGTCTGCCTGCACGGGGCGAGTCACGGCGGACTTGGCGTCCGGTTTGCGCAGATTTCTGACTGGCGCAACCGGCCGGATAGGTCCTGAATTGATTTTCATTTATTGCTCCCGATAAACGTCCTGCACGGCCTGTTTGATTTCAGGCGGAAGTTTTCTTTCATACCCACAACAGGCGGCACGCCGCGGCCAAAACTTTAATTTTTTTCGTCTGTCGCGACGCGCTACTGAACGGGCAACGCCATCACGGTCACCACCCCCACGTCGGTCACCCGCGCCATCACTGTTTTCTGGCTGGCGCCGTTTCTGACTTTTATCAGATCGCCCCGCCGCCCTTTTTGCAAGGCTTCGCCCAGCGTATGCGCGGAAACGCCCTGCTGCTCGGCGACAAGCACCACCGATTGTCCTCGTTCCACCAGCGTCGGCTGTTCCAGTGCGGAGGGTGAAAGCGGCTGCTGAGCGAGGACTCGCCGCTTGAGCGTCAGCCCCAGCGCGCTGTCCCTGTCGGTGAGAAAATTGCCGTACAGCGTGGCGATATTGCGTTTTTTGAATTCCATATCGTCAGACGTCAGGCGCGCGCCGCGTGGCAGCATTTTCGTGCTCACCAGAATTGCCAGATAGAGCGTCGGTTTTACCGTTACCGATGTCTCCCAGCCCGGCCCGTCTTCGCAGCGAATGTCATAACGCATCCGCAGCAGGCTGCTTTGTTCGGCCGTCGGGATCGCGGTTTGCAGCGCCGTTTTACAGGCGGCATTGCGGGAAATGTCATTGGGGATAAATACCGTGAAGCTGGCGCGATAGTCCGTCCACTGCTCGCGTTGCGCCTGCGCTTTCAGGTCGGCGGTGGCGAGACGCACGGCTTCGGCATACACCTGTCGGCGCGCACCGCGATCGCCCGAGGCGGCATGAGCGGCGGACCCAAGCAGAAGAGGAAGGCCAATCAGGGCCATCAGGCGGAAAAAGACTTCCGTTGCAGCGGTCGATAAAAACTAAAAGCATTGTAAATCATAGCGTTGTCATCCTGGCATAGTTATTGCTCATGAGGTGATTGAGCAAACCCTGCGATGACGCCGAGAAAGGAAATGTCGTGAGTATCAGTTTTGAGAAATCGTTGGGTATCCACCCTTCGGCCCTACAGCTTCGACTTTCCCGAGCAGAGCTGTTGGCGGCGAATCTGGCTAACGTCGATACGCCAAACTTCCAGGCAAAAGATATTGATTTTTCACATGAGATGCAACGCGCAACGCAAAGTTTCGGCCTGCCGTCGGCGGTGCAAATCAAATACCGCGTGCCGTATCAACCTTCGATGGACGGCAATACCGTCGCGCTGGACGTTGAGCAGGCCGAGTTTGCCAAAAACGCCCTCGACTACCAGACCAGCATCACTTTTTTGAAGATGCAATTCAGCGGCCTGAATCAGGCCATAGAAGGGAAATAACCGTGGCTTTCACTGATATCTATCGCATTTCCTCGTCGGCGATGACCGCACAAACCGTCAGATTAAATGCCATTGCCAGCAACATGGCCAACGCCGAAACGCCTGCCGCCGATGCGCAGTCGGTCTACAAGGCGCGTCATCCGCTGTTTGCCGCCGTGTATCAAAGCAGTCAGCTGCTGAACCATAACGCCATTGCCGGCGCGCGCGTGCAGGTGCTCGACGTGGTGGAAACCGGCGGCAGCGTTGCGCGCTACGAACCTCATCATCCACTCGCGAACGCCAAAGGTTACGTTTTTTATCCGGAGATCAACGTGGTGGAAGAGATGGCCGACATGATGTCCGCCTCGCGCGGTTTCGAGACCAACGTTGACGTGCTGAACAACGTGAAAAGTATGCAGCAAAGCCTGCTCAATCTGGGAGGAAGTTAATCCATGAATGTTAACAGCAGTTCGGCAAGCTACGGCGCGACCGCGACCCAAGCGCCCATCCCGCCGCAGAGCAACGGCATCCAGAACAATGAAGATATGTTCATGCGCATGCTGGTCAATCAGATAACTCATCAGGACCCCGCCAATCCGCTCGACGGCAACCAGATAGCCAGCCAGTTTGCGCAGATGTCGCAGACCCAGTCGCTGAACAGCGTGGCGAAAATCACCGCCAACAGCAACACGTTGATGAGCAACCTGCAGGTGCTGAGTACCGCCAGCCTGGTCGGCCAAAACGTGATGGTACAAACCGACTCGATAGAACTGGCCGATAAAAGCCTCAACGCGCGCATCACGCTGCAACATCCGGCCAGCGCCGTCACGGTGTATCTGAAAGACCGATTTGGCACCGACCACAAGCTTGCGCTCGGCCCGCTGCCTGCCGGAGAGCACGACTTCACTGTTGATCCGCAGAAAAACGGCTTGCCGCCCGGCAAATATACCCTCGACGTGGTAACCGACAGCGGTGAAAAAAGTGTTCCCGTAGAGTTTGGCGGCACGGTGAAGGTGGTGCGTATCTCGCCGCTGAATGGCGATATCGCACTGAATATTTCCGGTCTCGGCGACGTCTCGTTTACCCGAATCCGCCAGTTCGGATCCGCGTCGGCATCGTCTGCGCGTAGTTAACTTTTCTTTAAATGAAGGAAATCGATTGTGAGCTTTAGTATCGCAAACTCGGGTCTGGACGCCGTGACCCAGCAAATGAACACCGTCAGCAACAACATTGCCAATGCCCACACCGTGGGCTTCAAATCCGGCCATACGCAGTTTGCCGCGCTGTACGCGGGCGAGCAGCCACTCGGCGTCGGCGTGACCGGCATTGCGCAAAGCATCAGCCATCGGGGAAATTTACTCAGCTCCGACAGAGAGCTGAATATGGCCATCGACGGCACCGGCTTTTTCATTGTGCGCAACAGCGCCGGTGAAAACCTGGTCACCCGCGCCGGGACTTTCGACTGCGACGGCAGCGGCTATCTGAACAACAACGGCATGCGGCTACAGGGCCACGGCGTTGACGACAAGGGCGTCTTGCAGGCGGGCAACCTCACCGACCTGAAGATTGCCAATGGCGGTATCCCGGCGAAAGCCTCTACCACGCTGAATCTGGTCGCCAACCTGAAAAGCGACATGCCGGATATCAGTAAAAAATTCGATATCAAAGACAGCACGACCTACAGCTATCAGACCACCAGCCAGGTTTATGATTCACAGGGCGGAGAGCATCAGCTCAACCAGTATTTCGTCAAGAACGGGGTGAACAGCTGGGATGTGTATTACGCCACCGACGGCAAATCGGTAACCAGCACGCCCGCGCGTCTCACCTTCGACAACAGCGGAAAAATGATAGGCCCCGCCACGCCGCCGGTGGTCACTATCGTCAAACCTGCGGCCGGAACCGACGATATCAAACTCACGGTCGACTACAGCGGCACCACGCAATTTAAAGATCTCTCCGACGTATCGCTGAACAAAACCGACGGCTACAAGTCCGGCAAGCAGACGGGGCAGAAAATCGATGAAGACGGCTCGGTTTATGCGACCTACAACAACGGCGAACGCCTGTTGCAGGGCCAGATAGTGATGGCCAACTTCAAAAATCCGGACGGCCTGTCGCCTCAAAACAACACCACCTGGAAACAGACGCTGCAATCGGGCGAGATGCTGACCGGCACGCCGGGCGCGGGTCTTTACGGCAAGATTAAATCCTCGATGGTGGAAGATTCCAATGTCGACCTCACCGGCGAACTGATGAGCCTGATGAATTCACAGCGCGACTATCAGGCGAATACCAAAGTGATAAGCACCGACAGCAGCATGATGAATGCGCTGTTCCAGGCCATGTAATGGACCATTTACTCTATACCGCCGTCAGCGGCGCAACCCGCAGCCTCAATCAGCAGATTATCCACGCCAATAACCTTGGCAATGTGAACACGCAGGGGTTTCGCGCCGATCTGGAAAGCGCGCAGGCACAGCGTATCGCGGGTGAAGGCTATAACACCCGCTATCTGGTGCAGGAAAAAACGCGGGCGTCGACATGACGCAAGGCCAGTCGGAAGTCACGGGACGCAGTCTGGATATCGCGCTTCGCGGGCAGGGCCTTATCGCGCTGCAAGGCCCGAGGGGCGAGGTCTATACCCGCAACGGGCTGATGAACATCAATGACGGCGGCCAGCTCACGATAGGCGGATTGGCGGTTCTGGGCGACAGCGGCCCCGTCATCCTGCCGCCCTACAAGCAGGTCGCCATCGGAGACGACGGCACGATTTCCATTATTCCGGCCAGCGGTGATATCAGAACGCCGCAGGAGATTGACCGCATCAAGCTGGTCGATATTCCCGCCAGAAACCTGACCAAAAATCCGCAGGGATTGCTGATTGCGCCGCAGCGCACAACACCGCGCAGCGAAGCGGTTCGCGTCGAGGCGCAGCATCTTGAAGGCAGCAATGTCTCGGCAATCAGCGAAATGACCGCCAGCATCGCCCTCACCCGTCAGTTCGAAGCCCAGATAAAGATGATGAAAGTGGCCGAAGATCTGGCGCAGGTGGGGAACCGGTTGCTGCGCAACAGTTGATTTTTAAACACTTTACGGGACTACAGTCATGAATCCTGCGTTATGGATCAGTAAAACCGGGCTGGCGGCTCAAGATGCCAAAATGAGCGCCATTTCCAACAATCTCGCCAACGTGAATACCAACGGTTTCAAGCGCGATCGGGTGATTTTTCAGGATCTGTTCTACCAGAATCAGCGCGCGCCCGGCGGTCAGCTGGATCAGGCCCACATTGCACCCTCCGGCATTCAGTTTGGCACCGGTGTAAAAGTGGTCGGCACGCAGAAACAGTTCACGCAAGGTGCCAATCAGGTCACCAAGGGCGATCTCGACGTGGCCATTTCGGGCCAGGGATTTTTCCAGATTGAAAACACCGAGGGCGATGTGGCCTACACCCGCGCCGGTAATTTCCAGTCGGGGCCGGACGGCACACTGGTGACGGCGGAAGGGTTGCCCGTCATCCCGCGCATCGAAATTCCTGCCAACACCAAAGCGCTGCACATTGGCAAGGACGGCACCGTCACCGCCAGCGTGGGAGGCGAAACCGATCCGGTTGAAGTCGGCCAGATTACGCTGGTGAATTTCGTGAATCCCGGCGGTCTGGAGGCGCTGGGGTCCAATCTCTACAAAGAGACCGCCGCCAGCGGCGAGGCGGTTGAAGGCGTACCGGGCGAAGAGTCGTTCGGCCAGCTCGAACAGGGATCGCTTGAAGGCTCCAACGTGCAGGTGGTGGAGGAGATGGTGGACATGATAACCGTTCAGCGCGCCTACGAGATGAACGCCAAGATGGTTTCAGCGGCTGGCGACATGCTGAAATTTGCCACCCAAACGCTGTAAATGTGCAATCCACGCGGCGTTTTCTGCGTGTCGGTCACGCCGCGCCAGACAATAAGAAGCTATGAAAAAATCATTGATAGGCGGCCTGATGGTGCTGCTGTTAAGCGGCTGCGAAAGCACGGGCATGATGGTGCATAAAGATGACGCCGCCTTTGCACCGCCCGAAAATCTGGTGCAGGCCCGCCAGCCCGTCAGCGGAGGCGGGCTGTTTCAGCGCGACAGCGACGGCTCGCTCACTCAGGACCGCCGCACTTACCGCGTGGGCGATATCCTGACGGTAAAACTGGATGAATCCACCCAGTCGAGCAAGCAGGCCAACACCCATTTCGGCAAGAAAAATGACGCTTCCATCGGCATTCCCGAGATTTTCGGCCGCTCGCTGGACAAGCTTGGCGGCTCGCTGTCGGCCAGTCGAAAATTCAACGGCAACGCCGGTTCGGAGCAGCAAAACATGCTGCGTGGCGCGATTACCGTGGCGGTGCATCAGGTGTTGCCCAACGGCGTGCTGGTTATTCGAGGCGAAAAATGGCTGACGCTCAATCAGGGCGATGAATACATGCGCGTCTCGGGGCTGGTTCGCGAAGAAGATATCGAGCATGACAATTCGGTGTCCTCGCAGCGCATCGCCAATGCGCGTATCTCGTATTCAGGGCGAGGTGCGCTGAGTGACGCCAACTCGGCGGGCTGGCTGATGCGCCTGTTCAACCACCCTTTCTTCCCTCTTTAATTACGGAGCATTCTCATGAAACGGCTCTTTCTGCTCGTAATCGGGTTATGGCTGGCTGCGCCTGCCGCGCTGGGACAGACACTCGGATCGCTGGTCGATGTGCAGGGCGTGCGTGGCAATCAGCTGGTTGGCTACAGTCTGGTGGTCGGCCTTGCCGGAACCGGCGATAAAAATCAGGTCAAATTCACCAGCCAGTCGATGATGAACATGTTGCGCCAGTTTGGCGTGCAGCTGCCGCCGAAGATGGACCCCAAAGTCAAAAACGTCGCCGCCGTGGCAATAAGCGCCACGCTGCCGTCGATGTATGCCCGCGGGCAGTCGATCGATGTCACCGTTTCCTCGATTGGCGATGCCAGAAGCCTGCGCGGCGGAACCTTGCTGCTCACGCAGTTGCGCGGCGCGGACGGCGAAATCTATGCGCTGGCACAGGGCAACGTGGTGGTCGGCGGTTTCAAGGCCGAAGGCGATAGCGGCTCGAGTATCACCGTCAATACGCCGACGGTCGGGTTGGTGCCCAACGGCGGATCGGTCGAACGCGAGATAGCCAGCGATTTTCAAACCAGCCAAACCGTGACCCTTAATTTGAAGAGCCCGAGTTTCAAGACCGCCAACAATGTGGCGATCGCGCTGAATCAGGCATTTGGCAGTAAAACGGCCACGGCACAGAGCGCGACCAATGTGATAGTCAATGCGCCCAACGATCCCGGCGCGCGCGTGGCCTTTATGTCGCTGCTGGAAGATGTGCCGGTGACGCCCGGCAGCGTGCGGCCACGGGTGGTATTCAATGCCCGCACCGGCACGGTAGTTATCGGCGAAGGGGTCGTGGTGCACGCCGCCGCCGTGTCGCACGGCAATCTGTCGGTGAATATCAGTGAAAACAAACAGGTGAGTCAACCCAATCCATTTGGCAACGGCAAAACGGTCACGACGCCGCAGAGTACGATTTCGGCGCGTCAGGGACAGGGGCAGATGATGATCGTTCACTCGGCAACCCGTCTGCGCAGCATCGTCGATACCCTCAACAGCCTCGGCGCGTCACCCGACGACATGATGGCTATCCTGCAGGCGCTGCATGAAGCGGGCGCGCTCGATGCCGAATTACTCGTGATTTAAGGAGCTAACGATGATCGATGCCATAAACACCGCACGCAGCTACATTCCGGGCGACATCGGCGGCACGCCCAAACCGCAGACTCTTGCCCAGGCCTCGGAACAGTTCGAGGCTCTGTTTCTGCGCTCGATGACCCGGCAGATGCGCAAGGCTTCCGACGCGCTGGTCGGTGATGACGACCCGTTCAACAGCAAGCAGCAGCGCATGCTGCGGGATTTTTATGACGACAGGCTGTCGCAGACGCTCGCGGCGCAGCATTGCAGCGGCATGGCCGAACTGCTGGTCAAACAGCTGGGGAAAGCCGCGCCATCGACGCCGGACACTTAAGTTTTCGGCCATAGATGTCGCTGAGAACCCAAGGAAGCGCCAGCTCGCCATTCGCGCGTGTGGCCGATGCAACAGAGAAAAAGGACCGTTCATGGACATTATCAATACCGCAAGTTCCGGCGCGCAGGCGGCCAGAGCCAGAATGAACGCCAGCGCGATGAACCTGGCGAACCTCAAAACGCCCGGTTACAGCCGTCAGCAGGCAGACCAGAGCGCCATTGGGCCTTCCGGCGAGAGCAACAGCGCAGGCGGCGGCGTGCAGATTGACCGTCTCAGGCGCATTGCCGACTCATTCCTGACCCGCCAGCTTTGGGGCAGCAACAGCAAAAGCGAGTACTGCAAAAAGGACGATGTTTATCTGTCGCCGCTGGAAAAAATTCTCGGCAACAGCAATACCGGTCTGGCCGAAGGCGTCGACAAGTTTTTTGCCACCCTGAATGGCGCAACGACGCAGCCTGATAATCCGGCCAATCGACAGGCTATTGTCGGTGAAGCACAGGCGATGGCGACGCGTTTCAACAACGTTAACCGTTTTATTCAGGACCAGCGGCGCAATATTCACAGCGAACGCCGGGACACCGTTCAAACCGTGAATACCCTCACTAAAAATATCGCCAGCTACAACGACAAGATTTCTGCATTGGTCGTCAATGGCGACAATGCCAACGTGATGCGCGACCAGCGCGACGAACTGGTCAAACAGCTCAGCAACTTCATGGACGTGAATGTGCAGGAAGACAGCAAGGGGAGCTATACCGTCAGTCTGAACAACGGGGAAACGCTGGTCAGCGGCAAAAACGTCGGCACGCTGTCGGTCGAGGACAGGCCCAACGGATCACAGGGACTGGCGCTGGAGTTCTGTCAGGTAAAAAACGTGATAAACATGGCATGTGGCGGCAAGCTCGGCGCCATGAACGATTATGAAAACAACACCTTGAGCCAGATGCGCAGCGAGGTGAACGGCATGGCGGAAAGTCTGACGAAACAGGTGAACGATCAGCTGGCGAAAGGCTTCGACCTGAACGGTAAAGCCGGTAAACCGCTGTTTGTGTTCGACGCCAAAAGTGCGGTGGAAATGCTGAAAGTGACGGCGCTGCCGCCTGCCGATCTGGCGCTCTCGGACAAACAGGGCGTGAGCGGCAATGGCGGAAATCTGCTGGCGCTCATCGACATCAAAAACCGCAAGTTCAGCGTCGGCGGCAGTTCGCCAGTCACGCTCGGCGACCGTTGCACCGCCATGATAAACGTCATCGGCATGACCAGCCGACAAAATAAAAGTGAAGCGCTGGCCGCCAATGATCTCTTCCAGCAGGCGCAGACGCGGCGCGACAACCTCAGCGCCGTCAATTCGGAAGAAGAAGCCATTAATTTACAGTCGGATAAAAACGAATATCAGGCCAATCTAAAGGTTATCGCCACCGGCGATAAAATATTCAGCGAACTGCTGGCCCTGTTTTAATCGCCTTTTTAAGGAATCAATATGAGAGTCAGCAGTCTGTATCTTCCCTCGCTTATGAATCAGTCGCTCGAGAGGAGCGGCAACGCCATTTATAATTTGCAGGAACAGGTCTCGTCCGGCAGGAAAATCAATCAGCCCTCGGATGACCCTATTGTCAGCGCGCAGCTCATCAATCTTCAGCGCGAAAGCCGCGAAATCAGCCAGTATCAGAGCAATATCAAACGCATTTCCACCAGCTTCTCACAGCAGGAGACGCAGGTCAGCGCCATTTTGTCGCAAACCGACCTGATTCACGGCGATCTGGTGAGTGCCGCCAACAGCACCAATTCCACCGTCGATCTCAAAAGCCTTTCACAGACCATCGACGGGAAAATCGAGGCCATTGTCGCCTCGCTGAATCAGAAAAATGAAGACGGCCACGCCATGTTCGCAGGCACGATGACCGATCATCAGGCGGTGATTCTGGACCCCCAAACGGGGCGTTATTACTACAACGGCAATGAGGAACAGCGCGTCAGCACCGTGGCGAACGGCATCAACATCGCCGAAAACACGCTGATGGGCGACGCGTTTTCCAAAAGCGGCAGCACTCTCGATGTGCTGAATACGTTGGCGGCTCTTAGCCAGAAAATGAAATTGCCCAAACAAACGGTGTCGGGCTGTCTGAGCGATATCAACGCACAAATCGTGCTTGTGGATCAGTGCGCCAAGAATCTGGGCGGCAAGCTCACTGACCTGGGGATTCGCCAGAACCGCCTGACGCAACTCGACGATGCGCACACCGATATCGCCACGGTTCGGCAAACTCGCTATCGAAGATCTGGTCAATACCGACAGCGTGCAGGCCAACGGCGATATCAACCTGTATAAAATGTCGATTCAGGCCAGCGAAATGACCTACATGAAGATAAGTCAGCTTTCTCTCTTTAATTACATGGACTAAACGATGCAGGTTGGAATCACTCGCCATAAAGCGTCCAGCCTTGCGCCGACGCCGCCTCAACGCCGCTCCGTCAACGCGGCAACCGCCGTACAAGGCACGGACACGGCGCACAGGATTCAGGGGCTGGATTTTCCCGATCCGCTGCTTATCTCCAGCCGACCGCTGCGTTACAACGTGGAATTCAATCGCCAGGTCACCGCCGTGCAGCAGGCCGATGATTTCCTTGGCCGCGCGGAAAGTGGCATTGTCACCCTGCGCCACACCATCAATCACGGTACGTCGCCGGAAATCATCCGGCAGGCGCAGCAGTTGACGAGGCTGCTGGACAACCGTCCCGCGCTGTCGGGTCATAGCGTGGACCGCGCATTGCGAGTCACGCTTACCGCGCCGCCGCAGGTCGGTTTTCGACTGGCGGCGGCCGAAACTCTGCTGAACAACCCGCAGGCAGAAACCCTTATCTTTTCTCTTTCGAATGAGGGGCAGGATATGGCGGCGTGCACTTTACCCGCCGAGGGCGAGCCACAGCAGCGTTTACGCCCGATGCGTCAATGTCTGGGTCGGTTGGGCATCGCCACGCATGGCGATACGCAGCACGCCGTCACCTTTTCGGTGAGTGAAGAGAGCTGGCCGCGCGTTCGCGATCGTTTGGCCGTGCGCGGCGAGGGAAAACGCTTTACCGCCGAACGGTTTACGGCGCTTGATCCCGTGCCGGACGCCACCTTGCAAGACAGCCTGAAACCGCTGATAGCTCATCCGCAGCAGGCTCGGGCGCAACTGAAGACGCTGCATCAGGCTCTGGAACATATCAGCGGGCAGCGGGAACAGCTTGCCCTGAACAGGGAGCAGATCCGCTCTACCCTCAACGGCATGGAGACGTTTAAGGATCAAGGGTCGGCGCTTCTGGCTTCTTCTCGACTGGGCAACCGTCTGGCCGAGGCGGCCGCGCATTTTTCCACGCTGTCGCAGGCGTTGAACGGGCAGGCCAACGCTCGCCCTACCACCGTTAAAAACTTGCTGCGCGGCTAAGGTCGCGCCTGCCTGACCGCCTCTCTCCGCCTTTTTTGCATTTAATCGTCACCGCATTTAATTTTTTCGTCCCCTGTGTCGTTTTATCCAGATACCAAAACAAGAAGGCTAATCGATAGCCTTCAACAGGGGATTTACATCATGGGTTTATCAATTTTTACCAATGCTTCTGCAATGACCGCCAACAACGCGTTGAACCGTTCCAATGCGCTGCTGAACACATCCATGCAACGTCTGGGCACCGGCAAGCGCATCAATACCGCAGCAGATGATGCAGCCGGTATGCAGATTGCCAGCCGCCTGCAAAGCCAGGTGGATGGTATGACCGTTGCGCGAAAAAATATCAGCAATGCGACCTCGTTGCTGCAAACCGCAGAAGGCGGCTTTAACGAACTCACCAGCATCATGGGCCGTATGAAAGACCTGGCGACCGAATCTGCCAACGGCACGGCTTCGCAGACGGATCACGATGCGCTGCACGCCGAGTTTACCCAGCTGAACGGTGAGCTGAAAAATATCATGAGTAACACCAGCTTTGGTGGCGAAAAGCTGATGACTACGGAAAAAGCAGGTGTTCACGCCGTTAAAGGCGCTTCAGCTATAGCAGAGGTCAGAGATGGATCAGGCAAAGTAACGGTCTCGGGCGTGCCCGCTGTTGTAGCTGTTGCCGGTAAAGATCCCGTAGCCGCAGGTAAATTCGCCGATAAAGCCGGTATGAACTTCCAGATTGGCGACAGCACCGGGGAAACGCTTAACGTCAATATCAGTGACGATCTCAAAACCCTGCAAACCGCGATGGACGGATTCGATAAATTAACTCTGAATGTGGGCGATGGTGCCGTTCCTGCCACCGCGACGAGCGCGGCGGTTGTGGGTGATTTCGTGAAACCGTCTCAGGAAGCGATGACCGAACTGTCTAAGGCGATGGAAAAAGTGGGCGGTATCCGCTCCAAACTGGGCGCCTCCATCAACCGTCTGAGCCACACCGATGCCAACATCACCACCATGCAGGACAATACCCGTCAGGCGCTGGGCAATATCCGCGACGTCGATTACTCCACCGAAGCCTCGAACATGACCCGCCAGCAGATGCTGTCGCAGACCAGTATGACCATGTTGAAACAGTCAAACAGCATGTCACAGATGGTTTCCGCGCTGCTACAGGGTTAATCCCCTTCGCGAGCCGCCACACCGCCTGCGGGCGGTGTTTTTGTCTGTCGCCATCCCTTCCGCCGAAGGAGCCGAAAGCGGAACCCCGCTTCCGCGATGTAATTTATCTCTATGTTTTTATTGCAATTAATAGCTGGCACGCGGATTGCTAATCCTAACGCGTGTGTGCATAAGCCAGGAGAATCATCATGTTTGACGCAAGCAGTATCGATCCGACAAAGATTGCCACCACCATGGCCGCCGCCGCCGTGAAATCGCTCGACGACAGAGTCGCCAGACAGGGAAAAACGCTCGACGCGCAGCAAAAATCGCTTACCGCCCTGTCGACCGAAATGAACCGTTTTCGTACCTCGCTGAGTGCGCTGGACCATAAAAACGACGGTCTTCTGAGAAATCAGGTGACCCGCAGCGAAGAGCACGTCGCCACCGTTACCGCCAATTCGACGGCAGTAAAAGGCAGTTATGACATTGAAATCGTTCAGCTTGCCAGCAGAAGTCAGGCCGAACTTACCCATCTCGACGATGCCGCGGTCAAAAAGGCGCAGGGCACAATGGTGCTGACGGTAGGCAAGCAGAAACTGGCTATCGACATGTCGAAAATGAATTCGCTGGCCGATGTACAAAAAGCGATCAACAGCGGCGCGAAAGATTCGCCAGCCATTACGGCTTCACTGGTGAGAATGAACGGTCAGGTGTCGTTGATGATAAGCACCGACCATACCGGCGTCGAAAATTCCCTTTCGCTGTCCGGGCTGCCCGCAGGCGCCTCCTACACATGGCTTCAGGTGGCCAAAGACGCCAAATACACCTTTAACGGCAAGCACGGCTCAAGCAGCAGCAACACCATTGAAAATGTGATCGATGGCGTCACGGTTGAACTCGATAAAATCACAACCAACGGCGCACCGCTGAATATCAAGATTGATACGGATGCAAAATCGTCCCGCGATCAGGTGCAAAAGTTCGTGGATGCCTACAACAAGCTGGATGATTCCCTCAATGCCACCACCGTTATCGGTTCCAAGACCGCGCAGCGCGGCATTTTCGCAAGCGACGCCGACATTGTTTCCATCGACCGAAATCTGAAAAATCTGCTGCGCAGTTCGATAGGCGGCAAAAACATTACCGACTTCGGGATTACGGCGGATAAAACCGGCCATTTGGTGATCGACAGCGAAAAGCTGGACAGCATCCTGAGAAAAGATCCCAAAGCGTTAACGGCGCTTTTCAACGGCAAAGACGGCCTAATCAAGAAGCTGGACAAGTCATTGGACCCCTATTTGAGCAAGGCAACCGGCTCTTTCAAGCGTCGTCAGGACAGTATCGATCGTGACCAGCTCGAGCTGACAAAAAGCAAGGAGTCCAACGATAAACGTTATCAGGACACCTACGACCGCTACCTGGCTCAATACTCCCGTCTACAGGCCACGATGAGCAAAATGAATCAGACGCTCTCCTCGCTGGGCCTGCTCGGCTAACAGGAATGCATTCAAGGAGGCTGTATGTACGGTAATGCGCACGAGGGCACCACGCTTTATCAGGAATCGATTGTCGCGATGCGGGCCGCCGCCGCCACGCCGCACCAACTGGTGCTGATGCTGTTCGACGGGCTGATGGACGAACTGATGCGCGCGCGCAGTCATATCGTGGCGAAACGCTACGAGCGCAAAGGGCAGAGCATCAACAAGTGTATCGATATTCTCAACGGCCTCACCAGTTCGCTGGACTATGAAAAAGGCGGCGAGTTGGTGCTCAATCTGGCGGGCCTTTATGACTACAGCGTGTATCGGCTTTACGACGTCAGCCATACGCTCGACGTCGACGGGCTTGATGAGGTTATCGCCATTCTGGAAAACATTCGTCAGGGCTGGCATGCCATGGACCGCCACGATGGATGAAGTCAACGCTATCCGGATTCTGACGCAGGTACTGCAACAGATGAGCGCAGAGGACAGTCCCGAGGCGCTCGAGCAGGTCAATCGCGATGTCGAAAACTTGATAGCGCGGATCAACGCATTGCCGCCAGCCGCTGACATCAAACAGGCGTTGCTGCCATTGCGGCAGGCTTTCGAGGCGCTGCTGGCGCGCTGTCGCAGTCACAGTCGGCAACTCGATGCCGCGCTGAAAATGCACTGCGCCTACCACGAAGGCACTGACGCCTACGCCAGCGTGTCAGCGCACAAGGAGGGATAACATGACGGCAATCAGCATCACGTCCGGCCTGCCTACGCCGATCCCATCCGCTATTCTGCCCGTTCCGCTCGCGCCAACCGCTGAAACGCCCGCAGATACGCTGCCCTTTATTGTGCAACTGCTGGCCGCCACGGGCGCAGCGCCCCGGAAAAATGCTCCGACGCTGCCGGTGGTCAAAGACGACAGACAGCAAGCGCCGCTCGACGAGGGCGACAAAAAAACGCCGCATGGAGAAGGGGTTAACCAGCAGTGGCTGGATGCCCTGCTACTGCCCACGTCTCTTCCCGTTGTGCAGCCCGCCGCCGCTTTCGTTGTTGCGCCGGTTCAGGTTGACGCAGCCGTTGCCCCTCGCCCAATCGTTTTATCTCCGGGTCTTGTCGCGCTGCCTTTGTCGAAAAACGAGAGCGGTGTGCAAGCCGATGTCCCTCCGGCGGCAATGCAGCCGAAAGCCTCCTCCTGCGTGCCGGTTCTGGCTTCACTGCCTGACCTCCCTTTGCCCGCCAAGCCGCGTGCGGGCGAGTCTGAAGGGGTACACGCGCCGTGGGGCGAGGCGTTGAACGCCGTTGGCTCGACGTCACCTCTTTTGCCGACGTCCGCCGCAGATTCCATACCTGCGCCGACGGCAGACGTGCGGCTGACACTGCACGGCAACGGCGAGTCGCTGGCGCAACAGCTGGGAAACGCGCTGGGCGAACGGCTCAAACTCCAGATTGATAATCATGTTCAGCACGCCTCCATCAAGCTTTATCCGGCAGAGATGGGAAAAATCGATATCTCCCTGCATTTCGAAGCCGGAAAATTGAGTGTGCAGATCAATGCCGGACAGCAGGATGTGTACCGCGCCTTGCAGCAGACCAGCAACGAATTGAGACAGAATCTGCTCCAGCATAATGTTCAGGTGGAGGTTCAGGTTTCCTCCCAGCAGCAGCCACCGATGCAACAGCAGCATTCGCAGAAGAAACCCCACGCGCAGGCAGAAAACATTGTGATTGCCCGCGCGCTGGACGACGAAAATCCTACCTCCGATTCCGACGGCAGTATCTTGCTGACAATTTAAGAGTCCATCATGAAAACGAAGAGTTTATTTTGGGGGTGCTGTTTTCATTATTGACGGCCGCTCTGGTCGCCATAATGTTGATCTTCTCCCAAAGATATTTACTGAATGACAACAATAATGCCAAGGCAGCGCCCTTGTTCTTTAATCGCGATACGCCCTATAAAACCAGTTTCGTCGAAGTTAAAAATATCGTTATTAATTTAAAAAATTATGAAGGACGTGAGCGCTACGTATTACTCGAGCTGGCGCTGTCGACCACCACGCCGAAAAACAAGACGTTGACGATGGAAGATTTACCGGCCGTCAGAAGCTCGACCGTAAATTTATTGTCCAACGCAGACTTTCAGGAAATTCATAATTTACCGATCCCCGAGTTACGCAGACGATTAATGGAAGCCTATCAACGCGATTTACAGACGATGAATATTCAGGTGCCGTTTGAAAATGTCATTATCAGTAAAATCGTCTTCCAATGATATTAACATTATGGAAACAACGCCCGCCTCTACATTAACCGAAAAAGAAGAGAGCGACGCCGTTTCTCGCCTATTTGCCGCTGGTCAAAAAAATCGTCAGGCAATTGGCTTTACAGGCCAGTTGCGCGCTGGATATTCAGGACATAGAACAAATCGCCTTGATGGGGTTACTGGAGGCCATCAGGCGTTATGGTCGCCCCGACGGGCAATTCGGCAGCTATGCAAAATTAAGAATCCGGGGTGCCATTCTGGATGAGTTGCGCGAAAACGACTGGCGGCCCCGCCGGTTGCGGCAAAAAACGCACAAACTCAACGATGCCGTCCGAGCCTTGGCGCGTCAGCTTGGCCGCGAGCCAACGGCCCATGAAATAACGACGCAGCTTGATCTGACTGCGCAGGAATATCAGCAATATTTGCTGCTGGACAGCGCCCGCGAGATGCAGAGTCTGGATGAACTTCTTTCTCTGGGCACCCCCACGGACACGCTGCAAAGCAGAGGGCTGGAAGAGAAATTTATTCTGCAAGACAGCATGAAACATGCGCTTGCCACCCTCGACAAACGCGAACAGATCATTTTGTCGCTGTATTACCAGCACGACATGAGTTTGAAAGAAATTGCCCTGACCCTCGAGCTGACGGAAGCCCGTGTCTGTCAGCTTAATAAAAAAATCACTGAAAAAATAAAGCTTTTCTATAACAACGAGAACTAAACATGCAAAAAATCATCGGTATTCTCATCATTATGCTGTGTGTCACGGGAGGATTTATTCTGTCTGGCGGCCATCTTATTTCCTTTTGGCAACCTGGTGAAATCATCATTATTCTGGGCAGCGGCATCGGCGCGATGGTGCTTGCCAATTCTCGCTATGTATTGAGAGAAATTGGCCGCCAGATGCGCGGGGTTATCAGAAAAAACGAATACACCGTCGAGTTTCAAAAGCAGTTATTAATGCTGCTCTATGAATTACTCGAACTGGTACAGATTGGCGGCCTTAAAATGCTTGACGAGCATATTGAAATACCCGCTGACAGTTCACTCTTTAGAAAATACCCCTTAATTCTGGAGCAGGAAGCGCTGGTGACCTTTATTTCCGATAATTTTCGTCTGATGGCGATGGGGAAAATCAATCAGCACGAACTTGAAGGGATCCTTGAGCAGGAGTTGATTGCGGTTGAAGATGAACTCCTGACGCCCTCCCGATCGCTGCAAAGAACGGGTGAGGCCATGCCGGGCTTTGGTATTTGTGCCGCTGTTCTGGGCATCATTATCACCATGCAATCGATTGATGGTTCAATCATTCTGGTCGGCATAAAGGTCGCTGCCGCGCTGGTCGGGACGTTTCTGGGCGTATTCCTGTGTTACTGCTTTATGGATCCGATGGCCAATGCCATGGAGCAGCGCACCAAGAAAACCATCGCCTTTTTTGAATGTGTGCGCATGGTTCTGGTGAATCATCTGGCCGGAAAACCCAATCTGCTGGCCGTGGATGCGGGCCGCAAAATGCTGCCGCTGGACTGTAAACCAACCTTTGCCAAACTCGACGCGTGGGTTTCCGACATGGCGGAACCGCTGAAATGAGGGAAAGCGGCAAATTTACTCACACCACGATTATCAAGCGCCACGCGGCGCGTTCGCATTTCAGGCCGCATACCGGGGCCTGGAAAGTCGCCTTTGCCGACTTTACGCTGGCCTTGATGTCATTGTTTATCGTGCTGTGGATTGCAGCGTCTATCTCGCAGAAAGACCGCCAGCAGATAGTCATGACCCTGAACAATGCTTCGATGCTGGAAGGGCAAGGCGAAAGTGTTTTCGACAACGATGCGCATAACGCAATGATTGATATCGGGATGGTTAACAATCAGCCCATTGCCCCGGTCGACAGCATTCTTGAGCGCTCGAAGGCCGACATGGACGAGCTTTCGCGCGCCATTTTGAAAATTACTTCCGAAAACCATGCTCAGGCGAATCTGCAAATCGATATTGTGCCGCAGGGACTGCGTATCACGATTCGAGATGACAGGCACCGCGAAATGTTTCCGCGCAGCAGTGCGCAGATCGGACCTTTCTTCAAAGATTTGCTGAAAAAAATCGCCCCCACCCTGAATCAGCTCAACAACAAGATTGTTATTACCGGCCATACCGACAGCACGCAATATCAGAGTCAAACCCGGTACAGCAACTGGAAACTCTCAAGCGACCGCGCGGTCATTGCACAGCAAACCTTGCTGGCAAACGGGCTGGGTGAAGATAAAGTCTTGCAGGTCAGCGCGATGGCCGACAAGTTGCTGCTAAAGCCCGACCAGCCCAACGCCGCAGAGAATCGGCGTATCGAGATTTTGGTGCTCACCCAGACGGCCTCCGACAGCCTGTATCAGTTCTTTGGTAAACACGGTATTGAGGTCACACCCGCGCGTCCATAGCGACACGCCATTTTTTCTCAGGGTTCCAGCAAGCCTCGCAAGTTATCAACGCAGGGCTTGCAGGCCTTCAGGGTAGGGTTAAGATAGGGTTCATTCATTCAACCACCTGAAGAGAAAAGATGATGCGCTGCAACTGGGTTTCCGGCGATCCGCTGTACATCGATTATCACGATACCGAGTGGGGCGTGCCGGTCAAAGACGGACGAGCATTGTTTGAACTACTGTGTCTCGAAGGTCAGCAGGCCGGGCTTTCATGGATTACGGTGCTCAAGAAACGCGAAAATTATCGTCGCTGTTTTCACCAGTTTGTGCCCGAAAAAATAGCGGATATGACCGAGCACGACGTCGATACGCTGGTGCTCGAAAGCGGCATAATTCGCCATCGTGGTAAAATCGAAGCCATTATTACCAACGCAAGAGCCTGGTTGGCCATGCAGGCAGGCGGTGAAGATTTTTCGCACTTTGTCTGGCAGTTTGTCGAACACCAATCCGTTATCAATCATCCTGAAGGTCCGGGCGATGTGCCCGCCAAAACCGACGTCTCCGATGCCCTGTCCAAAGCGCTGAAAAAACGCGGCTTCAAGTTTATCGGTTCAACCATCTGTTATGCCTTTATGCAGGCCAGCGGCATGGTGAACGATCATCAGACTTACTGCCAATGCTACCCCAACATGCCCGCTGCGTGATCCGTCGTTCAGACGACGCCGATCTCGACCCCATCATGCTGCTTTGGCTGCGCAGTACGCTCGCGGCGCACCCTTTTATCGATGAAAGTTACTGGTATGAAAGCGCATCGATGGTCAGAGAGTCCTTTTACCGCAGGCCGTTACCTGGGTTGCCTGTCCTGCGAGCAGAAAAGAGATAGCGGGGTTTATCAGCGTTATCAATCAGCAGTTTGTCGGGGCGCTTTTTGTCGATGCCCCCTTTTATGGTCAAGGCGTTGCGCAGCAACTGATGGCGCAGGCTCGAAGCCGCTACGGCAAGCTGCTGCTGGAGGTTTATCAGCAGAATCTGCGAGCCGTGGCTTTCTATCGCAAAGAGGGGTTTGTGGTGATTGCCGACACGCATCACCCAGGCACCGGACTGCCGACCTGGGTGATGGCACGCGCTTAGCGCCAGTAGATCCAGACGTTTTTGGCGCTGGAATCCATTACCTGTTTCCGGCCGTCATCGAAGAACGGTTTATCGGTCGTCAGATACTTGTCACAGACGATGGCGCGGATATTCACGTTGCCCGCAATGGGTCCCTTGTGTTCGATAGAGGCATAGCCAGAATTGTTTCCTGTGGTTGCGCTGTAGTAAACGCCCGACGCCCCATCTTCACCGGTTTTAGCTCTAAAGCATACGTTCACCCTCTCCTTCGGCGCACGACCGTATTGATCTTCAACTTTCACATCAATGGCATAGACATAAAAAAGTGCAGGGAACATGGCATAGTCGTAGCGAAGTTGCACCACATCATAGTGCAGTTCGATAGTCACCGCAGAGGGTGCGGTAAAGCGCCGCGTTTCACCGCGCAGGTCAGCGACGTATTTATTTACGGCCGTGATGTCTACATTGAGGGTTCGGCCTGCGTAGGCGGGGTTGTTGATCTCCATAAATTGTCCGGTTTCGCCATGCAATGGCTGACCATCCAGTTTCCATTGATAGTGGGCAGCGTATTGTCGCGAAACGGTATCGCTGAATTCGACATTTATGCCGACCCGATTTCCGACCTTGAACTCGCCGACAAACTGATGAGAAAGCACCGTAGGAACGGTATCCGCGAACACAATCATTGCCACTTCATTCAGATCAGGGTTTGAGGTTGACCCGACAATCAACGTTTCTTCACGTTGGACATATTTTTCGGGCGGCATCAGCGTCACGGTGACTTTTCCGTGTGCATTGGTTTTCGCCTCTCCCCCTGAAGAATGACGGCATGGTCCAGCGCGTTCCAATTAAGGGTTTCGCCCACCACCGGATTGAGGTATTTATCCTTGATTGTCACCGTCAGCGTTTTAGGCGCGCCCTTGTCGCCCACCAGCAACTCCTGGCGAGTTTTATCCAGCGTCATCGAGGTCGCGATGGCACCTTTGACGAAGCCCACCCTGCCCGAGCGTTCTGTTTCTCCTTCAATGTTTTCCGTATTGCGTGGCGTGACGGCAACGCTTAACTCCGCGTCGAGATCCTCATATTTCAGGATATAGATTTTCTGCGTGGCGCCCGGGATTGGCTGGGTGTCGCCTTTCAGGTGTCGCATCCACTGGAACGTGGTGCCGGATTCTGCCGGACCGCCGTTTGCTCTGAACACGTAACGGGCCGTAACTCGCTCGCCAACCCGTAACTCGCTTTTCTGTATCTGCACCTGACCCGCCTCGGGCGTGGTCAAAATCGTGATACTTGCCGATTTCACGCGGTGTCCCTTGATACCGCGGCGGCTCATCGGCGTCACTTCGGCATAAAGACGTCGGCGCATATCGCTGCTTTTAACCGTATAAGAGACGCCTTCCCCAACTGCCGATTGGCTGTCGCCGAGCGTGTACCATTTTATCTGCGTACCGCTCTCAAGACCGCCGCCCTGTTCGAGATAGGTATAGGTTAGCGACAGCGTTTCCCTACCTTGCCCGTTCCGTCGATTTTGAGATCACGCGCGACGGGCAAGCCGATAATTCGGGCCGTTGGCGCAGCCTTTTGCCGTTGCCCGATATAGCCTGCAGTATTTCTCGGCGTAATTTCTACCCAGATTTGCGCATTGATATCTTTTTCGGTGAGGCGGTAAGTGCGCGCGGTAGAGTGAAGTATTTCGGTACTGACTTCGCCCACTTTTCTCATCCAGCGAATCTGCGATCCGCTCTCTTTTCCGGAACCATTTTCTATGAATCGATAGTGTGCCGTCAGCAGCGACTCTTCAACCTGTTCACCGCTGATAACGACCTCCGCCACGTCGGGCAGCCCAATGATTAGCGGTGTGGGTGCCGAAGTTATGGGCACGCCGTAGACACCTTCGCTACTACGCGGCGTGACGGTGACCGTCAGGGTAGCGCCAATGTCGCTTTTGCCAAGAAGATAATTTTTGGCGGTCTGCCTGTCGACGGTCTGGGCATGTCCATTACGCCAGCGCTGCCATACGTATCGACTCACCGCTTCGGGTTTGCCCGTGGCCTCGACATAGTCATAGCGCGCCTCGAGCGTGGAGCCTTCAAGAAGGGTGCCCGCGATTTCAAGCTGGCGGACAGCTGGCACGCCTTTAAACACCAGCGCCTTGCTGCTGTGTATTTCGCCCGCCGAAGCGGTCACAAGCTGGGTACCGCCCGCAGTCGAGGTCAGCGTCACATCGGCTTTGCCGTAGATATCGGTTATGGAGGTCGTACTGCCAAACTCGACGTGTGGCGAAGACCAGCGGATTTCCTGCTGGCTGACTGGATTGCCCATGACGTCTTTGGCTATCGCGCTTATCGTTATCCGCTCTTTGCCGTCGGCGACGGGTTGGGTTTCATCGGCGAATAACGTCAGCCGATAAACCGGTCCCGCCGTTACCGTGACGCTGTAGTAGGCTTTTTGCGCGATGAAATTGGCAGATTCCGCCTCGAGCACGCTAATCGTGACCGGCCCGCCGACCTTGAGATAACTTAACGATCCCTGGGTCGCGTCAACTCCGACAATGGTTTGATCGCTTGAGGCGTAGCTTATTTTGCCGCCATTACTCGAAGTGGGCGTCGGGCTTTGTGGATTATCGGTGATAGCCACCCGCAATTTTTCCGGTAATCCGCCCAATGGCTGACCTTTACCTTTTTTCACCTGAACGGAATAGGAAATTTGCTGGGTCAGGGTGTTGTCGTGTTCCGGTTCGGTCACCGTGATAAGGGCGGTGCCTGCGGCATGATAGGCGAGCAGACCGGTCTGTTGCTCGACGCTGACAATCGCGGGCGCATTCGAGCCAAACACCAGCTTTCCGCCGTTGCCGCCGGTCGGTGTTGGCTGCTGCGGTACGTCCCCCAGCGTTACAATCAGTGGCGGGAGTCTGTCGAGCGGACGACCCGATGCGCGCGTGACCTTGACGTTAAAGGTCACCGCAGCCGGCGCCTGTAAAAACTCGGTTTCGGCCTGCGACACGGTAATCACCGCCTCGCCGGCCTGACCAAAGCGCAGCGTGCCGTCATCGTTCGCAACGACAATGTCGGGATGATTGGAAACAAAAGTCAGCGTGCCGCCGTTGCCGCCATCAACCGTGACGTGCTGCGGTGCCGACTGCCATACCACCGCGATATCGGCGGGCGCAATCAGTCTGTCGGCGGCTTTTTTAAGCAGGGTGATGTTAAAACGCATACTTTGTGGCTGAAAGTTGGGGCTGGCCGCCTCATTGACGGTGATGGTGACGGGAGAGCCAGGTTGTAGCCAGTGCATCTGCCCTGTTTTCGCCTCAATGGCGATACGCTTTGGATCACTCGACGAATAACTCAAGACACCGCCGTTGCCGCCTTTGGGTGAAACCTTTTGAGGCACGTCGCCCCACACCACGGTGCGGTCGGGCAGTTGTTCCAGCGCCTGTCCGCTGGCGGCATGGAGAGTAACGGCAAAGGTCGCGGGTTCGGGAGCAGTAAACTCTTCTGTTGCGAGCTGGGTGAGGGTAATCGTGGCGCGCCCCCCGCCAGCAGGGTGAGCACCCCGCCCTGACCACGAGAAGCGACTGTCGCCGTATTTTCATTGTCGGAGCTAAACCGCAGCGCGCTGCCATTGCCCCCTCTTACCGCAAAGACCAACTCAGGATTTCCGGGGGAAAACTGGCGCACAATGTCGTCGGGAGCCTGTATTGGGGGCGAGCTTTTGCGTAGCAGTTTAACGGTAACGTTGTCGGTCAGGGTGGTGCCTTTTATGCGGGCGGTCAGCGTCCAGCTTTCGGATTGACCGACGGTGGCAGGAATCTCGAAAGCATAGGTTGCGACGCCGTGGCGATCGGTTTCCGATTCTGCAATCTCGCGCGTACCGGTGTTCCACACCACACTGCCCGCCACGCCCTGACCGTCTTCATCCGTTATTTTTGCGCTAAACAATGCCTTGCCTGCGCCAACCACTGCCTCGGTTGGCGGCGTGGTAAAGCGTATCGATTTCGGCTGTCCAAAGACGGCGTTAAAGGTTTTATCAAGCTGACGTTCGCCCTGCCTGTCAGAAAGCGCCGTTCTGCCACGCGCCAAGATATCGAGGCTCGCCCGCAGGGTTGCCGTGCCCTCTTTCTGAATATTGTTATACAGCACGGACGTATAACCCTGGCTGTCTGTCATGGAGGCCGACTGGCTCAACACGCCAAGTTCGGCGGATTTTTCATGCCAGAACACCTTGCGCTCACTCACCGGATCGCCGTGGCTGTCGAGAACCCGCACCTTCGCCTCGACGATGCCCGCCGTGCCGCGTTTGAATTTGAAGTTGTTTTCCTGCTGAAAGATGCCGTTGACAGGGGTCAGCGTCAACGCCTGTAACCTGACAACAGGCGCTTTTACTTCGGCCTGCACGGCTTCGCCCCTGAGCCCGTCCGCATTGACCGGGATCACGCGAAATACCAGGCCGTCATCCAGAGAGTCACGCGTTAGGGTGTAATCGGAAAAATGCCCGATAGGTGTCGTCATGTCGCTG
Source organism: Rouxiella chamberiensis (assembly GCF_026967475.1). Classification (NCBI taxonomy): domain Bacteria; kingdom Pseudomonadati; phylum Pseudomonadota; class Gammaproteobacteria; order Enterobacterales; family Yersiniaceae; genus Rouxiella; species Rouxiella chamberiensis. The sequence goes on along the minus strand of NZ_CP114058.1, from coordinate 3,766,766 downwards.
CTGCGATACCAGCTGACGTCAGACCCTTCGGGATGCTCGTCTGCGCCTTCGTTATTCAGATAGGTATATTCGCCGTGGAGGACGCCGCCGACGTTGATCTCCCCCGTAATACGCACATGGCGGGCACCAGGCGCGACATCGGCAGGCAGAATTTCGAGGTTGTAACGTGCCGAACCGAGAGGAACCTGCGAGGCAGAGAGCGGATACTCATAGGCGGAAATCTGTACGTTGCCGCGCCTCAACGGTTTTACCATGCCGCTTTCCGTATCGACGTCGGCCAGCAGCGGATTGCTCGAGGCATAGGCGATATAACCGCCATTGCCGCCTTTCACCGCGTTGACATACCCGGCACCCAGCGCCTTGACCGCCGCCGAGGCAGGGTCGAAATAAATGCGCTGCGTCTTGTCCTTTTGCTGATAGGACAACACGATATTAGGGTTGCGGGTGACAAACTCGTGTCGGGAATGAATAAGCGACGACAGCGCACGCGCCTGCATCGGGTCAATTTGCTGGGCAAAGTTGCGGCCGAAATCCCAGCTGACTTGCATTCCGGCGTTCCATTCTCCTTTCTGATTGCTGATGTGGCTGTGATTGACGTTAAGCCCCAGCAGGGAGATAGGCTGCCAGTTCACACCCAGCGTCAGACCAAAAGGATCGCGCGAAGCTTCGTTTCGGGTGCCCAGTACATCCACTTTATCGCCGTACCACCGGAAAATTTTGGCCTGGGCCGAAGCGTGCCGACCCAATTGGGTTTCGAGGTTGAGATCCCAGCCTTTTGCCGCGCGTTCGTAGAGTTGAAAGCGGTGAGTATCGTCGTTGAAAAGGTCATCTGCCGATTTTTTCCAACCGCTTAACGGATGGTAGTAGTTCAATGAAGTTCGCAGGCGTTCGCTCCAGACTTCGAAACCCGCGCCGATACGGTGATGATTGCGGGTGGCATCCATATCCAGAAACAGATTGCCGCCCAGCATCAGATTTTGCGTCATATTTTTTCGATAGCCTGCGCCGAAATTGACAATATTTCGCGCGTTCCAGCGGCGGGCGCTCATTTGGGAAAACAGCGTGGTGTTTTCGCTTTCGAGCCACGGGTAAAAAGTATCGAAACGGTAATTCCAGGCCGTGTTGCCTAATCCGGCCTCAACGCTGACATTGGCTTGCCCGCCGTGCTGGGTAAGCCAAGTCTCCAACTGCTGCGAAACGGCGCCGTCAAGCAGCGCCTGACCCTGGTTTTTCGCCGCGCCCGTCAACCCGCTGCTTTGCATTTGTGGCGCAAGGCCGCTGAAAACCTCGCCGATTTTTTCTTCAGTCGCCTGTTTCTCTTCCCTGTTTGGCGCGGCGTCTGTGAGTGGCAGAGGCGTCAGAAAATCCTGCCCCTTGAATATCGTGGCTTTCTCCGCTTTTTCAGGAGCAGCGCCTGTCGGAAAGCTAATTAAAAATAAAGAAAATAGCTGCACCCCTACTATAAAAAAGGCCGCGATTTTTTTAATTAATGAATTATTAGCCAAATAAAAAATTGGGTTTTTATGTGCCATCCTGGTCATCCCGAATTAATGCAGCGCAGCGTAAATAAATAATATTTAATGCACTCATCTCATTAAATATTATTGATAATAAACTTTTCCATTCTGGTTATTTATACTCCTGTTCGCCAACAGATAGATATAACGAAAGCCTTAATTAGCCCGACATTCATTTAATTAAAACAATTGGGTTTACTTTAAAGTTTTTTAATATAAATACTCACAAGCAGATTTATCTGAGTGATAAAACGCGCCTTTTCTCGCATAAAGAGCGCATGAGCCAAGAATGACGATGACACTACCAGCGATTTTTTATTTCACGTTTCTCTTTCGCTGATTAACCTCTTTGCTGATACACATTTTGAATGTCTGACGGAGTCATAGCACGCCAGGCAGCCGTTTTATAAAGGAAGCATAAAAATGACTAAACGTATTCTGGTAATCGCAAGCACTCTCTGCCTCACTTTGGGACTCTCGGCCTGTACCACCAACCCTTACACCGGCGAGTCACAGGCCGGTAAATCAGGTATTGGCGCGGGCGTAGGCGCAGCACTCGGCGCGGGCGTGGGCATGCTGTCGTCTTCCAGACACGATCGCGGCAAAGGCGCGCTGATTGGCGCGGCAGCCGGTGCGGCACTGGGCGGCGGTGCCGGTTATTACATGGATGTGCAGGAAGCGAAACTGCGCGACAAAATGAAGGGCACCGGCGTCAGCGTGACCCGTCAGGGCGAAAACATCGTGCTGAACATGCCGAACAACGTGACCTTCGACAGCAGCAGCAGCACCCTGAAACCGGCGGGTGCCAACACGCTGACCGGCGTGGCGATGGTATTGAAAGAGTATCCAAAAACTGCCGTCAACGTCGTGGGTTATACCGACAGCACCGGCAGCCAGGCGCTGAACATGCGTCTGTCCCAGCAACGTGCCGACGGCGTAGGCAGCGCGCTTATCACGCAGGGCGTAGACGGCTCCCGCGGTTCGTACCACGGGTGCCGGTCCGGCCAACCCTATCGCGTCAAACAGCACCGAAGAAGGCAAGGCGCAGAACCGCCGTGTCGAAATCACCCTGAGCCCGACGCAATAATCGATTTTTGTTAAACATTTCTTCACCGGCCCGACGTCATGGGCGTGGTGACAAGGCCAATTGCGCGCACACCCCACCAGCCAATCAACCGGCGGTCGGGGTGTGCAGGCGCAGATTACGCCTCTTCCGCGCGAATAACACAGAGTGAGTGCATCAAGTACGCAGGGTAAGTTGCCTCACTCTGTGCTAGTCTCCTAAATCATCAGCAATAACCTTTTTTCCTATCATCGCAACAGGTTATCTGGCGATTATCCAAGGAGACCGAACGTGAGCAGGTCCAAGACTCAACCCACACCTACTCCACGTGCCACCATCAGGGACGTGGCCAGCGCCGCCAAAACCGGTAAAACCAGCGTTTCGCGTTATCTCAACGGCGAACAGCATCTGCTTTCCGATGCATTAAAAGAGCGAATCGAAAGAGCAATCGCTCTACTGGATTATCAGCCTAGCCAAATGGCTCGCAGCCTGAAAAGCGGCGAAACACGCCTGATTGGCCTTATCATCGCCGATATTACCAATCCCTATTCCGTTGAAGTGATGCGCGGTGTCGAAGCGGCCTGCCGTCAGCAGGGCCTGACGCTGCTGGTCTGCAACACCAACAACGAATTCGATCAGGAAAAGCATTACCTTCAGCTCCTGAGCAGCTACCGTGTCGACGGCATTGTGGTGAACGCGGTCGGCATGCGCGAAGAGGCGATTTCATCCCTCCAGCAATCCCAACTGCCGATGGTGCTGATTGACCGCAAGGTCGCCAACTTCTCCTGCGATGTCATCGGTCTCGATAACGCCGAAGCCACGACGGAGATAACCCGGCATCTCTTGCAGCAGGGTTTTGAGGCAATCCTTTTCCTGAGTGAACCCGTTACCATCAATACCCGTCTCGATCGCCTGCACACTTTTCTCAAGATGATGCAGAAGACGCCGCAAAGGTTTGCCGAGCAGGGCGAAGTCGAGCTGGAAGATGACGAAGGTCTCGAGAAATTGTTACTGGATTTTGCCGCGCAATATCCCGACAAACGCCGTGCGGTCATCTCCGTCAACGGTGCGCTGACGCTGGTTATTGCCCGTGCCATGCGCCGAATCGGCATGGTGTGGGGAAAAGATATCGGCCTGCTGGGCTTTGACGATCTCGAATGGGCGGAGCTTGCGGGCGTCGGCATCACGACCCTGAGACAACCCACCTACGACATGGGTTATGCGGCTCTGGGCCAGCTGGTAAAACGTATTCATGGCAGTGATGAGCCTATCCGCGAACATGCGTTTTCAGGTGAGCTGATAATTCGTGGTTCCACCCAATCGGCTTAATCCCTTCCCGTTAGCCATACTCTAAAATCGTGACCCTGATCTCGTTCTTCACCTACGAGATCATGTTTTCCTGTTACCGAACTTTTACTTGGGACCGGTTCCAGTTAACGTAATGTTAACAGGGACTACGCCTGAGGCGAAAATTGGCCTACCTTTAACTTTCGGGTTTACCGCGCTTTTTCGGGCCCGACCGGGTAAAAACATCGACGCATCAAGGGAAAATTGGCATGAGCAGATCAGAAAACGTGGCAGACATCGTGATAGTAACCGCCGCTTATGGCTATCAGGCGGTCAAAGACCTGGGTGGCCAGGCGGCCCTTCTTACACCTATCGCCGAATCGGGCGCTGACGGCGTCGAAATTCGTCGTGAGCTGTTCGCCGAAGGTGAAGTCGAGCAGCTCGAGGCGCTCGGCGAAAAAATCCGTCGGCACAGGCTTTTTGCTTTCTATTCGGTTCCTGAATCGCTGTTTTTGGCACAAGGTAACGTCAACCCTTCACTGGCCGATTTTCTGACCGAAGCCTCCCGTCTACAGGCAAAAAAACTCAAGATAGCGCTCGGCGCCTTTGTGCCGGGTGAAGACCTGACGGCGCTGAAAGTGCTGCTGAATCAGCATGATGTCGAACTGGTAGTGGAAAACGACCAGACGCCGGACGGCGGCATTCTGCATCCGATGAACGCGTTCTTCTATGCCGCCGAAGCCCTGGACCTACCGGTTGCCATGACCTTTGATATGGCCAACTGGCTGTGGGTCGGTCAGGATGCGCTGGAAGCGGCCGAAACGCTGCGCGAGCACGTAAGCTATGTGCATGTGAAAGCGGCAGAATCACGCGGCGGCAAAATGCATGCGGTAGCACTCGACGACAGTGACGGCAGCTGGAAACCGGTATTGGAAGCCCTGCCCGACAACGTGCCACGCGGCATCGAATTCCCGCTGGAAGGCGAGGATCTGACTGCCGTTACGCGCCATTACGTTGAGTTGCTGCGCGGCGTCAATCACTGATCGGGGGCAAAATGAGCATCTGTTTACAATTACAACAACAAAGACTGCGCTATAGACGCGGTCAGAGTAAGGGGTTTGACGATGAGCAAGGTTAAATTGGCCGCCAAACGCTGGTGGTACATTATGCCGATCATTTTTATCTCCTATAGTCTGGCGTATGTCGATCGCTCGAATTTCAGCTTTGCTTCCGCCGCCGGTATCAATGACGACCTAGGAATAACCAAGGGGATGTCATCCCTGCTTGGGGCGCTGTTTTTTCTGGGGTATTTCTTCTTCCAGATCCCGGGCACCATTTATGCCGAACGCCGCAGCGTTAAAAAGCTGGTGTTCTGGTGCCTTGTATTATGGGGGCATTTGCTTCCTTGACCGGCGTTGTCAGCAGCATTCCGCTGCTCGCGGTGATCCGCTTTATGCTCGGGATTGTCGAAGCCGCCGTGATGCCTGCATTGCTGGTTTATATCAGTAACTGGTTTACCCAATCCGAACGCTCGCGGGCCAATACCTTTCTGATTCTGGGTAATCCGGTCACCGTGCTGTGGATGTCGGTGCTCTCGGGCTATTTAATTCACGCCTTTGGCTGGCGCGAGATGTTTATTTTCGAGGGTATTCCGGCGGTTATCTGGGCGGTTTTCTGGTGGTTCCTGGTCAAGGACAAGCCGGAAGAGGTCAACTGGCTGAACAAGGACGAGAAAAAGGCGCTGGCCGATGCGCTGGCCGACGAACAGAAAAATATCAAGGCCGTCAAAAACTACGGTCAGGCTTTCCGGTTCGCGCAACGTCATCATCCTGTGTGTGCAGTATTTCACCTGGAGCATAGGGGTTTACGGCTTTGTGTTATGGCTGCCGTCCATTCTGCGCGCCGGAAAATCCATGGGCATGGTCGAGGCGGGCTGGCTCTCTTCGGCTCCTTATCTCGCGGCCACTATCGCGATGATTCTGGCCTCGTGGGCCTCCGACAGAATGCGCAACCGCAAACTGTTTATCTGGCCGCTGCTGCTGGTGGGGGCCATCGCCTTCTTTGGTTCATGGGCTATCGGTCAGCATAATTTCTGGCTGTCCTACAGCTTGCTGGTGATAGCCGGTGCGGCGATGTATGCGCCTTATGGTCCGTTCTTCGCCATTATTCCCGAAATGTTGCCCAAAAACGTTGCCGGTGGCGCGATGGCCCTGATCAACAGTCTCGGCGCGCTGGGGTCGTTTTTCGGTTCGTGGTTTGTCGGCTATCTGAATGGCAGCACCGGAAATGCGGACGCGTCCTTTATCTTCATGGCCGTGTCCCTGCTGGTTTCGGTGATCCTGACCTTGATGGTCAAACCCGAAAAAACAGCGGAACCGCTTGAGGCTCACTAGAATAGTCTCTATTTTAATCAATGAATTGTCTTACTGAACAAACAGTCTACTAATCGTTAGCTTGATGGAGTAAGTAATGAAGCCGTCTATCGTTCTCTACAAAAAAATCGCAGCCGATCTGCACGAGCGTCTTGAGCAGCACTACAAGGTCGTTGAATTTAATGGTATTAACGACGCCAATCGTGCTCAGGTATTCGAGGCCTTGAAAGAGGCTGAAGGATTATTGGGTTCCGGCGGCGCAATCAACAAAGAGTTAATCGACCATGCGCCGCGTCTGCGCGGTGTTTCGACGGCCTCGGCAGGTTTCGACAGCTTTGACGTTGCCGAACTCAGCCGTCGCGGCATTCCGTTGTTCAACGCGCCTGCCGCGCTTACCGACACCGTTGCGGATCTGGTTTTCGCGCTGGTGCTGGCAACCGCACGCCGCGTGGTCGAGTTGTCCAATCTCACCAAACAAGGTGAATGGGACGGCAATGCGCCGACCGACTGGTTCGGCCTCGACGTTCATCATAAAACCCTCGGCATTATCGGCATGGGCCGTATTGGCCTGGCCGTGGCGCAGCGCGCACATCTCGGCTTCGACATGCCTATTCTCTACAACGCACGCAGCCAGCATAAAGAAGCCGAAGACCGCTTCAACGCCCGCAAATGCTCGCTGGACACCTTGCTGGAAGAGTCTGATTTCGTTGTGGTTATTCTGCCGCTGAGCGATCAGACTTTCCACATCATCGGCAAGGATCAGCTGGCGAAGATGAAATCTACCGGCATTTTGATAAGCGCGGGTCGCGGTCCGGTGATTGACGAGCAGGCGCTGATTCAGGCTCTGCAAGACGGTACCATTTATGGCGCAGGTCTCGACGTGTACGAGAAAGAGCCTATGCCGAATGATTCCGGCCTGCTCAAGCTGCCGAACGTCGTGACCTTGCCGCACATTGGTTCCGCTACGGCGCAAACTCGCTACGACATGGACGCGCTGGCGGTGGACAACCTGATTGCTGCGCTGTCAGACTCCACCAACGAGTTCTGCGTGAATGCTAAAGATCTGAAAAAATCCTGATTTTTTCCTGATTTTTATCTGAAGAAAACGGCGCGGTGCCGAGTTCGGTGCCGCGCTATTCTGCTCTCTTACCCTTCTCCTCCCTTCGACTATCTTGCCTTTCGTGTCCTCCTCCGATTGCACAGCCGCGGCGCAGGCGTTAAGGTGGGCGTCACATTTTGATAACACGCAAAGTAAGCTATGACGTTCTCTGTTTTCGGCGAAAAATTTACCCGTTTTTCCGGCATTACCCGCCTGATGGGCGATATGAATGACGGTTTGCGCACACCTGGAGCGGTGATGCTCGGTGGCGGAAATCCGGCACAAATTCCTGAGATGCAGGCGTATTTCCAGAATCTGCTGGGCGAGATGCTGGCAGACGGTAAACTCGCCGATGCCTTGTGCAATTACGACGGCCCGCAGGGTAAAGACGTGTTGCGTCATGCACTGGCCAAAATGCTGAGTGAAGAACAGGGCTGGGAGTTGACCGCCGACAATATCGCGCTCACCAACGGCAGCCAGAGCGCCTTCTTCTATCTGTTCAATCTGTTTGCGGGGCGACGCAGCGACGGTACGCTGAGCAAGGTTCTGTTCCCTCTGGCACCGGAATATCTGGGCTATGCCGATGCCGGCGTTGACGAAGACCTGTTTGTTTCGGCAAAACCCAATATCGAGCTGCTGCCGGAAGGCCAATTCAAATATCACGTCGACTTCGACCATCTGACTATCGGCGAAGATATCGGGCTTATCTGCGTGTCGCGTCCGACCAACCCGACCGGCAATGTGCTGACCGACGAAGAGCTGATCCGCCTCGATGGCCTGGCGCAGCAGCATGATATTCCGCTGCTTATCGATAATGCCTACGGCGTGCCTTTCCCCGGTATCGTGTTCACCGACGCCACGCCGCTCTGGAATCCCAATATTATCCTGTGCATGAGCCTGTCGAAGCTGGGTCTGCCGGGTTCGCGCTGCGGTATCGTGGTTGCCGACGAGAAGTACATCAAGGCTATCAGCAACATGAACGGCATCATCAGCCTCTCTCCGGGCAGCATAGGACCGGCGATGGCCAGCGAGATGATTGCGCGCGGGGATTTGCTCAGGCTCTCGCAGGACATCATTCGCCCGTTCTACTCTCGGCGTGTGCAGGAAACTATCGCCACGCTGCGCCGCTATCTGCCCGAAGAGCGCTGTCTTATCCACAAACCGGAGGGCGCGATTTTTCTCTGGCTGTGGTTCAAGGATTTGCCTATCACGACCGAAGTGCTGTATCAGCGCCTCAAGAAGCGTGGCGTGTTGATGGTGCCGGGCGATTACTTCTTCCCCGGCCTTGAGCATCCCTGGGCGCACACCCAGCAATGCATGCGCATGAACTATGTTCCGCAGGCCAGTGAAATCGAACGCGGCGTCATTATTCTTGCCGAAGAGATAGAACTTGCGCATCAGGAGCACCGCACCGCGTAAAAAGGCGGGTAGCGACGAAAAAAACCGGAAGGCCAGCGAGGCGTTTCCGGTTTTTTTATGGGCTTTTCAGACGCGGTTAATCAACAGCAGGACTCACCGCGAGGTAAGCCGTGTGCGCACGTTCTCAGGCCGGATTATTTTCCAGTGCCTGCGTGTCGGCGGCCGCCTTGTCCGTGCCGATGGCAATACGCTGAGGTTGCAGCGCAGGCGGGACGTCACGGGTCAGGCTGATATGCAGCAGACCGTTGACGAACTCGGCGGAGGCAACCTGCATATGTTCGGCCAGCGTAAAGCTCAGGCTAAAGGTTTTGCACACCAGCCCCTGATGCAGATATTCCACTTTGCTGTCTGCCGGTGTCGGCGTACCGCTGACCGTCAGTCTCGGCCCCTCGACCTCAATATTCAGTTCACTCTGCCTGAATCCGGCGAGCGCCAGCGAGATGCGATAATGGTTATCGTCTGATTTCTCGATATTGTAGGGAGGATAGCCGGAATCGCTGCCTTGCAGCGTGCTGGCTAATTTATCAAAGCCAATCCATTGACGCAGAAGTGGGGAAAGATCGTGGTTACGCATATTAACTCCTTCAGTGAAGCGAGATGATTTATACACTCTGTGGCGCATTGGCGACATTGCCGCAGCCCGGCTCCCTTACGGCGAACCCTTCAGAGCAATTTTTACTTTGGAGACTTCATCGTTACTCTTAAATTATTTCAATACGGCGAGGCTTGGAGGCTTCCGGCACCACACGCTGCAAATCGATATAAAGTAAACCGTTGGCCAGATTGGCTGATTTAATTTGAATATGTTCTGCTAATTGAAATTTACGTTCGAAATTACGCTCGGCAATGCCCTGATATAAATAGGTGCGCTCGGCCGGAGGATTGACGTGTGCGCCTTTCACTACCAGCATGTTGTCCTGGGCCGTAATCTCTAATTCCGACTCGGCGAATCCCGCCACGGCGATGGCGATCCGGTAATGATTTTCATCAACCAGTTCAACATTATACGGAGGATAACCGCCGCCCTGATTTTGGCCGGATTCGATTAAATTAAACAGGCGATCGAAACCGATAGCGGAACGATAAAGGGGAGAGAGATCGAAATTACGCATTATTACTGCCTCCTAATATTGCAGCGAGGAAAAAATACAGCCTTCCAGTCGGACAGGCCAATAACGCGCGAATACCCTGACGGCGTATTCTTTTGCAGCGTCGTATGATAAAAATGGCGGTGAAAAAATTAATTTCAAGCATTCGCCAGAAAAAATTTCGTATTAATGCTGGTCAGGTTGCGAAAAGGTCTACCTCATCCAAGGTATAATGGTCATTAGTTACCGTGAGTTAACGTTAATTCTTCAAATCGGTACTACAATTTTAAACGCACTTTCTGAACCTGTTTTGTAGGTTTTAAAGAACATCCTCAGCCCGACAGTTAGAGATGAGTTTAAAGATGAAGAAATTTTTATTATTGCCTGTAGCGACAGGATGCGCTTTTTTAGCCAGCGGCTGTTCCAGCGTAATGAGCCATACCGGTGATTATCAGGGGTATTATTCAGGGTCCAAGGCGGACGTCAGAATGATTAAGAGTGAAGACACAAGCTGGGCCATGACGCCCCTGCTGGTGCTGGATCTTCCTTTTACGGCGGCACTGGACACGCTGTTGTTGCCTTACGATTATTATCGCCGCGACAAGCCGGGTACGCTTGATCGCATCAAAGCCAGCGAAAATAAAAATCTGGCGCTGAGCCACGGCGTCGATATCAATCATGTTCCGCCCATGCCCGCCGCCGCAAACTAATCTTATCCGTTGCGGCGTTCGAGAACTCAGGCTTCCGATTTCAGGTAAGCGTTCTGATTTCAGAGAAAAGCGCGCTGAGAATCAGCCCGCCATACTCTCGGTTGATGTGATAAACAACTGATTAAATCCTGATATTTCACGCATGAACGCCACCGATTTACCGTCTGGCGAAACCACCACGGCATCGCCACAGGGTGCAACGTCGGTGCGCGGGGTTAAACGTTGCATCTCGCCGCTGGCGACGTCCAGCAGCATCACCGAGTTGTCGCATATCAACGCCAGCCTGTCGCCCCGAGGGTGCCAGCTCAACGCCGACTGAATGCCGCATGCGCCACGGCTGATTTGCCAAGGCTCGCCGCCCAGCGGAGACACTCCCCACACCTGCACAATGCCGCTGTCGTCTTTCATCAGAAACGCGATTGTCGCGCCATCGGGTGAGGCGCGCAGCCAGTGTCGAGGCTGGGACACGACGCCCGGATATGCTCTGTCGGCCGTAAACGTGATTCTGCGCTGAACCACCCCCGCCGGCGGTGCCGGAAGACGTGAAGGGGTTCCCTGCAACGGAAAATCACCCGCCTGGGTAAGCGCCTTGTCATCGGCAGGAAAGTCGACGACAAACACTTCCGGCAGCTTTTCTCCCGTCGCCGATACCGTGTCGCCGATGAAAGCCAATGCCCAGCGCTGTGGCTTTCCGTCGGCTTTTTTGTATCCGTTTTGGCCTATCCAGCCCTCTTCATAGGCGCGATTGATCTGATTGCTGCCCGGCTGCGGCGTCGCCGTGGTCTGGCTGACCAGCACGCAGAAATGCGTACCGTCGTATTCTCGTGGATGCGCCTTGGCCGCAACCACCGGATGATGCGCGAGCGCCACGCCGACATTGCGTAAATCCTCTGCCGCATCGCGCGCGTGCATGACGTGATCGTTATAGGTAAAACTGACCCGCGAACCGTCGGGACTGAATACGTGCACGTGCGACCCGCCGCGCAGCGCGCCCGGCGTATAGGGTTCAGTAATGTCAAAGGCATCAAGCGTGGCAGGCTGTGGCGAGGTTTTCGGGTCGAGAATGACGCCGCGACGGTGATGGAAATCGTATTTCCAGTGCGCATCGGGGTTTTCCGGCCCATGAATAAACACGTAGCGGGGAGCGGCGTCGGCACTGACGGTCACGACGCCCACATGCGCGCCCTGCGTGGCTCGATACAGCGTTTCCACCGTCCCGTCGCCGACATTGATGCGCTCAATGGTTGCGCCACTAAAATCGCTGCCTTTTGGCCGAACATCATAGACAAGCCACTGGCTGTCTGCCGTCCAGACATTGATATTGGTCAGCTGGTGACCCCGCGCCTCAAAAGTTAACTGCTTTTCACCCGCCACGTTACATCCCTATTTGTTACCGGTTCCGTGATGGCAAAGCCGTCATCACGGGAGCCGTGATTGCCGCATTATTTATTCAAGACAAACTTGTCGATGGCGAACGCTACGCCGTCTTCGCTGTTGGTTTTGGTGACGAACTGGCTGACCGCCTTGACGCTGTCCAGCGCATTGCCCATCGCCACGCCCAGCCCCGCGTATTCCAGCATCGCGATATCATTTTCCTGATCGCCCAAAGTCATGATGCTTTCGCGGGCAATCCCCAGTTTTTCGGCGAGTTTCTTGACACCTTGCCCCTTGTTCACACTCTTGTGGAGGATTTCAAGATAGTACGGCGAGCTTTTCATGATGGTGTAGCGCTCTTTGGCATCATGCGGGATTTGAGTAATCGCGTGGTCCAGCTTTTCGGGATGATCGATCATCATCACTTTAGGGAAACGCATCTCGCGATCCATCTGCTCGACGCTGCGGTAATGCAGCGGAATACCCGTAATATAGGCCTCGTGAATGGTATACGGGCTAATATCCTGGTTCGCGGTATAGAGATCGGTATAGGTCAGCGCCTGGAAACTCACACCCAATAAACGCGCCAGCGATTCAAAATAGAGAAAATCGTTAAAGGCCAGCGTGGTTTCGGCGAAAATGCTGCCATCTTCGGCGTTATGCACCAGAGCGCCATTATTGGAGATGCAGTAACATCCAGCCTGCTCCAAATCCAGCTCCTGAAGGTAGCGCTTGATGCCGATAAAAGGTCGGCCCGTGGCCAGAACGACCTGAACCCCTTGCTTAACGGCGGCGGCCAACGCATTTTTAACTGCCGGCGTGACTTCATGCTGCGGGTTAAGCAATGTTCCATCCATATCTATTGCGATCAATTCTATTGCCATAGCGTCCTCGGAATGTGTGTAGTTAACAACATGCTAGCGCGTTTTTATCGCCTGACGCCAGAAACAAAGCGCGTCGATAATGACCCTGACGCTATCGATTCCGGTGGAGGCTTTTCGGGTTTCTGGCGGCATCAGGCGGGGATTTTTATTTGATTGCCGCTAAAAATATTTTTTACCTTGAGAGTGTTATCGTAGGCTATTTCCTCGAGCTTGATGAAAAATACCTGCTTTTTGGTACGTATTCGACTGCGTAAATACAGACTGGTCACTGCCTGCACTCTAAAAAAGCTTTTCTGGTCGAACAGATACTCGCCTTCCATGCCTACTTGAGTGGTCAAACGCTTGATAAGCGGCTTACCCTTGCGCGAAGTGATGTGGTAGATGGCAATCGCGGCATTCGGATGCTTGAGCCATTTCGGAAAAAACATAAACCCCCGACTCAGGGCCACGTTGACCAGTTTGCCCTTCGACGATGCCGACATAAAGGCGGGATAATTGCTGACGACATCGCCGGCGCGAAACAGGCGCATATTTTCTTCACCGATATCCACGACTCTGACCAGACTCTGCGCCTCGAGCATTTCAGGCAATCCTTTGAGTGCACTGCTTAAATTATTGGCGGCAAGCAACATATCCGCCCGAGGATGATGACTCAGCAGCGCATTGTTCAGCTCGAAATTCTTGTTGCTGGTGCCTGCGGGCCAGCTTTTTTCTGCGGATAATTGAGGTAATGCTTCTGCCACGGCACATAGGACCAACTGCGCAGCGCCTCTTTCTGGTCTGCCGACAGCGCGATGAAACGGCGGATATATTCGTGGCGATAGGCGCGCGGTATCAGCGATCCCTTCCAGCTGGCCGGGTCGTAAACCAGATGGCCTATCATGGCTTCCCACTCATTGACGTCAAAAGCGGCGACGTGGCGCGTATGGGGAAAGCAGGTGCCCCAAATGCCGCGTTTACAGCGCTTGGGCAGCGCGGTTCTTAATGTGTGATAAAACCTGCGTCCGCCGTTGACCAGAGGTTTGCGGATCAGTCGCAACAAATCGAACGGCGGAAGCACAAAACCCGCGATTTCTCTGCCGGTCACTCTGCCCATCTGGTTAACAAGGGGTCTGACGGCGGAAAAAACCTGCTGCTGCAACAGTTTTCCGCTCATACCGGCTGCCCGACCGGCTTTCATCGTCGCCATCCCAATCTTGATGCCGCGCGCTCCCAGCTTGATGAGCGGAATGCCCATCGCAAGCAGCGTAATGCCGAGATCAAACAGGTCAAACGCCAGATCGCCAAGCGTGGGGTGATAAGCCGAATCCTTTATCTTTCGCTGCACCGTGTCATAAAACGGCACAAAAGAGAGAAATTTTTCCCCCAGATTTTTATCGAGATGCTGGTCACGCCAGGCTGCAATATAGTCTTTGACGACCTGATACTGAATGGCGATCAGGGCTTCGAAGAGAGGGGTTCTGTGACATTGAATCGCAGCGCATGTTTATACTTCTTCATTATCATCAACTTGCCAGCGTTTAGCGTCGATATGCCGGGCCAGAGCGCGGCAACAAGGGCTTCGACCGGCAGCCAGTCCGCCGAGATAAGCTTGCTGTCGGCCAGCGCACGGATGGCGGTGACTCCGCTTTCTGGCAGGAGCCGACTTATCTCGGCCACTGCCAGTTGCGCGCCCCAGTTACTGGCGGCATAGCGTTTTCCCGAGTGCCCGCGAAAGATAAAAATAAACGAACCGGCTTCGAAAGCGTGGCTTTTTGCGCCCGTCTGGGGAAGCAATGCGCTTCGATAATGGCCTATCCTTGCCGAAAAAAGCGGGGTGAATGCGCGTTCCAAATCCAGCGCACTGATGCCCATGTAGGCCGTGGTTTGCGCCACGACGGCGACCACATCGTCGAGCGCATGGTGATTAAGATACTCAGTGAACTGCGCATAATAGTGCGTCAGGTCGTTCAATTGATTTCGGGTTTTGAACGGCTTGGCGGGCGCGCGGGTCAGCACGTTAAACTGCGCGAGGTAAAAATCGATTATCGTTTCCGGCGTAAAAATCAGCCCCCGTTCGGCGTGCGCGGCCAGAAATCGCGGTTCGAAATCGGGCGCAGCGGACGTTAAGTCCCAACCGATTATCCTCGACTGCACATAATAGAGGGCGCTCTCCACGCGAAGAATCTTTCGTGCAAGCGGCGCGGAATAACCGGGTTGCGCAGGATCAAGCTGCTGATTGATAAAGCTAAATAAACGCTCATCGGCCCATTTTGCCTGTTCATACATGCTGTAGAGAATACGGGCCGACTCGAGGCGATTGGTGGCCAGAGAGACATAGCCTGTGGGCGGATAATCCTGACAGTAGCGGCTGACATCACGTAATGCCTCCAGCCAGTGATGGCCCGAAACGGCGGTTTCGAAGCCCGCCGATACGGTGTCGTTTTGCGCATAAACGTCATTCGTTGTGCCTGCCTGCGAGGGTGAAAGCGCGCGCCAATAGCGTATATCGCCCTCGTTTCTCGCCGCCTTTGCCTCTCTCGCCTGTCTACGCGCTGTCGTTCTGCCTTTCTCGTCCTGTCTGCGTGAAAGAGAAGGCAACTTACTGTTTGCAAGAGAAAAAAGCGTCGTTGTCGTGTTGGACGAGTGGCGAGCTGTCGAAGAGCTTATCGCGCCGCGAAAAGATTTTTTATCGCGTGCTGTGAGTGGGAAAGTGCGGCGGAGGGCAACGCTGCCCGAGGTTGCGCGCGAAATGCCAAGGGCGGCGCATAACCCGAAAACGCGTACCGGGGCAGTAGCGGATGGCCGCCGTCATCACGCCGGAATGTGCGGTCGCCTCCCGTTTGCAGGGCAGTTTGCCTGCCGGCGGTCGCCGCGACGGGGGGCAAACAGGCCGCCGCGCCGAGTCCCAGTGCGCTCATCAGCAGTGTACCTTTCATCCGGGGCGTTGACCCCTTCAGGCTTGTGGGCTGGACACTCGCATTGCCGACGTCTTGCAGAGATAACCGCTGCGACTTGCCACTCAAGGTAAAAAAATCTCTGCCCTTCACTTCTCCCGCCGTTTTCACCGGCAAAATGGCGTGCGGGACTATTCTCGGCATAGCGACGACCTCCCTGTAATTAAGAACATCTCCTCTCGCTTTAGCCTACTCGCCTCCTTTTGGAAGTGCACTCGACGGAAAACCGAAAAATGGACGAAAAAAAATCCGAAGCGACTGCCCGCTTCGGATTTCACGTGAGAACAAAAGGCCGGACGATTAGATATCGATGTTCGCGGCTTTCAGGGCGTTCTCTTCAATGAAGGCACGACGTGGTTCAACGGCGTCGCCCATCAAGGTGGTAAACAGCTGGTCAGCGGCAATTGCATCCTTGATGGTAACGCGCAGCATGCGGCGCTGGTCCGGATCCATGGTCGTTTCCCACAGCTGCTCCGGGTTCATTTCGCCCAGACCTTTATAACGCTGTACGGACAGACCACGGCGGGACTCTTTCACCAACCATTCCAGCGCCTGTTCGAAGCTGGTAATCGGTTGACGACGCTCGCCACGTTCGATGAAGGCACCGTCTTCGATAAGACCGCGCAGCTTTTCGCCGAGCGCACACAGTTTGCGGTATTCGCCACCGTGGATGAATTCGAAATCGAGATCATAGTCGGTATCGACTCCGTGCGTACGAATACGCAGTACCGGTTCGAAAATCTGACGTTCGCGGTTTTCACGCACGATAGCGCTGTAGCTGCTGCCGTGTGACTCTTTTTCGTTCAGCAGGTTAACCAGCTGCTCCATCCACTGCTGCACCTTGGCCTGATCGTTCAGGTCGGCTTCGCCGAGCGTTGGCTGATACACCAGATTGTTGAGCAGCGCACGCGGATAACGACGCTCCATGCGGCCAATCATTTTCTGCACCGCATAGTGCTCGGCCACCAGCTTCTCGAGCGGCTCGCCGGCCAGAGCAGGCGCGCTGGCGTTGGTGTGCAGCGTCGCGCCGTCCATTGCGATGGAGATCTGATACTGATCCATCGCTTCGTCATCTTTGATGTACTGTTCCTGCTTGCCTTTTTTCACCTTGTACAGCGGTGGCTGAGCGATAAAGATGTGGCCGCGCTCAACGATTTCAGGCATCTGACGATAGAAGAAGGTCAGCAGCAAAGTACGGATGTGCGAACCATCGACGTCGGCATCGGTCATGATGATGATGCTGTGATAGCGCAGTTTGTCGGGATTGTACTCGTCACGGCCAATGCCGCAGCCCAGCGCCGTAATCAGCGTGGCGACTTCCTGTGAAGAAAGCATCTTGTCGAAACGCGCTTTCTCGACGTTCAGGATTTTACCTTTCAGCGGCAAAATGGCCTGATTCTTGCGGTTACGTCCCTGCTTGGCAGAGCCGCCCGCGGAGTCCCCTTCCACTAAATACAGTTCGGAGCGAGCCGGGTCGCGTTCCTGACAGTCGGCCAGTTTGCCCGGCAGACCGGCCAAATCCAGCGCGCCTTTACGGCGAGTCATTTCACGGGCTTTACGCGCCGCTTCACGCGCACGGGCCGCATCGATGATTTTCCCGACCACGATTTTCGCGTCGCCCGGGTTTTCCATCAGATAATCGACCAGCTTTTCGTTCATCAGGGTTTCAACCGCTGATTTCACTTCCGATGACACCAGCTTGTCTTTGGTCTGGGACGAGAACTTCGGATCCGGAACCTTGACGGAAACCACGGCAATCAGGCCTTCACGGGCATCGTCACCGGTGGCGCTGATTTTGGATTTCTTGCTGTAGCCTTCTTTATCCATGTACGCGTTCAGGGTACGGGTCATCGCGGTACGGAAACCGACCAGGTGAGTCCCGCCGTCGCGCTGTGGAATATTGTTGGTAAAGCAGTAGATGTTTTCCTGGAAACCGTCATTCCATTGCAGCGCGACTTCAACGCCGATGTCGTCTTTTACGGTCGAGAAATAGAAGACATTGGGGTGAATCGGGTTTTTGTTCTTGTTCAGGTATTCCACGAACGCCTTGATACCGCCTTCGTAGTGGAAATGGTCCTGCTTGTCATCGCGCTTGTCGTGCAGGCGAATGGCCACACCGGAGTTCAGGAACGACAGTTCGCGCAGGCGCTTGGCCAGAATGTCGTACTCGAATTCGGTCTGGTTGGTAAAGGTCTGGAAGCTCGGCCAGAAACGTACGGTTGTACCGGTCTGCTCAGTCTCGCCCACGACTTTCAACGGGGTCTGCGGTTCGCCGTGGACGTAGGTTTGCTCGTGAACCTTACCTTCACGACGGATAACCAACTCCAGCTTTTCAGACAGCGCATTGACTACCGATACGCCTACGCCATGCAGGCCGCCGGACACTTTGTATGAGTTATCGTCAAACTTACCGCCGGCGTGCAGCACGGTCATGATGACTTCTGCGGCTGAAATGCCTTCTTCTTCATGAATACCGGTTGGAATACCGCGGCCGTCATCCTGAACGGATACGGAGTTATCCGCATGAATAGTGACAAGAATCTCGGAACAGTGGCCAGCGAGGGCTTCGTCGATAGCGTTGTCCACAACCTCGAATACCATGTGGTGCAGACCAGTGCCGTCATCGGTATCGCCGATATACATGCCGGGGCGCTTACGCACCGCGTCCAGCCCTTTTAATACCTTGATACTTGAGGAGTCATAAGAATTCGACATCAACGTTTCTCGCTCATTTTTAGTCCTGTGATAGAACGGCTATTTTACCTTGTTCCACGCGGAACATCTTGCCCTTTTCACCCGCCATATCGGTTACTTGTTCAGCGCCGATTGCGCTGACAAAAACCTGGGCCCGGGTGGCTTTCAGGCGATCGGCCAGAAGCCGGCGTTTACCGGGATCCAGCTCGGAGGCAAAATCGTCAAGAAGATACAGGCAACGCCGCCCGCTCTGTCGGGTGAGAAACTCACCCTGCGCCAATCTGAGTGCGCACATCAGCAGTTTTAACTGCCCGCGCGAAAGCAAATCCTCCACCGGCGTGCCGTCGGCACGGATGCGAAAATCGGCTTTGTGCGGGCCGGATGCTGTATAAGTCAAGGCTCTGTCGCGCTCGAACTGGCGCTCCAGCAGTTCACCGTAGTCACTCTCTTTGTCCCAGCCGCGCTGGAACGAGAAAGTCAGGGCAAACTCGGGCAGGAATTGGGCACAGGTCGCGCTGATATCAGCGGCAATCGCCTGGCTGTACTCTGCCCGCCACGCGCTGATGCGCTCGGCCAGCGGGATCAGCTCCTGATCCCAGGCGCGAATTTGCGCATAGCGACTCACCTGACGCAGCGCGGCGTTGCGCTGCTTGAGTAACCGTCGCAGGTTGCTCCAGGCGATAAAAAAACCGGGGTCGTGGTGAAAACAGCCCCAGTCCAAAAAGGCACGGCGATACTTGGGACCGCCGTTTAATAATGTGAAACCTTCGGGCGTAATCAGCTGCATGGGCAGCATCTGCGCCAGTTCCGAGACTTTATGGCCGTCGGTGCCGTCGATTCTGACCTTGCTGTCGCCGGTACGGGTTTTACTTAAGCCGACGCTTAGCTCGCGATCGCCGCCGTCATCGATACGTCCGTGCAGCACAAATTCCGGCTGGTCGTGACGAATGACTCTTCCCGCCTGCAGGCTGCGAAAGGCGCGGCCATGCCCAAGCGTATAGACCGCCTCGAGCACGCTGGTTTTACCGCTACCGTTAGGACCTATCAGGAAATTGAATCCGGGCGACGGCGTTAAATCCGCCGCCTCGATGTTGCGGAAATCTTTGATCAGTAATCGCGTTAATGCCATAGGATCACAGACGCATTGGCATTACGACATACGCCGCGGCCTGGCTTGCTGCATCTTCGATTTGCACGCTGGATACCGAATCGGTCAGCAGCAGGCGCACTTCTTCGCATTTCAGCGCATTGAGTACGTCGAGGACGTAGCTGACGTTGAAGCCGATTTCCATTTCGGTGCCGTCGTAGGCGACGTCAAGGATCTCTTCGGCTTCTTCCTGCTCGGGGTTGTTGGCTGTAATCTTCAGCTGATTCTGGCTCACGTACAGGCGCACGCCGCGGAATTTCTCGTTGGAGAGGATGGCCGCGCGGGCAAAGGCCTGTTTGAGCAAGTCGCAGCCAGCTTGCAGCGTTTTGTCGGGATTCTTCGGCAATACGCGGCGATAATCCGGGAAACGGCCGTCAACCAGCTTGGAGGTAAAGATAAAATCGCCGACGTGGGCACGAATATTGTTGCTGCCGATTTGCAGCTGCAACAGGGAATCGCCGCCGTCGAGCAGACGCACCAGTTCCATCACGCCTTTACGCGGAACGATAACGGAATGCGACGGCAATGACTGGCCGATAGGCATTGAACACACGGCCAGACGATGCCCGTCGGTCGCCACGGTACGCAGTTCTTCCCCTTCGGTTTCGAACAGCATGCCGTTTAAGTAGTAGCGAACGTCCTGATGCGCCATCGAAAACTGCGTGGCTTCAATCAGGCGTTTCAACGTGGCCTGCGGCAAGGTGAATTCAACCTCGCTCTGCCAGTCGTCGAGATTCGGGAAGTCGGTCGCAGGCAGCGTAGACAGCGAGAAACGGCTGCGGCCCGAACGGACCAGCATGCGCTCGCCCTCGAGCGTCACGGAAATCTCCGCGCCTTCCGGCAATCCACGGCAAATATCAAAGAATTTACGCGCCGGAACCGTCGTTGCACCGACATCATGAGGCTGGGACAGCGCAACTTTGGCGACCATCTCCATTTCAAGATCGGTACCGGTCAACAGTAACGCGCCTTCCGAGACCTTTAATAACAGGTTTCCCAGAATTGGCAGTGTTGGTCGTCCACCCAGTGGGCTACTGACCTGTTGCAGTGGTTTCAGCAAATGCTCACGTTCAACAATAAATTTCATAGCGCTAGGAGGATAGTGTCCTGATTAAGTTAGAGAAATCTTCTTTGATGTCATGGCTCTCTTCACGCAGCTGCTCTATTTTTCGGCAGGCGTGCAACACCGTAGTATGGTCACGACCACCGAACGCATCGCCGATTTCTGGCAGGCTGTGGTTGGTGAGCTCTTTCGCCAGCGCCATCGCCATCTGGCGAGGTCGGGCAACCGAACGGGAGCGCCGTTTGGAGAGCAGGTCTGCGACCTTGATCTTATAATACTCGGCGACCGTTTTCTGGATATTATCGATGGTAACCAGCTTTTCCTGCAGGGCAAGCAGGTCGCGCAGCGCTTCACGCACGAAGTCGATAGTGATGGCGCGGCCGGTAAAGTTGGCGTTGGCGATAACGCGGTTCAGCGCCCCTTCGAGCTCACGCACGTTGGAACGCAGACGCTTGGCAATAAAGAACGCCACTTCGCCCGGCAGACGGATGTCGTTCTCGTCGGCCTTTTTCATCAGAATCGCTACGCGGGTTTCCAGCTCGGGCGGTTCGATGGCGACAGTCAGACCCCAGCCGAAGCGGGACTTCAGGCGGTCTTCCACGCCGTTTATCTCTTTCGGATAACGGTCGGAGGTCAGGATTATCTGCTGATTGCCTTCGAGCAATGCGTTAAAGGTATGGAAAAACTCTTCCTGCGAACGCTCTTTGTTGGCAAAGAATTGAATGTCATCGATAAGCAGGGCATCGACCGAACGGTAGTAACGCTTGAACTCTTCAATGGCGTTATTTTGCAGGGCTTTCACCATGTCCTGCACGAAACGTTCGGAATGCATGTAAACCACTTTCGCATTCGCCTTGCGGGCCATAATGCCGTTGCCTACCGCGTGCAACAGGTGGGTTTTACCCAGACCGGTGCCGCCGTAAAGGAACAGGGGATTATAGGCGCCGCCCGGGTTGTCGGCCACCTGGCGTGCCGCTGCACGGGCCAGTTGGTTGGACTTACCTTCAACGAAGTTGTCGAAGGTATGCTTGGGGTTGACGTTGGAACGATAAGACAGCTCCGGCTGGGCCGGCGAGCTGTCCCAGCTTGGACGAGAGGGCGCAGCACGCGGCAGCGTTCGCGCCGCAACCGGGGAACTCACGGTGGCAGCGACGGTTTCATTAACGCGCTGAACCATGGGCTTGCTGCCAACCTCGAAACGTAACAAAGGCGCATCCGTGCCACAAAAGTCATTCAACAGACCGTTAATGTTGTTTAAGTATTTGTCACGCACCCAATCGAGGACAAAACGGTTTGGCGCATACAGAGCCAAGGTGTTGTCACTCAATTCCGCCTGCAAAGGGCGTATCCACATACTGAATTCTGTGGCAGGTAACTCATCCTGCAATCTGGCAAGACACTGCTGCCAAAGCGAAAGTGACACGGCGGACTCCACTCGAACAAGACCAAAAAAGAAAAAGGATCAGGATATTTTTAAATCATGATTTTAGACACACGCCTCGCTCGCACATTTACAGCTACGCCACGGGATAAAACCGTAGGGTCAGTGATAAATAGTGAGGAGATGTCTTGAGGTCACCCTGTCAGCGACCCAAAGCGACGTGTGAACCGATTTTTACGGTTTTTTGTCGGCTATAAGTTTTGTTTAAAAAATCTACAAGCCGATCGGCTATCCGGGACAGATCGCGATCGGAATGGCGGATCATAACGCAAACGGCGGCAGAGATCCTCCCCTTCCTCACAGAATAGATCCTTTTTATCCACAGGCAGCGCATATCAAGTGAGTAAGATTCGCTGACAGTATGAATAGTAGGAGGCTGCATCGCGGTTTGCACAATAAAATAAGTTTTCTCGACAGCTCATTCACAGGTTTTCAACCGGGATCACACCGCCCCTGTTCATGGAATGTTCAAGGATCAAGCGGCGATCCTTGCGATTTGGGCAGGAGTCCGTATAATCCTCAGCCCTACGTGTGATACCCGTGCTCCTGATGGTCATTGGTGACCACGGGAATATTTGGTAAACAAATTCGGCGCGCTTTCTAGCAATGTAAATTGACTCAGGACTGTACAATTATTACAATCCCGCTTCTTTATATGTTGCGACAAAGGCATCGGCTGCTTCAGCACCGAGAGCCCACGCGTTTACTGATCAGTTTTAATTTCAAGTTTAGGTAGAAATCGCCATGAAACGCACTTTCCAACCGTCTGTACTGAAGCGCAACCGTAGCCACGGTTTCCGTGCTCGTATGGCCACCAAGAATGGTCGTCAGGTTCTGGCTCGCCGTCGCGCGAAAGGCCGTACCCGTCTGTCTGCTTCTAAGTAATAAAAGCTAACCTGTTTAGTGGTTAAGCTAGCTTTTCCCAGGGAGTTACGTTTGTTAACTCCCCGTCATTTCACTTTCGTCTTCCAGCAGCCACAACGGGCCGGCACGCCTCAAATCACCATCCTTGGCCGCCTGAACGAGCTGGGGCATCCCCGCATCGGTCTCACCGTCGCAAAAAAACATGTCAAACGCGCTCACGAACGAAATCGGATAAAACGCCTAACCCGCGAAAGTTTCCGGTTGAATCAGCATGCGCTGCCGTCCATGGATTTTGTCGTGCTGGTGAAGAAAGGGGTAGCCGATCTCGATAACCGTGCGTTAACGGAAGCGTTGGAGAAATTATGGCGTCGACACTGCCGACAGGCTCCCGCATCCTGATTGCCTTGATACGCGGGTATCAATTGGTAATCAGTCCCATGCTTGGGCCTCATTGTCGTTTTCGACCAACCTGCTCTCAATACGGTATTGAAGCAATTGGTCGTTTCGGCATGGTAAAAGGCAGTTGGTTGACGCTGAAGCGCGTATTAAAATGCCATCCTTTAAACCCAGGTGGTGATGACCCCGTACCGCCGAAAACCGACAATAACAGAGAACACTAACGATGGATTCGCAACGCAATCTTTTCCTCATCGCTCTGCTGTTCGTGTCTTTCATGATCTGGCAGGCCTGGCAAACGGACCACGCTCCGCAACCAGCCAACCAGACCACGCAACAGACTGCGAACACAGCCACCGGTGATGCTGCCAACCAGGCTGTTCCTGGAAGCGGACAGGGCAAACTTATTACCGTTAACACCGATGTCCTTTCTTTGACCATCAACACCCGTGGTGGCGATATCGAGCAGGCTCTGTTGACTCAATATCCGGTAGCGCTGAAATCCACAGCTCCTTTCCAGCTACTCGAAACGTCTCCATCATTCGTCTATCAGGCTCAAAGCGGTCTGACCGGCAAAAACGGTCCTGACAACCCGGCCAACGGCGAGCGTCCTCTGTTCACGACCAGCCAGGAAAACTTTACCCTGGGTGAAGGTCAGGCAGAACTGCGTATTCCGATGACCTACACGGCACCTAACGGCGCAGTCTATACCAAGACTTTTGTTATCAAGCGTGGCGCCTATGCCGTGAATGTTGAATACAACATTAATAACACGACGGCAGCACCGCTGGATCTGACCCTGTTCGGTCAGCTGAAACAAACCGTCGAGTTGCCTAAGCATCGTGATACCGGGAGCAACAACTTTGCTCTGCATACCTATCGCGGCGCGGCTTACTCTTCAAGCGACGACAAATATCAGAAATACGCGTTCGACAAGGACGAGAATCTGAATGTCACGACGCAGGGCGGCTGGGTTGCCATGTTGCAGCAGTATTTTGCCACTGCGTGGATCCCGTCTGCGAAAGACAGCAACACCTTCTATACCAACAACAATAACGGCATCGCGTCTATCGGCTTCAAAGGTGCGCCGTTTGTTGTTCAGCCGGGCGCGCAGCAGCAGGTTGGTTCTATCCTGTGGGTTGGCCCTGAAATTCAGGACAAGATGGCCGCAATTGCGCCTCACCTTGACCTGACTGTTGACTACGGCTGGTTGTGGTTCATCTCTCAGCCGCTGTTCAAGCTGCTGAAGTTTATCCACAGCTTTATCGGTAACTGGGGCTTCTCCATTATCATCATCACCTTTATCGTGCGCGGTATCATGTACCCACTGACCCGTGCGCAATATACGTCGATGGCGAAAATGCGTATGCTTCAGCCGAAACTGGCCGCGATGCGCGAGCGCATTGGTGACGACAAACAGCGCATGAGTCAGGAAATGATGGCGCTGTACAAGTCCGAGAAGGTCAACCCGCTGGGTGGCTGTCTGCCGCTGGTAATCCAGATGCCTATCTTCCTGGCACTGTATTACATGCTGTCCGGTTCCATCGAACTGCGCCACGCGCCGTTCATTCTGTGGATCCATGACCTGTCGGCGCAAGACCCGTACTACATCCTGCCGGTCATGATGGGTATCACGATGTTCTTCATTCAGAAGATGTCGCCGACGACCGTGACCGACCCGATGCAGCAGAAGATAATGACCTTTATGCCGGTTATCTTCACCGTGTTCTTCCTGTGGTTCCCGTCTGGTCTGGTGGTGTACTACATCGTCAGCAACCTGGTTACCATTCTCCAGCAGCAGCTGATTTATCGCGGGCTGGAAAAACGTGGTCTTCACAGCCGCGACAAGAAGAAAGCGTAAAAGTTAACGACGCTGTATAATAGGTACACAGGAAGGCGGTCATTTGACCGCCTTCTTTTTTAGATAAAACGCAGAGAACTCTATGAATACGTCAGACACTATCGTTGCTCAAGCTACGCCGCCAGGCCGCGGCGGCGTCGGTATTGTGCGCATCTCCGGCCGCGCCGCCCGCCTTATCGCGCAGGAGATCCTGGGCAAGCTGCCTAAGCCGCGTTACGCCGATTACCTGCCCTTTCTGAATGCCGACGGCAGCACGCTGGATCAGGGGATTGCACTGTGGTTCCCCGGCCCCAACTCCTTTACCGGAGAGGACGTGCTCGAGCTGCAAGGTCACGGCGGGCCGGTTATCCTCGACCTGCTCATCCGGCGTATTCTTGCCGTGCCGGGCGTGCGCATTGCGCGGCCGGGCGAGTTCTCGGAGCGCGCGTTTCTTAACGACAAACTGGATTTGGCGCAGGCCGAGGCGATTGCCGACCTGATTGACGCCAGTTCCGAGCAGGCGGCCCGTTCGGCGGTCAACTCGTTGCAGGGCGCGTTCTCGTCCCGTATCCATCACTTGGTGGAAGCACTCACTAACCTGCGCATCTACGTCGAAGCGGCGATTGACTTCCCGGATGAGGAAATCGACTTCCTGTCCGACGGTAAAATCGAAGCCCAGCTGAATGCGGTGATCGGCGACCTTAATGCCGTGCGTACCGAAGCGCGTCAGGGCAGCCTGTTGCGCGAAGGGATGAAAGTGGTGATCGCCGGTCGTCCAAACGCCGGAAAATCCAGTCTGCTCAATGCGTTGGCAGGTCGTGAAGCCGCGATAGTCACCGACATCGCCGGGACCACGCGCGACGTCTTGCGTGAACACATTCATATCGACGGCATGCCTTTGCATATTATCGATACCGCCGGATTGCGCGAAGCCAGTGACGAAGTCGAGCGTATCGGCATCGAACGTGCGTGGAACGAGATAGAACAGGCCGACACCGTGCTGTTTATGGTGGACGGAACCACGACCGCCGCGACCGAACCTGCCGACATCTGGCCCGAATTCATGGCGCGCCTTCCTGCCTCGCTGCCTATTGTTGTTGTCCGCAACAAGGCCGACATTACCGGCGAGACGATGGGTAAAACCGAAGTAAATGGTCACTCACTTATTCGTCTTTCTGCGCGTACGGGCGACGGTATCGACCTGCTGCGTGACCATCTCAAAGAGAGCATGGGCTTTAATCAGAACATGGAAGGCGGATTTTTGGCACGTCGTCGCCACTTGCAGGCCCTCGAGCAGGCGGCGCAACATTTGTTGCAGGGCAAAGATCAGCTCCTGGGTGCCTGGGCGGGCGAATTGCTGGCCGAAGAACTGCGCCTTTCCCAGCAGTCGCTGAGCGAAATCACCGGTGAATTCAGCTCCGATGATCTGCTGGGCCGTATCTTCTCCAGTTTCTGTATCGGAAAATAATCTCCTCTCGCCCCCGCTGCGGTTCTCGTCGCGCGGGGGCATTTTTCCCCGCCCTTTACTGTTTGTTTCTGCCTATTCCATAACCGGTATTTTCTTATTCACCTTTCCCCCTGCGGCAGCGCATTATTTGCGGATAAGTTATTTATATAATTTGCTCGGCGATCGTAGTATTGAGCGCAATTGATATAAATTTGTACGACCCATTAATCATGGAGTGAACAATGGCGTGCCACTTTGCCCGATGGAGAGTCACGGAGAGCGAGCCGGATACCCACCGCCTGCCCGCCGACGTTTTAACCTTCGCCAACACCCTTGCCCCGAAGCTGCGCCAGCGGTTTATCCACGGACGCGTGCTGCTGGCCGAACTGATGTTTTATCTGTTCGGCATGACGCAACTGCCGCAAATTATCATCCTGCCCAGTGGTCGCCCAAGCTTTGCCGCCAGCGGTCTTCCCGATTTCAGTCTCGCCTACGCCAGCAGCACGCTGGGCGTCATGCTGAGCATTGAGGGCAAGGCCGGACTCGACCTCGAAATCCTTCATGCCCGCAGCGCGCTGCATCAGACACGACAAGTCGCCTTCTCTGCCGTGGAAAAAACCTGGATAGCCGTGCAGGCCGACCCCGATGAATCCGCTTCGCAGCTGGAATGCATTCGCCAGAGCGTCCACAAACTCTCGGGGCAAACCGACATCACTGCCGATACGCTGAGTCTGCATCCCCTTTCCGGCCGATTGCGCTCCAGCATCACGCAGAACGTGCAGGTGATGAGCAACATTGAAGGCTCGATTATCTGGTCCTGCGCGCACAGCCCTGCTTTTCAGCGCCTGATTTGCTGGCACTATCATCCCGAGGAAGGATTTGTGCGCGCGCAGACTTTCTCCTCGCAGCAGCAGGTCGATTCGCTACACTTCATGAAACTAACCAGCTTACCGCCGGCCAAGTGATCGCCCTTTTCATTGCACAGGAGTCGTTTATGTCTACTCAACCACTGAAGTTCGTCACCCTGCTCGGCAGCTTGCGTAAAGGCTCGTTCAACGCCATGGTGGCGCGCACGCTGCCAAAACTGGCTCCCGAAGGTGTCACCATTGAAGCCTTGCCGTCGATTGGCGACATTCCGTTATACGATGCCGATGTTCAGCAGGAGTCGGGATTTCCGGCCACTGTGGAGAAGATGGCCGCGCTAATTCGTGAGGCGGACGGCGTCATCATCGTCACGCCGGAATACAACTATTCGGTGCCGGGCGGCCTGAAGAATGCCATCGACTGGCTGTCGCGCGTGCCGGAACAGCCTTTGGCGGGCAAGCCGGTACTGATTCAGACCAGCTCGATGGGTGCCATTGGCGGCGCGCGCTGTCAGTATCATCTGCGGCAGATTCTGGTCTTTCTGGATGCCATGGTGCTCAACAAGCCCGAATTTATGGGCGGCGTGATTCAAAACAAGGTGGATGCACAGGTGGGCGAAGTGATCGATCAAAGCACGCTGGACCATCTCACGGGCCAGCTGAGTTCGTTCTCCGACTTTACTCGCCGCTTCAAGAAGTAGACTACGAGGGTCGCGATAAAAAAAGGCCGCGAATGCGGCCTTTTTTATTTTTGCGCTGAAGCGGTTATTTGCTGTCGATAAACGCGATTTTCAGGACAAACAGCAGCGTCACGACGATCACGCACGGGCTGATTTCACGCCAGCGCCCGCTTCCGAGCTTCATCACGACGTATGAAATGAACCCAAGCGCAATGCCTTCGGTAATCGAGAAGCTGAACGGCATCATCACGGCCGTAACGAAGGCGGGTACCGCTTCGGTCAGGTCGTCCCAGGTTACGCGCGCCAGACTCGAGGTCATCAGCACGCCGACATAAATCAGCGCACCGGCGGCGGCATAACCCGGCACCATTCCGGCCAGCGGCGAAATAAAGATAACCAGCAGGAACAGAATACCGGTAACGACAGCGGTCAGGCCGGTACGCCCCCGATGGAGACGCCGGAGCAGCTTTCAATATAGGCAGTCACGGAAGAGGTGCCGATAAACGAACCGGCGACCGAACTCAGGCTGTCGACAAACAGTGCCTGCTTCATCTGCGGGAATTTGCCTTTGCTGTCGGTCAGTCCGGCCTTGTCGGTCACGCCAATCAGCGTACCGGAAGAGTCGAACAGGTTGACCAGCATGAAGGAGAAGATAATCCCGGCAAGGCCCACGTTCAGCGCGCCCTTGATATCAACCTGCCCGACAACGCTGCTTACGCTCGGCGGCATCGACCAAATACCGGCATAGTGCACGTCGCCCAGTGCCCAGCCGATAAGCGTGGTGATCACAATAGACACCAGCACGGCGGCGTGCACGTTGCGCGCGGCCAGAATGGCGATAATAAAGAAGCCCAGCGCGCCCAGCAGCACCGAATGGGAGGTCAGATGGCCGATGGCCACCAGCGTGTCGGGATTGGCGACCACGATGCCCGCGTTTTTCAGCCCCATCATGGCGATAAATAGCCCGATACCGCTGGTAATGCCGATACGCAGGCTGGCCGGAATATTGGCGATCATCCAGTAGCGCACGCGAAAGACGGTCAGCAGGAACAACCCGACCGCACCCCAGAAAATCGCGCCCATGCCGGTCTGCCAGGAAATCCCCATGGCGCCGACGACGACAAAGGCGAAGAAGGCGTTCAGGCCCATCGCCGGTGCCAGAGCAACCGGCAGATTGGCGACAAGGCCCATCAGAATGCTGCCAAAGGCGGCGATAAGACAGGTGGTCACAAACACGGCCTGCTTGTCCATGCCCGCCACGCCGAGGATCTGCGGATTGACGAACACGATATACACCATGGTCAGGAAGGTCGTGAAACCGGCGACGGTCTCGGTTCTCAGCGTGGTGCCATGTTTACTCAGTTTAAACACGCGCTCTAACAGTCCTTGCCCGGCGCTGGCGTTGTTTTGTGGTGTGCTCATTAGCGAGTTCCAAAAGGGAAAATCAGTCGGCCGCTATCCTATACCAAATGGGCCGCCGAATGAGATGAATCTGCTGCTTTTTATTGCGAATTGTCATTTTTTAACCGCTATTTCGGATGAACTGCGCGAGCAAGCTGCTTCGTTAAGCCAATTTAGTCGAATGTTTAAAGAAACAGAGAGGTCGGAACGGCGGGCCATCTTCTGTAAGATAGTGTCTGGCACCACGATTTACCCTAAGCGATAAAGCCGAAAAAGGAAGGAATATGTCTCGGATAGAATGCGTTTTCTTTGATTGTGACGGTACGCTGGTCGACAGCGAGCGCCTGTGCTGCGAGGCCTACGTGCTGATGTTCGCCCATTTTGGCGTCACTGTGTCTTATGACGTGATGTTCAAAAAATACAAAGGCGTCAAGCTGTACGAAATCATCGACATCATCAATCGCGAACATGGGCTGCAAGCCGGCAAGGAAGAGATGGAAAAGGTTTTCCGTCAGCATGTCGCGCGCCTCTTCGACGAAAAGCTGGAGCCTATCGAGGGCGCCAAAGCCCTGCTTGAGTCCATCACCGTGCCAATGTGCGTGGTCTCGAACGGCCCGGTCACCAAAATGCAGCACTCGCTCGGATTAACCGGTTTGCTGCCGTTTATGGGCGAGAAACTGTTTAGCGGCTACGACTTGCAGCGCTGGAAGCCGGATCCTGCCCTGCTTTACCATGCTGCTGATAAAATGCAGGTTCCTGTCTCTTCCTGCATACTGGTCGAAGATTCCGTTGCGGGTGTGCAGGCAGGCATTGCCGCCAATATTCCGGTGTATTATTACTGTGCCGATCCGCATAATCCGCCCATTGATCATCCCTTGGTGACAACTTTTGACGATATGCATCAGCTTGCCGCCATTTGGCGAGAAAAAGGCTACAATATCGTCAAATAAAGCCGAATGATTTAATTTTGATTCAACTTCTCGAGGGTAACCTTTTTGAAAGACACCACAGGTTTCGTTAAGGAGAAGACGCTGACTAGCCAAAGTCCCCAGACGACGGGGCGAAAGAACGATCCTATAGGCCTCAAGCAGCGTATTTTCGACAGCGCGCTGAACGAGTTTGCCGAGTCCGGACTGATGGGCGCACGGATGGAAAACATCGCCAACAATGCGGAAACCACCAAACGTATGGTGGTTTACCATTATAAATCGAAAGAAGCGCTCTACATGCAGGTTCTCGAGCATGTCTATCGCTGCCTGCGCAAACACGAGCTTGAACTCGATCTCTCTGCCTATCCCCCGGCCGAGGCTATCGTCAAGCTGGTGGAGGCCAGTTTCGATTTTCACGTGTCGCATCCTGAATTTATCCGCATCGTCTCGACCGAAAACATGCTGCGCGGCCGGTTTATTCGTCAATCCACCCATATTCGCCAGTTGAACCAGACGGCGCTGACGCTGCTGGACGATATTCTCGAACGCGGTAAAAAAGGTCATCTTTTCAAGGAAGATGCCCAGGCGCGGGACGTGCATCGGCTCATTAGCAGCCTTTGCGTGCACCAGGTCGCCAACAAGTACACCTTTGGCGCGCTGTTTGAAAATCCGGAAGAACTGGATACCCAAACCGCGCATTATCGCCAGTTGGCGGTCATGGTGGCGCTGCGTTACCTGATGATTTAGTCAGGCAGAAACAAAGAAGCCCGTTAATGGCTTAACGGGCTTCTTGATAACAGTCTGTCGCGTTGACGAAAACTAGGCCGGTTTGTTGGCGTCGCCGTCTTTATCGCCCACCAGCAGTTTGTCCAGCGCATCGCCCCCGACATGGCGGAAATCCTGCCCCTTGACGAAATAGAAGATGATTTCGCAGATATTCTGGCAGCGATCGCCGATACGCTCGATAGAGCGCGCGCAAAACAGCGCGGTCAAAATGCTCGGGATCATGCGCGGGTCTTCCATCATATAGGTCATCAATTGACGCACGATGCCTTCATATTCCTGGTCAACCTTCTTGTCTTCGCGATATACGCGGATAGCTTCGTCGAGATCCATTCGCGCAAAGGCGTCGAGCACGTCGTGCAGCATCTGCACCGTGTGACGGCCAAGCGACTCCAGGCTCACCAGCAACGGCTGATGCAGGTGCGAGAACTTCTCGAGCGCCGTGCGGCAGATTTTGTCTGCAACGTCGCCAATACGCTCCAGCTCGGAAATGGTCTTGATAATTGCCATTACCATGCGCAGATCGCTTGCGGTCGGCTGACGCTTGGCGATGATACGCACGCAGGCTTCGTCGATAGCCACTTCCATCATGTTGACCTTGTCGTCGCCCTTGATGACACGTTCGGCAAGCTCGGCGTCCTGATTGTGCATGGCCGTGATAGCGTCGGTCAGCTGCTGTTCGACCAGCCCGCCCATCGCCAGCACCTGTGTGCGGATGTGCTCGAGTTCGGCGTTGAACTGCGCAGAAATATGTTTATTAAGATTTAAATTGTCCATATTGCTCCCTTGCCTGAAAAGGCCTCAACCGTATCGGCCGGTAATGTAGTCCTCGGTCTGCTTTTGGGCAGGTGAGGTGAACAATGTGTCTGTATCGGTGTATTCGATAAGTTCGCCGAGATACATAAACGCCGTGCGATCCGAGCAACGTGCCGCCTGCTGCATGTTGTGGGTCACAATCACGACGGTATAGTCGGATTTCAGCTCGGTAATCAGTTCTTCGATACGGCCGGTGGAAATCGGGTCAAGCGCCGAGCAGGGTTCATCAAGCAGCAGCACGTCGGGACGAATGGCAATGCCCCGCGCGATGCACAGACGCTGCTGCTGGCCGCCAGAGAGGCTGTAACCGCTCTGATGCAGCTTGTCTTTCGACTCATTCCACAGCGCGGCTTTGGTCAGCGCCCACTGTACGCGCTCGTCCATATCGGTACGCGACAGCTTCTCAAACAGGCGCACGCCAAAGGCGATGTTGTCGTAAATCGACATCGGGAACGGCGTCGGTTTCTGGAACACCATGCCGACCTTGGCGCGCAGCAGCGCGATATCCTGCTTGTCGACCAGAATATTGTCGCCATCGA
Source organism: Rouxiella chamberiensis (assembly GCF_026967475.1). Classification (NCBI taxonomy): domain Bacteria; kingdom Pseudomonadati; phylum Pseudomonadota; class Gammaproteobacteria; order Enterobacterales; family Yersiniaceae; genus Rouxiella; species Rouxiella chamberiensis. The sequence continues at coordinate 3,734,114 of NZ_CP114058.1, read as the reverse complement.
GCAGGATTTCACCTTCGGCGCGCTGATCGGGATACAGCTGATACATCTTGTTGAAGGTGCGCAGCAGCGTCGATTTACCGCAGCCCGAAGGACCGATAAACGCCGTCACTTCATTTTTGGCAATATCCAGTGAGATGTTCTTCAGCGCATGGAACTTACCGTAATAGAAATTCAGATCGCGGACCTGGATTTTGCTGTTGGATGCATCGGTCATTCGACTCATTCAGACATCTCTCTTAATCAATATTTTTTGTAATCACTGCTTTTTCTTGGCGAAAATCACGCGAGCAATGATGTTCAGCAGCAGTACGCACACGGTAATCAGCAAGACGCCCGCCCAGGCCATCTGCTGCCATTCCGCAAACGGGCTCATGGCAAATTTAAATATGGTGACCGGGAGGTTGGCGATAGGCTGCATCAGGTCGGTGCTCCAGAACTGGTTGGAGAGCGACGTGAAGAGCAGCGGCGCGGTTTCACCGGCAATACGCGCGATAGCCAGCAGCACACCCGTGATAATTCCGGACACGGAGGCTTTCAGCGTAATGGCCGAAATCATCTTCCATTTCGGCGTACCGAGTGCATAAGCCGCTTCACGCAGGCTGTCCGGCACCAGTTTGAGCATGTTCTCGGTCGTGCGGATAACGATGGGTACCTGCAGGAGCGCCAGCGCCAGAATGCCCGCCATGCCGGAGAAATGGCCCATTTTCGCAACCACAATGGTATAGACGAACAGCCCGACCACGATGGACGGTGCCGACAGCAGAATGTCGTTGATGAAACGAATCACTTCCGCCAGCCAGGATTTACGGCCATATTCCGCGAGATACACGCCCGCCATAATCCCGAGCGGTGTGCCGATAACGGTGGCCCAGAGGATCATCAACCCGCTGCCCGCGATGGCGTTGGCCAACCCGCCGCCCGCCGTATTCGGTGGCGGCGTATTTTCGGTGAACAGGGCAAGCGACATGCCGTCGATGCCTTTGGTCACGGTGGTAAACAGGATCCATATCAGCCAGAACAGGCCGAAAACCATCGTCGCCATCGACAGCAGCAGCGCAATACGGTTTTTCTGACGACGCCACGCCTGACGTTTGCGGCGCGACTGCAACAGCGCGTCGTTGCTTTGCATTTCGAGCGTTGCCATCTTAGCGGCCCTCATTCTTGGCGAGACGCATGATCATCAGCTTCGACAGCGCCAGCACGATAAAGGTTATCACAAACAGGATCAGACCCAGTTCCATCAGAGCAGACGTATGCAGGCCCGATGCCGCTTCGGCGAATTCGTTGGCCAGCGCCGAGGTAATGCTGTTGCCCGGCATATAGAGCGAAGCACTGTCGAGCTGGTAAGTGTTCCCGATGATAAAGGTCACCGCCATCGTTTCACCGAGCGCGCGGCCCAGCCCCAGCATGATGCCGCCGATGACCCCGTTTTTGGTGTACGGCAAAACGATACGCCAGATAACTTCCCACGTGGTGCAGCCGATGCCGTAGGCAGACTCTTTCATCATCACCGGGGTCTGCTCGAACACATCGCGCATGACGGAGGCGATATAGGGAATGATCATGATGGCGAGAATCACGCCCGCTGCCAGAATCCCGATGCCGAAGCCCGGACCCGCAAACAGCGCACCGATGATAGGCACGCCCGAGAGCACATCGCCTACTGGTTGCTGAAAGTAGGTCGCAAACAGCGGGGCGAAGACAAACAGCCCCCACATGCCGTAAACGATACTCGGGATAGCGGCCAGCAGCTCAATGGCAATACCCAGCGGGCGTTTCAGCCAGTTGGGGGCCAGTTCGGTCAGAAACAGCGAGATCCCGAAACTCACGGGCACGGCTATCAACAGCGCGATAATCGAGGTTACAAGGGTGCCGTAAATCGGCACCAGAGCACCAAATTGTTCGTTGGGAACATCCCAGGTTTTATTCCACAGGAAAGAGAAACCAAACTTTTCCATACTGGGCAGGGAAGAGATAAACAGCGAAACGATGATCCCGCCGAGCAGCAATAGCGTAATCAGCGCAGCCAGTTTAACCAGCGCGCCGAAGATAATGTCACCGTTCTTGCCTGGTGCTTTGATGGACGGCGTTTTTTCAGCCATAACACTCTCTTCTTTTCAGATTTATTTCTCCTGCGACAAGGTGTTGGCGCAAGAGAATGAGACAGTAGACTGGTACTTTATCCCAATTGAACGTCAAGCCAAAGTTATTGGCCCGGTAGCAGAACCAGCGGGCCAATGCCCGCTGCAAGCTGCCGCCGTGTAAAGCCGGAGACTTAGTTCAGGGCCTTGCCGCTGCTGTCTTTGATATTGTTCTTCCAGGCGCTCTGAATCTGGGTGACCAGAGAGTCCGGCAGGGAAGCGTAATCCAGACCGGTAGTCAGCTGGTCGCCGTTTTTATACGCCCAGTCGAAGAACTTCAGCACTTCTGCGCCTTTTGCGGCATCCTGCTGCTGCTTGTAGACCAGAATAAAGGTGGTGGACGAGATAGGCCACGCGTTATCACCTTTCTGGAAGGTCAGATCCTGGGCAAAGCTTTTGCTCCAGTCTGCGCCTTTCGCTGCCGCGCTAAACGAGGCTTCGGAAGGGGCGATGGCTTTACCGCTGGCATCCACCAGCTTGGTGTAAGTCAGGTTGTTTTGCTTGGCGTAGGCGTATTCCACATAACCGATGGAGCCCGGCAGACGCTGAACGAACGCGGCTACGCCGTCGTTGCCTTTACCGCCCAGACCCACCGGCCAGTTAACGGTCGTGCCGATGCCAATCGCGCTTTTCCAGTCGGCATTGGCCTTGGACAGGTAGCTTGTGAACACGAAGGAGGTGCCTGAACCGTCGGCGCGGCGAACCACGGCGATGTTGGTGTCTGGCAGCTTGACGTTCGGGTTCAGCCTGGTAATTTCGGCATCGTTCCACTTCTTGATTTTGCCGAGATAGATATCGCCCAGCGTTTTGCCGTCAAGCGTCAGTTCGCCCGACTTCACACCCGGAATATTCACCGCCAGTACCACGCCACCGATTACGGTCGGGAACTGGAACAGGCCATTTTTTTCGAGGTCGGCATCGCTCATCGGTGCATCGGAAGCACCGAAATCAACGGTTTTGGCGATGATCTGCTTTACACCGCCCGAAGAACCAATGCCCTGATAGTTAACCTGCACACCGGTAGCTTTTTGATAGGCATCCGCCCATTTTGCGTAAACAGGAGCCGGGAAGGTTCCGCCTGCACCCGTCAGATTGGTTGCTGCAACCGCAGAAATAGCGGTTAAAGAGAAGGTCGCTGCCACAATACCAGCGATGGTGTTACGCATCATTTTCATAATCCACTCCCGGAGGGTAAACCCTGGCAACGTCATATCATTGCGGAGGGCTATATTGATTCGACTCAAGTCGAAGCTTAGTAAAGTGTTTGGCACAGGAGGAAAATAGGACAATTGAGTGACAGTAAAATGTAGTTTATATGACAGTTTTGTGACAGCGTGCAAAAAGCCGCCACTTCATCCGGGAGGAGGTGCCTGCGTTACGCCTGTTCCTGCCGCTTCAATCCGCACATGGCCTTGAGGCGCAGCCGATCGATTTTTCCGGTTGCCGTTTTTGGCAGCACATCGAGTACAGTAAAATCAAACGGATACATATAATCGGGCAGTAATTCGGCCAGACGAACCTGCACATCGGGCAATGCAGCGTCGCCTCCGGCAAGACTGAGACAGGCGTGAAGGGTCGCGCCATATTTGTCGTGCGAAAGTGTAATAATTGCCACCTCCTCTACCGCTTCAATGGCGGCAAAGGCGTTTTCGACCTCGCCAATCTCGACGCGATAACCTCGCGTTTTCACCATGTTATCGATTCTGCCCCGATAAATTATCTCGCCCCGTTCATTGTAATAACCGTAATCGCCGGTGCGAAAGGCCAGAGTCGGATAGGCTTGGAAAGGACTTTGAATCAGTTTCTCGGCGGTTAACGACGGCGCATTGAAATACCCCGCAAACACGGTGCTGCCGCGCACCAGAATCTCGCCCATCTCTCCTTGAGGCAAGGCACGAAGCGCCTCATCGACAATATGGATTTCAGTGTCTGTTACCGGAACGCCAATAGGAATGCTGGTGGCGTTCGTCGTGGGTTGTGTGACGTGCTGGCAGGTCACGATATTGGTTTCGGTAGGCCCATAGATGTTGGCAACCGCCGCGGCGGGTAGACAATCCATCACGCGCCGCAGCCAGACCGGGGAGAAAGGCTCGCCCGCGTAGAGCAAAGTGCGCAAACTCGGCATACCGCGCGCCAGTTTGCCTTTGATAAACCAGCGAATATACGCCGACGGCACGGTATACACTACCGTAACGGTTTTTTCGCGCATAAAATTCACGACATTGAACGGCGAGTTGTCGAACCCCTCGGGAACAATAACCAGACAGGCCCCGCTGAGCAGCGTGGTAAAGATATCGAAGACCGACAGGTCGAACTGCAACGGCGCGCGGCTGAAAATTCGGTCACGGGCGTGGATGGCGAATTCCTTTTGCATCCAGACGATAAATGAGCAGGCATTGCGGTGGGTCAACATGATGCCCTTCGGGTTGCCCGTGGACCCCGAGGTATAGAGAATATAGGCCACGTTATCACTCAGGTTCGCCACCTTTTGCAGGGGAGGCGGCTCGTCTTGTTCTGCCAACGCGGGGGCTTCGAGCAAGGTAATCGGCACCGCCTGGCTGGACTGGCTTAATGCCGAGAGATAACGCGGTTGCGCCAGTACCTGTTTCAGCTCGGCGGACATTACCAGATGCTTGACCCATGTCGCCGGGGCATGAATATTGATAGGGATATAAATAATGCCCGCATAAAGCGCCCCGAGCATCGCACCGATGGCAAAGGGCGTAACGTCGGAAAGAAGACCGATATGATCGCCCTTTTTAAGCCCGCAGAGTTGAAAATAGCGCTGATAATATTCCCCGAGTTTTTCTATATCGCGATAGCGGTATTTCTTTTCGCCGTATTCGACGGCGATATTCAGGGAATAATGTTGTAACGCCTCGGCAATAATATCTGGCAGAGTCACGGCATTGAGTAATTTCATACAGAATATCCATCAATAGGTATTAATAAGCAGTTTTACCGTCCCTGCTGCGCGGGTGGATTCCACCACGCAGGAAATGGTGCCGGTGGCGATGGGCAGAATGGAAGATTGCCGGGCCGACGAGCACACCAGCCAGGCGAGTCCGCCCTCTCGCCAGCCGACGTCGTGCGTGATGACCGTCAGCAGCCCGGCATTCTTGGCCAAACCCCAGGCATTGGCCTCGATATGCCCGAGAAGGTCATGACTTCGCCCTTCTTCGATAAATCCTTGCAGCAGAAAAGGTTCGGGATAGGACGGCGGCGGCGTGGCAACCTCTTGCCGCAGAGGTGAATAGGGTGAAAAGAAAAACAGCTCGCCAATCGTTGAATGCGCAATCCGTTGGGTGAGCCTGAATCCAAATTCATTTAACAGAATCTCGAGATTTTCGGCGTCGTAGGCCAGAGATTGCAGAAATTCGCGGGAGGATATTTCCACCCCGCGCTCGGTAACACGACAGCGCAGATCGGTGCAGCCGCACTGCTGGTAATAGGCCATTCTTGCGAGCGTTGCCTGTTCGTTGCTGGCAAATCCCGAGATGATCACCTCGGTATTGCGACCTTTAAGCTCTGCCAGCACGCGAAGGGGATCGCGTAAATTTCCGAAACAGTTGAAGGGAAAGAACAGACAGCTTTTACCGGCGATGTCGATATCCGAATCAGGCAGCACGCAGTGAAGATGCTCGGCCGACAGATGCTCTATCTGCGCGCTACAGTTGGGCGGTAAGGGGCAGGCGGTTACCCTTGCCTTGCCGAGCGCCGCCAGCCAACCTACCAGCTCGATTCCGCGATAACTGACACCGTGTTTCAGCGCGACATGCAGATAGCGCCCGTAACCGCAGCCCACCTCGATAAACTGCTCGAGGGCCTCTCCGGCCTCTTCAAGATATTCCGCCACCAGCCGCTTTTCTTCAACCAGATAGGCGGCCACTTCGGGCGTTAGCATTCGCCCGTCAAACATCCGCCAGCCATTGTGTTGACCATAAAAAGTCTCGACGCGGTCGGTGCAGCGGTTTTCATCATTGGTCATAGGCATCTCCACCCGGCGTCAGCGCAACACCGGCGCGAAGCCACTGCGTTTTGATTTCACCAAACAGCGTCAGGAGGTGATCGACCTGCTGCTGGGTGTTCAGGGAAGTCAGGGTAATGCGCAGGGCTTCCTTGCCCTTGGGCATGGTCGGATAGGGACAGGCGGTAAGGAAAATGCCGTGTTGATAGAGGTATCGCGAGGCGTCGATCAGCGTTTGAGTGTTGCCGGCCCAGACGGAAATGATGGGAAACAGGGTCTGCGTCATGACGTGGAAACCCAGACCGCGAAGTCCTTCGACCAGCGAGCAGGTAAGACTATAGACCTCGATGCGGCGCACCTCGCCGACTTTGGGCAGTAGATCGAGTGCGGCGTCCAGCACGCCCAGACAGAACGGGGTTGAGGGATGGGTGTAATCCAGCGGCTTGGCATAGGCCATCAGATACTCTTTCATCTCGGGCGTGACGGCTGCAAACGCCGCGCTGGCGGCCAATCCCTTGGCGGTGCCCGCGACATACAGCGTGTTGCCGGACGGCGCGCCATAATAGTTGATGATGCCGTTGCCCCGCTTGCCGTAGGGATGCCGGGCATCGGGCTGTTCGCCGACAAAGCCGAAACCGTGGCCATCGTCGATATACAGCATGGCATTGTACTCTTCGACAAGCGGGATCAAACCCGCCAGGTCGGCGTAATCGCCGGTCATACTGTAGACACCGTCGACACAAACCATTTTGCGAGGACAATGCCGGTGGGTTTCAAGCAAGATGCCGAGCGCCTCCATGTCTCCCTGAGGAAAGCTTTTCAGGATGGCGCCCTTGTCACGCGCCATCTGCGCGGCTTGATACAGGGTCGCATGCGCCGCCTTGTCGAGCAGGATAACGTCGCCCTTCTGCACCAGTGCGGGAATAATGCCGATGCTGGTGAGCGTGGTATTGGGAAACATCAGCGTGTCCTCCGCGCCGATAAAATTCGCCAGTTTCTTTTCAAGATGCGTAAAAAGCGCGTGATAGCCCATCAGCCTTGCGCGACTGGTATGCATGCCGAACTCTCTGGCCGCCTGTACGCCGCGAGCGAGCAGTTCTTCCTGCTCGCAGTCAAAGCCGAGATAGTTGCAGGAGGCGAAATCATACAGTTTTTTGCCGTGGATATCGGTCAACTCGCGGCCTTCGGCGCGGGCGATTCTGACGTCATATTGCTGACTCTGTCTTAATACCAGAAGAAGCGGATCGCGTTCACTGGCGCTGTGTTGTAAAAAAGCCTGTTGAATAGTCATAAGTTTCTTATTGGTAGAGTAACAGAGGCGGGTAAATTCCCGAGACGATGCCGAACCCCTTTCAAGAAAAAGGAAAGTATTTATAAAGGAAATGCTATTTTTATGCTGCTGGATATTATTTCGCTATAAACATTCAGCTTTTATATTTAATAGCTACCAGCTATATAACAGAGTAATTTTATTAGAAATAAATATCTTGATAGTTAAAGTGGCCAGAAGATTAATAACCAAAAGTGCAACCACTGTAATAAACTTGGCGGGCAATAAATATCATAAAACACTTTTATTGCCGGTGGCGGGGAAATAAGTCGGCGAATAAAAAAGCCCCGCGTCATGACAGATTCACCACGCAGGGCTATGCTTTTTCATAGGATTTTTGGCAATACAGGCCAATCTAGGCTTTGTCTTGTCTGGCCTGCATGACTTCAGGCAGGTTTTCTTCTATCCAGTCTGCCAGCGAAGCGACGCGCTCGGCCGCCCCTTCGCCCAGCGGCGTTAAATTGTAAACCACATGAGGCGGGATAACCGGATACGCGGTACGGCGCACGAAGCCATCCTGTTCGAGGCGTTGCAGCGTCAGCGCCAGCATTCTTTCACTGACTCCGGTCGCTTTTCTGCGCAATTCGCTAAAACGCAGCGTACCGTCGCGCAGCGCAATCAGACAGAGCACGCCCCACAGGCTGGTGACATGATTAAACACCTCACGCGAAGGACAATCCTTGGTAGTGAGTTCTCCGCGCCGAACCTTGCCCGACAGGTTCTGCTCCTCCTGCTCCAGAGGGATTGTTTGTAAATTTTTCATTTTATCCTCACTAACATTTTTGTACGTACTTCTTTTAAGTGCGGTACTAGTTTAAGGTTTAAACATGCAAACAACAACCACGGAGTCTTCCATGAGTCATTTAATTCTTGTTACCGGTGCATCCGGCCAACTGGGTCAGGCTGTTTTGCAACATCTGACTGAAACCCTGGCAGTACCGGCAGAACGTATTGTGGCGGCCAGCCGCAATCCCGAGAAACTGGCTTCCTGGGCTGCAAAAGGTGTCGCAACCCGCGAGCTGGATTTCGAAAAACCGGAAACCTTCGCCGCCGCCTATGCGGATGTCGAACGCGCACTATTGATAAGCACCGATACGCTGGATAAGCCGGGTCACCGTCTTTTGCAGCATCGCAATGCGATTGACGGATTTGCCGCCGCGGGCATCAGGCACGTGATTTACACCTCGGCGCCCAATCCTGCCGATTCACCGCTGTTGATAGCGCCTGATCATGAGGGCACCGAGAAAGCGCTGGCCGCCAGTTCCCTTGCAGGCTGGACCGTGCTGCGTAACCACTGGTATCTGGAAAACCTGTTTATGTTCCTGAAACCGGCGCTTGCCTCCGGCTCCTGGTACACCGCCGACGAAGGCAAGGGCAGCGCCGACATCTCGCGTAACGATCTGGCGCTGGCGGCCGCAACGGTGTTGGCAGGCAACGAAACGGCCAAAAACACCTATACCCTTTCAGGAAGCCAGTCGCTGACCAAAGTCGAGATAGCATCGGCCGTGAGCGAAGCCCTTGGTAAACCGCTGGAAGTGGTACAGGTACCGCTGGAAGGGCTGGTGCAGGGAATGGTTCAGGCCGGGTTGCCAGAACCGGTGGCGCGGATTTTTGCCTCGTTCGATGCCAACACGGCGGCAGGCCGCGTGGCCGATGTTACGGGTGACTTCGAGCGCATTACGGGGCGTAAACCGCAATCCTTCTGTGAGTGGCTGCACGCCAACAAAGCCGCGCTCGCCTCGCTTTAAGCATAAAAAAGTCCGGCAGGCGTTCTGTATACGCACTCCGGACTTTTTCGGCGTCGAAACAAGAAGGGCTTAACGGCCTTTCTTTTTGCGACCCGGCTGGGCAAAACGCTTGCGCGACGCGGCGTTGCCTTCTGGTTTTTCGGCAACTTTCGGCTTTTTGATCGCCGGTTTTTTCGCGGCGGCAGGTTTGGCCTGCGCCTTCTTCGCCGGTTTATCTTCGGAAGAAGAGTTTTCAATCAGCTTGAATAACTCGATCAGTTCATCGTCGGTCAGATCACGCCATTCGCCGAGCGGAAGCCCCTTCAGATTGACGTTCATGATGCGTGTACGCTCAAGCTTGGTGACTTCAAAGCCAAAGTGTTTGCACATGCGGCGGATCTGGCGGTTAAGTCCCTGTACCAACGTAATGCGGAACACAAAAGGCGCTTCTTTCTTGACCTTGCACTTTTTGGTTACCGTGCCTAGCATCGGGACGCCAGCGCTCATGCCCTGAATAAATTCGTCGGTCACCGGCTTGTTCACGGTCACCACGTACTCTTTTTCGTGATTGTTGCCGGCACGGAGGATTTTGTTAACCAGATCGCCGTGATTGGTCAGGAAAATCAGTCCCTGCGAATCTTTATCCAGTCGACCAATCGGGAATACGCGCTTGCTGTGATTCACGAAATCACTGATGTTATCCCGCTCGCCTTCTTCCATCGTGGTAATGATGCCAACCGGCTTGTTCAGCGCAATCAGCACCAAATCTTCTTCATCGCGAGGTTCGATGAGCTGACCGTTAACTTTCACTACGTCTCCGGGAAATACCTGATCGCCAACGGCGGCACGCTTGCCGTTAATAAAAACGTTGCCCTGTTCGACATAACGATCGGCATCGCGACGAGAGCAGATGCCGCTCTCGCTAATGTATTTGTTGAGACGTATTGATTGATTGGTCAGCATGGTTCCTCCGTAAAGTGCGGACTATACCTTACCGGCGTTGGCTTGCGAAGCGCGATTGTCGCCTGACGTGTGCGGGATAACGTCTGAAAGCCTGCGAAATAAAAAAGCGCCGGGGAAGGTGCTTCATAACCCATAATATCGCGCGCGCCCTCATGAAAGTGCGCGGACGTCAGTCTTTAGCGCGTCGGACAGAAGGCGCAAAGCTTGTTACCGGAGGGATCGCGAAGATAGGCCACACATTTTCCGTCGGTTTCGCGGGTATGTGGCGGAGTCTCGACGGACGTTCCTCCATTTTCGACACCTTTGTCGTGCCATAGATGCACGTCTTCGACAGTTGCCAGCAAGAAACCGATTGTTCCGCCGTTGGCCGGGGTCGCAGGATTGCCGTCAATCGGGCGGGTAATAATGAAACGCTGATTGTTTTTGGTGTAATACGGGCGCTCCAGAGCATCTATTCCTTGCTCGTCAGTGCCGATCACACCAAAAAGTGCATCGTAGAACGTCTTTGCAGTATGCAGATCGTCAGAACCAACAACAACATGACTAAACATGGTGAATCCTTTTATCCAGTAAACAAAGCTGCGCGTTATGCATTGTTTTAACACAGATAAATAAAAAAATGAGTCATTTGGGGCGGGAAAATTCATACCACGATAAATGCAGCAGATTGAAGGATGCCAAAAGATCCCTTGTTCATTTCGGCAACAAAAAAGCCCGTCATGCGGGATTCGCATAGACGGGCTTTTTAATTCAGTGGCTTAGCCACTCAAACGGGATGCGGCGTTATTCTACGGTAACAGATTTCGCCAGATTGCGTGGCTGATCGACGTCGGTGCCTTTGATAAGCGCGACGTGATAAGACAGCAACTGGAGCGGCACTGTGTAGAAAATAGGGGCCACAATTTCTTCGACGTGCGGCAACTGGATGATTTTCATGCCGTCGCTGTCGGTGAAACCGGCATCCTGATCGGCGAAGACATACAGCTGACCGCCGCGTGCGCGCACTTCTTCGATATTGGATTTCAGCTTTTCCAGCAGTTCGTTGTTTGGTGCAACAACGATGACCGGCATATCGGCATCAATCAGGGCCAGCGGGCCGTGCTTCAACTCACCGGCGGCGTAGGCTTCTGCGTGAATGTAGGAAATCTCTTTCAGCTTCAGCGCGCCTTCCATTGCGATTGGATATTGATCGCCACGACCCAGGAACAGCGCGTGATGTTTGTCGGAGAAACCTTCTGCCAGCGCTTCGATGGTTTTATCCAGCGACAGCATCTGCTCGATGCGCGCAGGCAGCGCTTGCAGCCCGTGAACGATGTCGTGTTCAACCTGTTCGCTCATGCCTTTCAGACGGCCCACGCGTGCCACCAGCATCAGCAGAACGGTCAGCTGAGTGGTAAACGCCTTGGTCGAGGCGACACCGATTTCGGTACCGGCCTTGGTCATCAGCGCCAGGTCAGATTCGCGAACCAGCGATGAACCCGCGACGTTGCACACCGCAAGCGAGCCAAGATACCCCAGCTCTTTGGACAGGCGCAGCGCCGCCAGCGTATCGGCCGTTTCACCAGACTGGGACAGCGTAATGATAAGGCTGCCCGGACGCACGGCCGATTTGCGATAGCGGAATTCGGAGGCGATTTCTACGTCGCACGGCACACCGGCCAGCGCTTCGAACCAGTAACGCGCCACCATACCGGAGTGATAGGAGGTGCCGCAGGCAATGATCTGCACATGCTGGACTTTCGCCAGCAGCGCGTCGGCATCGGCACCCAGCTCGCTCAGATTGATTCTGCCATGCTCGAAACGCCCTTCCAGCGTATTTTTAATCGCCTGTGGCTGCTCGTAGATCTCTTTTTGCATGTAGTGACGATACGCGCCTTTATCGCCGGCGTCGTACTGCACTTTGGATTCGATTTCTGCACGCTCTACCTTGTTACCGTGTTTATCAAACACGGTAACTTCGCGGCGTTTAACTTCTGCGACATCGCCTTCTTCAAGGAACATGAAACGACGAGTGACAGGCAGCAGCGCCAGCTGATCGGAGGCGATGAAGTTTTCACCCACGCCACGACCAATCACCAGCGGGCTGCCGGAGCGGGCGGCCACCAGCACGGAAGGGTCACGTTTATCCATCACCACGGTGCCGTAGGCGCCACGCAGCTGAGGGATCACACGCAGAACCGCTTCGAGCAACGTGCCGCCTTGAGACAGCTCCCAATGCACGAGGTGCGCGATGACTTCGGTATCGGTCTGGGACGTAAAACGATAACCGCGTTCGATAAGCTGCACGCGCAGCGGCTCGAAGTTTTCGATAATGCCGTTATGAACAACGGCGATGTAATCGGAAACGTGCGGGTGTGCATTCGCCTCGGACGGTTCGCCGTGCGTTGCCCAGCGGGTATGGGCAATACCGGTGCCACCGTGAAGCGGGTGCTCGTCCAGCGCATCTGCCAGCATCTGCACTTTGCCAAGACGGCGTAAACGGCCCATATGACCTTCGTTATCGACCACTGCCAGACCGGCAGAGTCATAACCGCGGTATTCCAGACGGCGTAAGCCTTCCAGCAGGATTTCAGCAATATCGCGTTGCGCTACTGCGCCAACAATTCCACACATCGGTTTTATTCCTATAGAAGATCTGTTTGCAGATCTTTTTGATGCCACAACCTGATTGATAGCCGCGGCGGTCGCGCAAGCACGCCGTGCGGGTTCCCCGAGCCTTGTAGAGACGGGGATTATTATGTTTTGCGCTGTCCATCGCTCTGAAATGGGCAAGGCAAAACACAATCGGTCATCATAATTAACAGGGCAGGACAGATGCGTTCACCTCTGTCCTGCTCCTGTTGAACATCGTTTACGAGGTTCGTTTCAGCGGTCGTTGCCAGTCAGGTTTGTGCACCTGAGTAACACGACTTATCACGAGGCCGCCTGCGGCCACATCACGCGTAATGGTGGTGCCTGCGGCGATAGTCACGTCGTTGCCGACGGTGACCGGCGCAATCAGTTGCGTATCGGAGCCGACAAAGACGTTGTCGCCAATGACCGTCTGCGACTTGTTCACGCCGTCGTAGTTACAGGTAATGGTGCCTGCGCCGATATTGACGTTATCGCCAATGACCGCATCCCCGAGATAGCTGAGGTGACCCGCTTTCGACCCTACGCCGAGACGCGCTTTTTTCAGCTCGACGAAGTTACCGACGTGGGCGCCCTGACCCAGCTCCGCACCGGGACGCAGACGGGCAAACGGGCCGACGGTGCATTCCGCCTGAAGATTTGCGCCGTCGAATACGCTGTAGGGACTGATGACGCAGTCATCGCCGATCACACAGTCTTTCAGCACACAACCTGCACCAATGGTGACGCGGTTGCCCAGCTTGACCTTGCCTTCGATAACGACATTGACGTCGATATTGACATCGATACCGTGCGACAGCTCGCCGCGCAGATCAAAACGCGCAGGGTCCATCAGCATGACGCCCGCCAGCAACAGGCTTTCGGCCTGTTCCTGCTGATAAACGCGCTCGAGGCGAGAGAGTTGCAGGCGGTTGTTCACGCCCTCGACTTCGCTCAGGCGAGCAGGGTGTACGGTCGCAATCTCATGACCTTCGGCATGCGCCATCGCAATGATATCGGTGATGTAATATTCGCCCTGCACATTGTTATTCGAGAGTTTGCCTAACCAGCGCTTGAGGGAGGCACCGGTTCGCCACCAGAATGCCGGTGTTTATCTCGTTGATGAGAAGCTGTTCGGGAGAGGCGTCTTTCTGCTCGATGATGCCGACCACCTTGTCGTTCTCACGAACGATACGGCCATAGCCGGTAGGATTATCAAGTTTGACGGTCAGCAGACCGATGCCGCCTTCAGGCTTGGCAGCCAGCAGCTTTTGCAGGGTTTCTACGGAAATCAGGGGCACGTCGCCGTAAAGCATCAGGACATTTTCGTCGTCGGCGAACTGCGGCGCGGCCTGCTGCATGGCGTGGCCGGTGCCGAGTTGTTCGGCCTGCAATACCCAGCTTAACTCGCTACCCGCCAGATTCTGCCTGAGCAGGTCTGCACCGTGGCCGTAAACCAGATGGACATTATTGGCACCGAGTCGGGTGGCCGCATCGATAACGTGCTGAACCATCGGTTTTCCGGCAAGGGGATGCAGCACCTTGGGAAGGTTCGAATACATACGCGTTCCCTTGCCTGCGGCAAGGATCACGACACTTAATGCGCTGTTGGACATAGGCAACCTGACAAATCCAGTTTGAGTGACAAAAGTAACCCGTTAGCCGGTCGGATTACTACATATTTTTCATTGAAAACTACCCACAGGCCGCATGCGGCAAGGGTTGAGCGGTTTATAAACAACGTGAAAGGAAACACGGAAAAACTGTCTTCAATAGCAGACAGTATTTCATTGAAATGCGCTGAATTGAATGAAGAACTTGCTGAAAATACCGCTTTTTTAAAGCAAAAAAAGCGACCCGAAGGTCGCTTTCCAATTGGCAGTGCTTTGATAACCAATACGGCTATTGCCGATTAGTAACCCGCTCTTCTGGTCAGTTCGATTACGCGAAGTTTCGCAATCGCCTGAGCCAGTTCTGCCGACGCCTGAGCATAGTCGACGTCGCCGTGAGACCCGTTGATGTGGTCTTCCGCTTTACGCTTAGCTTCAAGCGCGCGCGCTTCGTCGAGGTCTTCTCCACGGATTGCAGTGTCAGCCAGCACGGTCGTTGCGTTCGGTTGCACCTCAAGGATGCCTCCGGAGAGATAAATATACTCTTCTTCGCCGTGTTCTTTGACAATACGCACCATGCCAGGCTTGATGGCGGTGAGCAGCGGGGCGTGACCAGGGAAAATACCCAGTTCACCTTCGCTACCCGTCACCTGGATTTTCTGCACCAGGCCGGAGAACATTCTCTTTTCCGCGCTGACTACATCCAGATGGTAAGCTTTTTCAGCCATGTCACCTTCCTCTCTCAATACTGCAACGTAAATTACCCCGAAGGGAGAACATTACAGTTTTTTGGCTTTTTCCACGGCTTCTTCGATAGGGCCAACCATGTAGAACGCTTGTTCTGGCAGGTGGTCGTAGTCGCCTTCGATAATGCCTTTGAAACCACGAATGGTATCTTTCAGCGGTACGAATTTGCCTGGAGCGCCGGTAAAGACTTCAGCAACGAAGAATGGCTGAGACAGGAAACGTTCGATTTTACGCGCACGAGATACAACAAGCTTGTCTTCTTCAGCCAGCTCGTCCATACCCAGGATTGCGATAATATCTTTCAGTTCCTTGTAACGCTGCAGAACAGACTGCACGCCACGCGCCACGTCATAGTGCTCTTGACCAACAACCAGCGGATCAAGCTGACGGCTGGTGGAGTCCAGTGGATCGACCGCTGGGTAGATACCCAGAGAGGCGATCTGACGGCTCAGTACCACAGTCGCGTCCAAGTGGGCGAAGGTGGTTGCCGGAGATGGGTCAGTCAAGTCATCCGCAGGAACGTAAACGGCCTGTACAGATGTGATTGAACCACTTTTGGTCGAGGTGATACGTTCTTGCAGAGCGCCCATCTCTTCCGCCAGCGTTGGCTGATAACCTACCGCAGAAGGCATACGGCCCAGAAGTGCGGACACTTCGGTACCGGCCAGGGTGTAACGGTAGATGTTATCGATGAACAGCAGCACGTCACGACCTTCATCACGGAATTTTTCCGCCATGGTCAGGCCTGTCAGTGCAACGCGCAGACGGTTACCCGGTGGCTCGTTCATCTGACCGTAAACCAGTGCAACTTTGTCGATAACGTTGGAGTCAGTCATCTCGTGGTAGAAGTCGTTACCCTCACGAGTACGCTCACCCACACCTGCAAACACGGAGAAACCGGAGTGCTCGGCCGCGATGTTACGGATAAGCTCCATCATGTTTACAGTCTTACCAACACCAGCACCGCCGAACAGGCCGACTTTACCGCCCTTGGCGAACGGACACATCAGGTCCATTACCTTGATACCGGTTTCCAGCAGTTCCTGGGAGTTTGCCAGCTCTTCGTAAGAAGGAGCTGCACGGTGAATACCACGACGGTTCTTCTTCGCCGATTTCACCTTTCATGTCGATTGGTTCACCCAATACGTTCATGATGCGACCCAGAGTCGCAGTACCTACCGGTACTTCGATTGGGTGTTGCAGGTTGTTCACTTTCAGACCGCGACGCAGGCCGTCTGAGGTACCCATTGCGATACAACGAACAACGCCGCCGCCGATCTGTTGCTGAACTTCCAGCACCAGCTTGGAGGTACCGTTTTCTACCTCAAGAGCAGTGTACACGTTCGGTACTGCATCCTGAGGGAACTCGACGTCCACCACGGCGCCGATTACCTGGATAATCTTTCCAGTAGCCATCTTGAATCCTCTACGTAATTCGTAAACCTAGCTTAAACCGCGGAGGCTCCCCGACGATCTCGGTGAGTTCCTGAGTGATGCTGGCCTGACGAGCTTTGTTGTATACCAACTGCAGCTCTTTGATCAGGCTGCCGCCGTTATCGGTGGCGGCTTTCATCGCTACCATTCGCGCGGCCTGTTCGCTGGCCAGGTTTTCTACGACGCCCTGATAAACCTGAGACTCTACATAGCGACGCAGGAGGGTATCCAGCAGCGCTTTCGGGTCTGGCTCATACAGGTAATCCCAGGACTTCTTCGCCAGGGTGCCGGTATCTTCTTCCGCAGGCGGAAGAGGCAGCAGCTGAACGATTCTTGGTTCCTGAGACATGGTATTGACGAATTTGTTGCTAACAATGCACAGCTTGTCTAAACGACCTTCATCGTAGGCTTGCAGCATGACTGCCACGGGACCGATCAGTTCTGACAGGGAAGGGTTGTCCCCCATGCCAGTAACCTGGGCAACGACGTTGCCACCCACGGAACCGAAGAAAGATGCCGCTTTAGAGCCGATCAGAGCCAAGTCAATCTCGACGCCCTGCTCGCTCAGACCTTTCATCTCCAATAGCAGTTTTTTGAACAGGTTGGTGTTCAAACCGCCACAGAGACCGCGATCGGTAGACACGACCAAATACCCGACGCGCTTAACTTTACGCTCGTCCAGGTATGGGTGCTTGTATTCCAGATTACCCTGCGCAAGGTGACCAATCACTTTGCGAATGGTATCTGCATAAGGACGGCTGGCCGCCATGCGTTCCTGCGTTTTACGCATTTTGGAGGCGGCGACCATTTCCATCGCTTTAGTGATCTTTTGCGTGTTTTGCACGCTACCGATCTTACTACGTATCTCTTTTCCGCCGGCCATCTCTGCTTCTCCTCATTACCACTTCCCCACCGGGTTAACGGTGAGGGAAGTCAGTATTACCAGGACTGGGTTGCTTTAAAGGTCTCGAGGATGGTTTTGAATTTACCCTCGATTTCCTTGTCGTACGCGCCAGTTTGGTTGATTTGTTGCATCAGCTCGCCGTGCTCGCGGTCGGCATAAGCCAACAGCGCAGCTTCGAAGCTACCCACTTTAGACAACTCAACGTCTTCCAGGAAGCCACGCTCTGCAGCAAACAGAATCAGAGACTGCGCAACGATAGACATTGGCGCGTACTGTTTCTGTTTCAGCAGCTCGGTCACTTTCTGGCCGTGATTCAGCTGTTTACGGGTTGCTTCATCCAGGTCGGATGCAAACTGTGAGAACGCAGCCAGTTCACGATACTGTGCCAGTGCGGTACGAATACCACCGGACAGTTTTTTCATGATCTTGGTCTGAGCAGCACCACCAACACGGGATACGGAGATACCCGGGTTAACCGCAGGACGAATACCGGAGTTGAACAGGCTTGATTCCAGGAAGATCTGACCATCGGTAATCGAAATTACGTTGGTCGGAACGAACCGCGGAAACGTCACCAGCTTGCGTCTCGATAATCGGCAGTGCAGTCAGGGAACCGGTTTTACCTTTCACTTCACCTTTGGTGAATGCTTCAACGTAATCAGCGCTCACGCGAGATGCACGCTCCAGCAAACGGGAGTGGAGGTAGAACACGTCACCCGGGTAAGCTTCACGACCTGGCGGACGACGCAACAGCAGGGAGATCTGACGGTAGGCAACGGCCTGTTTAGACAGGTCATCGTATACGATCAGGGCATCTTCACCGCGGTCACGGAAGTATTCACCCATCGCGCAACCAGAGTATGGTGCCAGGTATTGCAGCGCAGCTGATTCAGATGCGGTTGCAACAACAACGATGGTGTTGGCCAGTGCGCCGTGCTCTTCCAGTTTGCGAACCACGTTGGAAACGGTGGAAGCTTTCTGACCGATAGCGACGTAAATACATTTGATACCGGAATCGCGCTGGTTGATGATGGCATCAATGGCCAGAGCGGTTTTACCGGTTTGACGGTCACCGATTACCAGTTCACGCTGACCACGACCGATTGGGATCATGGCATCGACTGACTTGTAGCCAGTCTGAACAGGTTCGTCAACGGATTGACGATCGATAACGCCCGGTGCGATAGCTTCTACAGGAGAGAAACCGTCGTTATCAACCGGACCTTTACCATCAATAGGGGCACCCAGTGTGTTAACCACACGGCCCAGCAGGCCGCGGCCAACTGGAACTTCAAGGATACGACCCGTACATTTTACTTTCATACCTTCGGCGAGGTCGGCGTAAGGGCCCATAACTACGGCACCTACAGAGTCGCGCTCCAGGTTCAGGGCGATAGCGTAGCGGTTACCCGGCAGCGCAATCATTTCGCCTTGCATGACTTCGGCCAGGCCGTTCACGCGGATGATTCCGTCAGAGACGGAAACGATAGTACCTTCATTGTGAGCTTCGCTCACTACATTAAACTGAGCAATGCGCTGCTTGATCAGTTCGCTGATTTCGGTGGAATTCAGTTGCATGCTCCAGTCCCCTTAAGACTGCAAGACGTCTGCCAGGCGTTCTAGACGACTGCGAACGCTGCCATCAATCACCATATCACCTGCACGGATTACGATCCCGGCAAGAACAGACTTGTCAATTTTGCAATTCAGCTTAACTTTGCGAGACAAACGTTTTTCCATCGCAGCAGCGATTTTCGCCTGCTGTTCTTCAGACAGAACGTTGGCAGAAATAACTTCTACTTCAACGGTCGCCTCCAGTGCCGCACGCAGTTCGAGGAACTGTTCCAGCACTTCAGGAAGAACGCGTAAACGTTTGTTATCAGCCATAACCTTGATCAGGTTCTGACCCGCTTCGTCGAGTTGTTCACCACATACCGCGATAAAAGTTTTAGAAAGCGCTTCAGGGCCCATGGCACCTGTCAGCAATTCCGAAATCTGTTTATCGCGTGTGACTTGAGCCGTGAACGCGAGCATTGACTGCCAGCGGTCCAAGCTTTGATGCTCAACGGCAAAGTCAAAAGCTGCTTTGGCGTAGGGGCGAGCTACCGTAGTAAATTGTGACATCAGCCCCTCCCTCCTTACAGTTCAGCGACCAGTTTATCAACGATGTCGCTGTTAGCAGCTTCATCCACGGAACGTTCGATGATTTTCTCGGCGCCAGCAATGGCCAAAATACCGACTTGTTTACGTAACTCTTCACGAGCACGTTGACGTTCAGCGTCGATCTCTGCCTGCGCTTGCGTCACGATCTTGTTACGTTCCTGCTCGGCTTCAGTTTTAGCTTCATCGATGATCTGAGCTCTACGCTTGTTAGCTTGCTCGATAATCACCTGAGCTTCCGCTTTGGCTTTAATCAGTTGGTCGGTCGCATCGGCTTGCGCTAAATCCAGCTCTTTTTTGGCTTGTTCTGCGGAAGATAAACCGTCAGCAATTTCTTTTTGACGTTTTTCGATGGCAGCCATAATTGGCGGCCATACATACTTCATGCAGAACCAGACAAACAGGACGAACGCGATAGCCTGGCCGAGGATTGTTGCGTTAAGATTCACAGCACAATGCCTCTTTCAAAGTGAAATTAGTTGATGTCTATCGATTAACTCAGAGCGAGCTCTGTGTTAGGCGACAGCAAACATCACGTACAGACCCAGACCAACAGCGATCATCGGGATGGCGTCGACCAGACCCATAACGATAAAGAACTGTGTACGCAGCAGAGGAATCAGGTCAGGCTGACGCGCAGCGCCTTCCAAGAATTTACCACCCAGGATGCCGATACCGATCGCAGCACCGATTGCCGCCAGGCCCATCATCACAGCGGCAGCCATGTACAGCAGATCCATACTCAGGTTTTCCATGACAGTCTCCAGTTTGTTTCAGTTAAAACGCAGTATTGTTAAAAGAAAAATCAGTGTTTTTCAGATGCCATCGACAGATAGACAATCGTCAGAACCATGAAGATAAAGGCTTGCAGTGTAATGATCAGGATGTGGAAAATGGCCCAAGGCACACTTAGAACCCACTGTGACCACCACGGTAGCAGGCCAGCAATAAGGATGAAGATCAACTCACCCGCATACATATTGCCAAACAGTCGCAGACCCAGTGAAACTGGTTTGGACAGCAGGCTGACGCCCTCAAGAATCAGGTTAATCGGAATGAAAACCGGATGATTGAAGGGTTGCATTGTTAGTTCCTTAACGAAACCACCAACACCTTTCATCTTAATGCTATAGAAAAGAATCAAAATGAATACGCCAAGAGCCATCGACAACGTAACGTTCACGTCGGCGGTTGGCACAACTCGCAGAGCTGGCAGACCGAGAACATGCTCACCCACGTAAGGGAGCAAGTCGATTGGCAGCAAATCCATCAGGTTCATCAAAAACACCCAGACGAACACAGTCAGTGCCAGAGGCGCGATCACTTTGCTTTTGCCGTGATACATGTCTCGCACATTACTGTCGACGAAACCGACAACCAGCTCTACAGCCGTTTGCAGTTTACCTGGAACACCACTGGTGACGTTTTTGGCGACGCGATGGAAAATAACCAAAAAGAGTACCCCGAGGACCACGGAGAAAAACATCGAATCGATGTTAATCGACCAGAATCCCGTCCCAACCTGAAGCTGTGTCAGATGGTGACCGATATACTCTTGTGGAGTAGAGATTTCTCCTGATGCAGACATGATGCCTCTTACCCTTTAGTAGTTAAGTACGGTTATCTACGGTTACGACCGATTGATTACGGTCGGAGCTACAATCTGCGTGATTAGCACAGATAAATAGGCCATACCCAGCGGAGCAAAAGCAGCCTTGAAAAGGCCCAGCGCGATAACCAGCAAAGTTATGGTAGCCACAACTTTCAGCGCCTCTCCGATGACAAATGACCAGGCAACTCGTCCAGAGACCGTTGTTTGCGCCTGTTGGCGCCACGCATACAGCATAAACAGTGCATTCGGTAGCCAGGCAGCCATTCCCCCCAGAAGCGCAGAGACGGACCACCAGGAACTCTTGAAACCCAATGCTGCACTGAGAAGGACAAACGTCAATAGCTGCAGTATTAACAGCTTTCTCGCTACTTTCCCGCCGTTCTTATCGTATAAGGAGTAAGACACAGACATGACGTTTATTCTCTCGTACCTAACTGGAGGTATGCTGAATGCCGTATAACACTGCCTTACCCCAAAGGAGTCAAGCAGCAAAAAACGTGCAAATTATACGGGCCACTCAAACGAATTCAATGGATAAGTAGCGAAAAGGTGAACAATTATTTAAATTGACCTTTTTAGAGCTATTTTCATAAGCAAACTACAGCCCTAAATAACGACAAATCAGCTGTCGACTTATTCCTTAACCCGACAAATATGCGTGCGCCGGATCACAAAATTCGTATTTAGCCGCTAATTTATTCGCCTGCCCTTACTCATCCACATTTTTGGCTTATATTTTCAAGCCATTAAAAACAACAACTTACGACTTCAAGCAATAATATTAATGGCGCTACTGAATTACCTGCCGCTCTTTTCACAAACAAACAACAAATAACAACAATTTGATCACAATTAAAATATTGAGCGCTTAAATGCAATTCAATTTCAAAAGTGATTATTTCGCATTGGATTAAAGCCAAAAGGTCAATCGGCTGCTGCTCAACCGTAAAATCCAGGTAAAAAGCGAATAAATAGCCAAACTAGTTAGCTTGCTTATTTTTACCTAAATTAAACATCTTGTTTTCTGACGTTTTATTGACGCAAGACAAACTTAGCAGGCGCGCAAAATCACCAGATGCCTTTCGCCTTCCAACTCGGGTACGCGGAGCTTGACGACTTCCTGCAACGCAATACCTTCCGGCAGCGAAGCCAGTTCGTCATCGGGACGAAGGCCTTTCAAGGCGTAGAAACGGCCCTGCCCTTTCACCGGCAAATGATGACACCAGGAGAGCATGTCCTGCAATGACGCGAACGCGCGGCTGATAACGCCGTCGAAAGCCGGTTCGGGGATAAACTCCTCTACCCTGCTCTGCACCGGCTCGACGTTTTTCAGTCCGAGCTCATGCTGTACCTGACGCAGGAAGCGTACGCGCTTGCCCAGGCTGTCCAGCAGAGTGAAATGAGCATCGGGGCGGACAATCGCCAGCGGAATGCCTGGCAGGCCGGGGCCGGTCCCGACATCGATAAAACGGT